>NZ_JBRJGW010000002.1:0-503380 GCF_053628695.1 Amorphus sp. MBR-141
GTGAAGGAGATGCCGCTGCGCATACGTCAGACTCGCACGGCCGCGCCGTCAGAGGAATCCCCAAGCGGACTCCTTTGATCCGATCAATCCACTAGATCATAGCGAAACGCCACAAACTACCCGGCCTCATGAGCGTCCACTTAATGGATTCGGGACCGTATGGCGCATTTCCGCCGTTCATCGAGATGAGCCCGAATGTCCGTTTCTGGGTAGGGCCAAATCGGGCCTGAACGACCGCAATGTATCCAATTGCATCCTCAGCCGAGCCACGGCCCCCGCCCCATCACGCATCAACCCACGCCGTCCCCCCGCCCCACCCTTAGCTCCTCCCACACCGCCAGCGGCGTCGCGGGCAGGCTTGTGATCGGCCCTGCCCCCGCCTCCGCCAGCGCGGCGTTGACGGCGTTGAGGATGGCGGCGGGGGCGGCGATGGCGCCGGCCTGGCCCACCCCCTTGGTGCCGAGCGGCGTATTGCGGCAGGGGTGGTCCTCGGTCAGCAGCAGCGTCGGCGCGCCCATGTCGGCGGCGCGCGGCAGGCCGTAGTCCATCAGGCTGCCGGTGACGAGCTGGGCGTCGGCGGCGGCGAACACCACGCGTTCGTGCAGCGCCTGCCCCAGCCCCTGGGCGATGCCGCCCTGAAGCTGGCCGGCGAGGCCGTCGCGGTCGAGGATGGCGCCGTAGTCGTCGGCCGCGACATAGGCGGCGATCGCCACCTCGCCCGTCTCCGGATCGATCTCCACCTCGCAGGCGTGGCAGCCGTTCGGGTAGGTGGTGGCGCCGCCGCCCTTCGCCTCGGCGGCAAGCCCGCCCGCCGCGCGCGCCAGCGCCGCCAGCTCGAGGCGGTGGTTGGTGCCGGGCACGACCAGGGCGCCGCCCTCGAGGCGGACCGCCTCGGGCGCCACCTGGAAGCGCTCCGCCGCCCGCGCCCGCGCCGCCGCCACCAGCGCGTCGCAGGCGTTGGCCACCGCCGAGCCCATCACCGCCATGGTCTTCGCGCCGTAGCTGCCGCCGCCTTCGGGCGCCGCATCGGAATCGCCCTGGGCGAGGCCGGCCACCGCGAGCCCGGTCCGCTCGGAGACGATGCGGGCGAAGGCGGCCGCGTGGCCCTGGCCGGTGTCCTGGCTGCCGGCCGTCACCGTCGCGCGTCCCTCGGTGTCGACGCTGAGCCGCGCCGTGTCGATGGGGCCGCCGCTGGTGGTGTCGAGCCAGCACGACAGGCCCCGCCCGAACAGCCGGCCGCGCCCCGTGGCGGCGGCGCGGCGCGCGGCCGAGCCGGGCTCGATCGCAGCCAGGGCGGCGGCCAGCCGGTCCGGAAAGTCGCCGCTGTCGTAGGTCTCGCCGGCCGGCGTCGCGTGCGGCAGCGCGGCCGCGCCGATCAGGTTGCGGCGGCGGATCTCGGCCGGGTCGAGGCCCGAGACCCGCGCCGCCTCGTCGACCAGCGCCTCCAGCACGAGAATCCCCTCGGGCTTGCCGGCGCCCCGGTAGGCGTCGGTCCACACCGTGGTGGAGAGACGGCCGGTCATCGCCACGTCGGCGTCGGGGATGGCGTAGAGGCCGGTGGCGACGCTCGTCGGGCCGTAGGTCATGGTGTGCGGCGCGTAGGTGGAGACATAGGCGCCGAAGTCGGCCTGGTGGCGCACCCGGACGGCGAGGAAGCGGCCGCGGGCGTCGAGCGCCATCTCGGCCTCCGAGCGCATCTCGCGGCCCTGGGTGTCGCTCTGCAGCGCCTCCGCCCGGCTGGCGATCCAGCGCACCGTGCGGCCGGTGGCGATCGCCGCCACCGCCAGCGCCACGTGTTCCGGATAGGGGTAGATCTTCATGCCGAACGAGCCGCCGACGTCGCGGGTGATCACCCGGACGCTGGCCGGGTCGCGCCCCAGCGAGGCGGCGATGGCGCCCGCCACCGCGGCGGCCCCCTGCGTCGGCAGCTCCAGCGTCAGCCGGCCGGTGGCGGGGTCGTGGGAGACCACCGCGCCGCGGGTCTCCAGCGGCGTCGGCGCCACCCGGGACTGGTCGAGGGTGATGCGGGCGATCCGGTGGGCGGCGGCGAACGCCGCGTCGGTGCGGCCGGGCGGGCGGCTCGCGAAGGTGAGCGCGACGTTGCCCGGCGCGGCCGGGTCGATCTCGGCATCGCCCGCCCGGTCGCCGGCGCCGGCCGTCACCGAGGCGACCGCCGGCAGCATCTCGTAGTCGACGGCGACCAGCTCGGCCGCATCCAGCGCCTCGGCTTCCGAGGCCGCCAGCACCACCGCCACCGGGTCGCCCACGTGCCGCACCGTGTCGGCGCAGAGGATCGGCCGGCCGATCGCCGCCAGCCGGTTGCCGGCGCCGCCGACGCGCACCGGCGAGACCAGCGGGGCGACCGGACCCAGGTCGGCCGCCGTCAGCACCGCGGCGACGCCTGGCGCACTGAGTGCGTCGATGGTGTCGATGGCCCGGATGCGGGCGTGGGCGAGCGGGGCGCGGACGAACACCGCGTGCAGGGCGCCCGGGTGGGCGACGTCGGCGACGAAGGTTCCGCGTCCGAGAAGGAGATCGTCCACACCCATGCCGGCGCTCACCCGCCTCCGCTTCGACTGTTGGTGCGCGCCGCGTGCGCAGCCGGCGTGCGCAGGCCGAAAGCGCAAAATAGCGCAGTTTGGACCCCCGATAGCGCAGATCCGTCCACCCGGATGCGACCACGCGCACGCCTGCGCGTAAACCCCTCATGGCGCGCATCGGCGCCCGCATCCGGCCGGTTTCCCGGCGCGCGGACCAGCGCGGCCCGGTGCGCCGCCCCGCCACCCGCAGCCCGGCAGGCCGGCCTCACCGCGCCTTCGAAGTCACTTCAACCGAGCGGAATTTCGCTCTCACAAATGAGATTAAACCTCATGCATAATGCACTGTTAACCATAAGCTTTTATCAAAAACATAAGACACTGATCGATGTCATTTAGCGGAAATTCCGCATCTCCAGGACGAGCGCCTTCGGGCGGAACATCGCAGCGGTCCGGGCCCCCGCCGTCGCGGCCGACAAGCCGGGCAAAGGCTCGCCACGATGCGCGAAAAGCCTTTAGATCGGGATAACGCGCGCACGCGCCGACCAGCTGCGCTGCGCACCAGCGCGCCCCCCGCCCGACGAAGGACAGCCCCCATGAAAATCTGCGCACCCGCCGGCCTCGCCCTGCTCGCCCTCGCGGCCTGCACGCCTACCCAGAACGCCCCGAAACCGGCCGCCGCCGTCGGCCTGGCCAACCCGGCCTCGGTCTATTGCGGGGACCAGGGCGGCCGCCTCGTGGCGGTAAAGACGGCCGCCGGCGTCGCCAACGACTGCCTGCTGCCGAGCGGCGAGCGCATCGACGAATGGGCGCTCTACCGGCGCGATCACAGCTCGTAGCGATCACGCCCAAGCCGTTCTGGCACCAGCCGAAATCGCTCCGGATTCAGGCGTCGCACAAGCCCGGCGCGCCGGCGACCGGGCGCACCACTCAGGCGTGCGCCGCCAGAATGCCGAGACTGGCGTGCCGGCCGGCCGTCAGCCCGCCGACGGTCTCCACGATCGCCGCCGCGTCGATGCCGTAGTGGGCGTAGAGGTCGCCGATGGTGCCGGTCTGGCCGAAGTGCTCGACGCCCAGCGGGATGGTCTGATGGCCGGCAACGCTGCCCAGCCACGACAGGGTGGCCGGATGGCCGTCGACCACGGTGACGAGGGTGCAGTGGCGCGGCAGCCCGCGCATCAGCTGCTCGACATGCGCCTCGGCGCCGCGGTTGCCGCGCGCCCGCGCCCGCTGCGCCGCCGTCCAGCCGGCGTTCAGCCGGTCGGCCGAGGTCACCGCCAGGACGCCGATGTCGCGCCGGCTTTCCGCCAGCATCCCGGCCGCCCGGATCGCTTCCGGCGCCACCGCGCCCTGGTAGGCGATCACCACCTCCGCGTTCGGGCCGGGCTTGCGCAGCCAGTAGCCGCCGTCGATGGCGCCCTGGCGGAAGGCGTCGTCGGAGCGCTGGCCGGGCTGCTCGATCGGGTTGGTGGTGAGCCGCAGGTAGAGCGATCCGCCGGTCTCGTCGCGCAGCCAGGTGCGCTCGTCCGGATCGGCCTCGCCGTCCCGCTGCAGGTAGTCGAAGGCCCACGCCATGATCACCGCCAGCTCATCGGCGAACGCCGGCTCGAACGCCGCCAGCCCATCCTGGGACATGCCGATGAGCGGCGTGCCGATCGACTGGTGCGCCCCGCCCTCCGGCGCCAGCGTGACGCCCGACGGCGTGCCGACGATCAGGAAGCGGGCGTCCTGGTAGCAGGCGTAGTTCAGCGCATCGAGGCCGCGGTTCACGAACGGATCGTAGACCGTGCCGATGGGGATCAGCCGCTTGCCGAACAGGCTGTGCGACAGCCCGGCCGCCCCCAGCAGCAGGAACAGGTTCATCTCGGCGATGCCCAGCTCGATGTGCTGGCCCTCGGGATCGAACTCCCATTTGGCGGTCGAGGGAATGCGGTGGCTGATGAAGGCGTCGGACTGGGCGGCGCGGGCGAACAGCCGGCGCCGGTTCACCCAGGGGCCGAGGCTCGTCGTGCCGGTCACGTCCGGCGAGGTGGTGACGATGCGCGCGGCGAGATCGCTGTCGCCCTTGGCGAGCTCGTCCAGGATCTTGCCGAATGCCGCCTGGGTGGAGATCTCGCGCTCGCCCGGCGCAGGGATCGGCGGCACCTCGAGGCGGGCATCGGCGAAGCGCCGCGGGCCGCTTTGGAAGAACGGCACCCGGCCGAGGAAGGCCTGCAGGCCGGCCACGTCCTCGACGGTGGCGAACGGCTGCCACTCCGCGCCCTCGGGCACGCCCATGTGGCGCTGCCAGGCGGCCATCTGGGTCTTGGTCATCAGGCCGCCGTGATTGTCCTTGTGGCCGGCGATCGGCGTGCCCCAGCCCTTGATGGTGTAGGCGAGGAAGCAGGTGGGGCGGTCGTGGTCGATCGCGGCGAAGGTCTCCGCCATGGTCGCCACGCAGTTGCCGCCGAGGTTCTCCATCAGCGCGGCCAGCTCGGCATCGCTGCGCCGGTCGATCAGCGCGGAGACGTCGCCCTGGTCGCCGAGATCGTCCATCAGCCGCTTGCGCCAGACGGCGCCGCCCATGAACGTCAGCGCCGCGTATTCCTGGTTGGAACAGCCGTCGATCCAGTCGCGCAGGCGGGCACCGCCCGGCTCCTCGAAGGCGGCGCGCTGCAGCGCGCCGTACTTCACCCGCACCACGTCCCAGCCGAACGCGTCGAAGATCTTCTCGATGCGCCCAAACAGGCCCTCGCGCACGATCCCGTCGAGGGACTGGCGGTTGTAGTCGATGATCCACCAGGTGTTGCGCAGGCCGTTCTTCCAGCCCTCCTGCAGGCATTCGTAGACGTTGCCCTCGTCGAGCTCCGCATCGCCCACCAGCGCCACCATGCGGCCGAGCGGGGCGTCGCCGCCCCACGCCTTGGCGTGGATGTAGTCCTGGATGATCGAGGCGAACGAGGTGATGGCGACGCCCAGCCCGACCGAGCCGGTGGAGAAGTCGACGTCGTCCACGTCCTTGGTGCGGCTCGGATAGCTCTGCACGCCGCCGAAGCCGCGGAACGCCTCCATCTTCTCGCGCGTCTGGTTGCCCATCAGGTACTGGATCGCGTGGAAGATCGGCGAGGCGTGCGGCTTCACCGCCACCCGGTCCTCGGGCCTGAGCGCCTGGAAATAGAGCGCCGTCAGGATCGACACCATCGAGGCCGAGCTCGCCTGGTGGCCGCCGACCTTGATGCCGTCCGCCTTCGGGCGGATGTGGTTGGCGTGATGGATCATCCAGTGCGACAGCCAGAGAAGGCGCTGCTCGATGGTCTTCAGGTGGGCGTTGGACAACGGGATCACTCCGCAAGCCTTGGAGAGCAAGAGGCCACCGCCGAGCGGCCCCTTCGGTGTCGGACGGACGCTCAGCCGTCCTTGTAATAGTAGCTGTAGCCGTTGAGCGCCGGCGCGCCGCCCAGATGCGCATAGAGCACGCGCGACCCGTCGGGGAAGAAGCCCTTCTTCGTCAGGTCGATCATGCCCTGCATCGATTTCCCCTCGTAGACCGGATCGGTGATCATCGCCTCGGTGCGGGCGGCAAGACGGATCGCCGCGTTGGTTTCCTCCGAAGGTACACCGTAAGCGGGATAGGCATAGTCCGGATTGATGACGATCTCGTCCTCTCGAACGGTGCGGCCGAGGCCGACGAGATCCGCCGCGTTGTCGACGATGGCGCGCACCTGGGCGCGGGTCTGGTCGAGCGTCCCCGACGCGTCGATGCCGATCACCCGGTCGGCGCGGTCCTGGGCGGCGAACCCGACGATCATGCCGGCCTGGGTCGAGCCGGTCACCACGCAGACGACGATGTAGTCGAACGTGAAGCCGAGGTCGGCTTCCTGCGCGGCGACTTCCTCCGCGAAGCCGATGTAGCCGAGCGCGCCGTACTTGTGCACCGAGGCGCCGGCCGGGATCGCATACGGCGTGCCGCCGGCCTGGCGCACCGACTCGATCGCGTTTTCCCAGCTCTTGCGGATGCCGATGTCGAAGCCGTCGTCGACGAGGCGCGAGTCCGCCCCCATCAGCCGGGTCATCAGGATGTTGCCTACACGGTCGTAGACCGCGTCGTAGTGGGGCACCCACTTCTCCTGGACGACCACGCACTTCATGCCGATCTTGGCGGCTGTCGCCGCGACCATGCGGGTGTGGTTCGACTGCACCCCGCCGATGGAGACCAGCGTATCGGCGCCGGAGGCGATCGCGTCCGGCACGATGTATTCCAGCTTGCGCAGCTTGTTGCCGCCCATGGCGAGGCCGGAATTGCAGTCCTCGCGTTTGGCGTAGATCTCCACCTTGCCGCCGAGGGCCTGAGTGAGCCGGGGCAGATGCTCGATCGGGGTGGGGCCGAAGGTGAGCGGGTAGCGGTCGAATTTCTCCAGCAGCGACATCGGCGGTTCTCCTCGTTGTCCTGCCGATCAGGCTAGCTCACGGCACCGGAAAGGTGCTTTCAAAGTTCGCCGCCATCTCAGGCGTTCTGGACATAAGGAAAGCGCTCAGGCCACAATCCTCCGCATCTGATGCCATCCAGACGGAAGATTCTTTCATGGCCGAGCTCGACCGCATCGACCGGAGCATCCTGCGCCATTTGCAGGCGGACGGACGCCTCACCAACGCCGAGATCGCCAAGGCCGTGAACGTCAGCGCCGCCACCTGCCACCGTCGCACCCAGAGGCTCTTCGACGAAGGCCACATCGCCGGGGTGCACGCTCGGGTCAATCCGAACTCCGTCGGGCTCGGCACGCTCGTCATGGTCGGCGTGGTCCTCGACCGCTCGACGCCGGAAAGCTTCGCCGAGCTGGAGGCCGCCGTCGCCGGCATGAAGGAGCTTCTGGAATGCCAGCTGGTGGCCGGCGACTTCGACTACCTGCTGAAGATCCGCGTCCGCGACATGCGCGACTTCAACACCCTGCACGGCAAGATGCTGATCGCGCTCCCGGGCGTCCGCCAGATCCGGACCTTCTTCGTGCTGAAGGAGGTGAAGGAGGCCACGCCCCTGCCGTTCTGACCGCCGGTGCCACCCCGGGGCCCGCATGTCCGGACAGGCTTTCCGGCCGCCGGGGGTGGCCAAGCGCCCGCCCCGCTTGCTAGAGGTTGCCCGCGCCCCGGGACCGCTGGCCATCGCCGCCCTCCGCGCCGCGCCGCCGATGGGGTCTCCGCCACCGGCAGGTTGCGCCAGCGCGCCCCGGCACCGGCAACAACCGATCACCGGGACCCCGCTCTCATGACCGACCTCCGCGTCCGGCCCAACGTGCCGTTCGAACTCGCGCCGCTGGCGCGCCTGCTCGCCGACGAAGCCGACCTCGCCCTCGTCAATCCCAACGCCAAGTTCCCGTTCGACCAGCTCGAATGGCGCGAGAAGTGGCTGAACGAGCCCGACGACGCCTCCTTTTATCTCGTCGACGAGACGGGCCGCGAGGTCGGTTTCTTCGCCCTCAGGGTCGGCATCGGCCCGGAGGTGCGCCACCTCGTCTACGTGTTCATCGAGGAGGCGGCGCGCGGCGGCGCCGGCAGGCAGCTGACCGAGATGGCCGAGGCGGCCGCCCGCGACCTCGGCGCCCTGTCGATCACGCTGAAGGCCGAGACCGACAACGAGGCCGCTATGCGGCTCTACGACGGAGCCGGCTATGAGGAGCTCGGCCGCCGCCGTGGCATGGCCACCATGCGCAAGGACGTGGCCTGACTCGCCCGGAACCGCAAGGCCGGGTGCCCGCGTCGCAAACAGTCGGGCATACGGCGCTGCAGCAAGGACAGACGTGACCGGCGCGTGCGAAGCCGGATGATGCACCGGGAGACGGCCGCACCCGAAAAGGACGCCTCATGATCCAGGTATTGTCGAGCGTCTGGGCCCTGCTGCTCGGTATCGTCCTCATCATGCTGGGCAACGGCATGCAGTTCACCCTCATCGGCCTGCGCGGCGGGATCGAGGGCTTCTCCGCGACGGCACTGGCGATCGTGACGTCGAGCTATTTCGTGGGCTTCCTGTGGGGCGCGCGGATGAGCCCGAAGCTCATCAAGCGGGTCGGGCATGTGCGGGTCTTCGCCTCGCTGGGCAGCTTCATGTCGGCCGGGTTGATCGCCTTTCCGCTGATCACCGACCCCCTGGCCTGGGCGCTGCTCCGGGTGCTTCTCGGCTTCTGCATGTCGGGCATCTACGTGGCCGCCGAAAGCTGGCTGAACGACGCCGCGACCAACGAAACGCGCGGCAAGCTGCTGTCGGCCTACATGATAGCCCAGACCCTCGGGATCATCGGCGCGCAGGGTCTGCTGACACTGGGCGATGCCGGGACCTCCGTGCTGTTCATCGGGGCCTCGATCCTCGTTTCGGTCTCGTTCGCGCCTATCCTGCTGTCCGTGTCCCCGGCCCCGGTCACCAGGGTCGCGCGCCCGATGCCCCTGAGGTCCCTGTTCAAGGGCTCCCCGCTCGGCACCATCGGCATCTTCCTGCTGGGGGGC
This sequence comes from Amorphus sp. MBR-141, assembly GCF_053628695.1. Lineage (NCBI taxonomy): Bacteria > Pseudomonadati > Pseudomonadota > Alphaproteobacteria > Hyphomicrobiales > Amorphaceae > Amorphus > Amorphus sp. MBR-141. The sequence goes on from NZ_JBRJGW010000002.1 coordinate 9,009, forward strand.
GTCTACGCCACCCAGTCCGGCATGGGGGCGGTTTTCGGCACCCAGATCGGCATGACGACGGCGCAGATCGCGCTGTTCATCGCGATGCTGTTCGCCGGCGCGCTGGTGCTGCAATACCCGATCGGGTGGCTCTCCGACCGGGTGGACCGGCGCCGGCTGATCTTCTTCGTGTCCTCGATCGGCGCCGCATCCTGCGTCCTGGCATGGCTCACGGGCGGCGGTCTCTGGCCCCTGATGGCGTCCGCCTTTCTCGCCGGCGGGATGACGACGCCGCTCTATGCCCTCTTTCTCGCCTACACCAACGACTTCCTGTCGACGGAAGACATGCCGGCCGCATCGGGCGGGCTGATCTTCACCTTCGGGCTTGGCGCCATCGCCGGTCCGCTGGCCGCCGGCCAGGCGATGCAGACCTTCGGCCCCTTCGCGTTCTGGCTCGTTCTTGCGACGACCTTTGCAGCCATCGCGCTCTATGCGCTCTACCGCATGACACGGCGTTCGACCCCGCCGGTGGAGCAGACCGAAAGCTATCTGGGCGTGCTGCCCTCCGCCTCGCCCGTGGCGGTGGAGGCGGCGGGCGCATGGGCGGCGGACCATGCCGAGGCCGAACGCGAGTCTGTGCCGGAAGCCGAAGCGGAGGACGCGGCAGAAGCCCGGCCGTAGCGGCGCCCGTCGCATGGGTCGTCCCGGGCGGCCCACAGCGGCCGCGCGCTGCCAGACGCCCCGCCCCTCACCCCCGCACGAAGTCGACGAAGGCGCGCAGCGGCGCCGGCAGGTGGCGGCGGCCGGGGAAATAGAGGAACGGTCCGGAGAACGACTGCCACCAGGCCTCCAGCACCGGCTCCAGCGCGCCGCTTTCGAAATCCGGGCGCAGCCAGTCCTCGAACAGTGCGACCACGCCGAGCCCCGCCCGGGCCGCCTCGACGGCAAACTCCGTCCCCGTGCCGGCGGTCACCACCAGCGGGCCCTTCGGATCGACGACCACGGTCTCGCCATCGCGCTCGAATTCCCAGGCGGGATTGGCACCGCTCGGAAAGCGGCTGCGCAGGCAGGCATGCTCCAGCAGGTCGCGGGGATGCTCGGGCCGTCCGCGGGCATCGAGATAGGCCGGGGAAGCGCCAACCGCGAAGCGCTGGACGCGCGGCCCAATCGGCACCGCGATCATGTCCTGCTCGAGCCGCTCCTCGTAGCGGATGCCGGCGTCGCACCCGGCCGCCAGCACGTCGACGAAGCCCTCGTCGACGATCAGCTCCAGGCGGATGTCCGGATAGGCCTTCAGGAAGGCCGGCACGATCGCCGGCAGCACCAGACGCACGACACTGCCCGGCACGTTGAGCTTCAGCGTGCCGCGCGGCCGGTCGCGGAACGCGTTGACCAGATCCAGCGCCTCACCGATCTCGCCCAGCGAGGGGGCGAGGCGCTCGGCAAGTTGCACCCCCGCCTCCGTCGGCGCGACGCTGCGCGTCGTCCGGTTGAGGAGCCGCACGCCCAGCCGCGTTTCCAGCCGGCGCACCGCCGCGCTGAGGCTGGAGGCCGAGCCGCCGCTGGCGCGCGCGGCCTCGCGAAAGCCGCCGGCCTGCACGACGGCGACGAAGGCGGAGAGATCCTGAAGGTCCGGACTGCTCATTGTGCACGATCCTGCACAATCCTGTGCGCGACGTCACGGATTATCACGCATCCTCGGTGGCCCTATCTCCGGACCCGGCATTCAGAGGAGACTGGACATGACCGATCTTTCCCGGGCCGGGACGTTTTCCCTCGGCACCCGCACCGTGAAGCGCCTCGGCTACGGCGCCATGCAGCTCGCCGGCCCCGGCGTCTTCGGACCGCCGAAGGACAGGGCCGCCGCGGTTGCCGTGCTGCGCGAGGCGGTCGCCGCCGGCGTCGACCACATCGACACCAGCGACTTCTACGGCCCGCATGTGACCAACGAGATCATCCGCGAGGCGCTGGCCCCCTACCCCGACGACCTCGTCATCGTCACCAAGATCGGCGCCGTACGCGGTGCCGACGGCTCCTGGAACGCAGCCTATTCGCCGGACCAGCTCCGCAGCGCCGTCCACGACAACCTCCGCAACCTCGGCCTGGAGGCCATGGACGTGGTGAACCTCCGGATCATGGGCGAGAACCACGGCTTCAGTTCCGACCCCATCGCCGAACCCCTGTCCGTCCTCGTCGACCTGCAGCGCGAGGGGCTGGTCCGCCACATCGGCCTCAGCACGGTGACGCCCGCCCAGATCGCGGAAGCGCGCGAGATGGCCGACATCGTCTGCGTGCAGAACGAGTACAACCTCGCCCACCGCGGCGACGACGCGCTGATCGACGACCTGGCGGCGAAAGGCATCGCCTACGTGCCCTATTTCCCGCTCGGGGGCTTCTCGCCGCTACAGTCGTCCACGCTGTCCGACGTGGCGGCGGAGCTGGGCGCGACGCCCATGCAGGTGGCGCTTGCCTGGCTGCTCCAGCGCAGCCCCAACCTCCTGCTCATCCCCGGCACGTCCTCGACGGCGCACCTGCGCGAGAACCTCGCGGCCGCCGCCCTCGAGCTGCCGGCCGAGGCGATCGCCCGCCTCGACACCATCGCGTCGGCGGAGGCCTGACAGAAAGGGATCGGATCGCAGCCGGCCCGGTCATCCGCCCAGACGCGCCGGGGCCTTGCGCTCCGGCGCCCCGAACCCGCCTGAGGCGGCCTTCTTCAGGATGCGGCGGAAGGTGGGGCATTCCATGTGGCTCGGCGCGCCGCAGGCGGCCGCGTGGCGCAGGCCGTCGCGCATGGCGGCGAGGCGCCGGATGGTCCGGTCGAGATCGTCGGCCTTGGCCGCCAGCACCGTCCGGTCGAGGCTCGGTCGGCCGTCGGCGCCGAACATGCCGGCGATCTCGTCGAGCGAGAAGCCGGCGGCGCGCCCGAGCGCGATCATCGCCAGCCGCTCCAGCACGTCGTCGTCGAAGACGCGCCTCAGGCCACGGCGCCCGACGGAGGCGATCAGCCCCTTCTCCTCGTAGTATCGCAGCGTCGAGGCCGGAACGCCCGACCGCTTCGCCGCATCGGAAATGTCCATCTGCGGCGGTTCCCTCACTGCCCTTGACCTCAAGTCGGCTTGAAGTGGCACAGTGCGCGTTCCGCCCGGTTCGGGCAAGCGCCCGATCGCCTTGCGGCGGGCACATGGAGCCCCACGACGATGACCACCGCACCAGATCCCGCCCCCGCCACACCCGCCGCCGTGGACCAGGCGGCGCTTTGGAACGGCCCGGCCGGGCACGCCTGGGTCGACGCCCAGGACACCCTCGACCGCATGTTCCAGGGCTTCGAGACGCGGATCGCCGAAGCGGTTCAGCAGGGACGCGGCGCGCATGTGCTGGATGTCGGCTGCGGCACCGGCGCGACCACGCTCGCCGTTGCGCGCCAGGTGGGCGAGCGAGGAGCGGCCGTGGGCGTCGACCTCTCCGCCCCCATGCTCGCCCGCGCCCGTGAGCGCGCCGCCGCAGCCGGCCTGCCGGCGACCTTCGAGCAGGCCGATGCCGGCACCCACGCCTTCCCGCCAGCCCGCTTCGACCGGATCGTCTCGCGCTTCGGGGTGATGTTCTTCGCCGACCCGGCGGCGGCCTTCGCCAACCTGCGCGCCGCCGCCCGCCCCGGAGCCGCGCTGGACGCGTTCGCCTGGCGCGCGCCGGCCGACAACCCGTTCATGACCGCGGCGGAACGCGCCGCGGCCCCGTTCCTGGCCTCTATGCCGGCCCGCGACCCGCACGCGCGCCCGGCCAGTTCGCCTTCGCCGACCCTGACCGGGTCGCCCGCATCCTGTCGGAGAGCGGCTGGAGCGGGATCGAGCTTGAGCCCGTCGACGTGGCGTGCCGGTTCCCGGAAGCCGGACTGGTGGGCTACCTCACCCGGCTCGGACCCGTCGGCCTCGCCCTGAAGGACGCCGACGAGGCCACCCGCGCCCGCGTCGTCGACACGGTGCGCGCTGCCTTCGACCCGTTCGTGGAGGGCGACGAGGTCCGCTACGTCGCCGCCTGCTGGCGCCTGCGCGCCCGGGCGTAATGCCGCCTCAGCGCGACAGGTATTCCGGCAGCCACAGGGTCAGCTGCGGGAAGGCGATCACCGAGATCAGCGCCAGCAGCTGCAGCAGCACGAACGGGATCACGCCCTTGTAGATCGTCGAGATGGAGATCTCCGGTGGCGCGATGCCGCGCAGGTAGAACAGCGCGTAGCCGAACGGCGGCGTCAGGAACGAGGTCTGCAGGTTCACCGACAGCGCGATGGCGAACCAGATCAGCGTCTGGTCGTGGTTGAGCCCGAAGTCGAGCCCGGCCACCACCGGCGCCACGATCGGCACCACCACCAGGGTGATCTCGACCCACTCCAGGAAGAAGCCGAGGATGAACACCAGCCCCATGATCATGGCGAGGACCAGGTAGGGGTTGCCCTCGTGGACGGCGAAGGCGTCCTCGATCATGTCGTCGCCGCCGAGCTTGCGGAAGATGACGGAGAACACCGTGGCGCCGATCATCACGAAGATGATCATGGCGGTGGTCTTGGTGGTGTCGCGCAGCGCGGTCCCGATCGTCCTGAGGTCCAGCCGTCCGGAGATCAGCGCCAGCAGCGTCGCGCCGAGCGCACCGATGGCGGCCGATTCCGTCGGCGTGGCGATGCCGGCGACGATGGTGCCGAGCACGGCGGCGATCAGGATCACCGGTGCCAGCAGATCGAGGAGCAGCCGCATGAGGCTGGCGCCGAAGCTGCCGGCCGACTCGATCTCCGCGGGCGGCATCTTGTGGGGCTGGAAGATCGCGATCGCGGCGATGTAGAGGATGTAGAGGACGCCGAGGAACAGGCCCGGCCCGACGGCGCCCATGAACAGGTCGCCGACCGAGATCCGCATCTGGTCGCCCAGCACGATCAGCATGATCGACGGCGGGATCAGGATGCCCAGCGTGCCGCTGGCGGCGATCAGGCCGCTGGAGACCTTCGGGTCGTAGTTGTTCTTCAGCATGGTCGGCAGCGCCATCATGCCCATCAGCACCACCGAGGCGCCGATGATGCCCGTCGAGGCCGCCATCACCACGCCGATGATGGCCACCGCGAAGGCGTAGCCGCCCGGCATGCCGCGGAAGATCGCCGCCAGCGAGCGCAGCAGGCGTTCGGCGATGCCGGAGCGCTCCAGCATCAGCCCCATGAAGACGAACAGCGGGATGGCGATCAGCAGCCAGTTGGTCAGGATGCCGGAATAGATGCGCGAGACCGACGTGGACAGGAACAGGATCGGCACGCCGGCCACGAAGGCGGTCAGGATGCCGACGCCGGCCAGCACGAACGCCACGGGATAGCCGGCGAAGATGCCGGCCATCAGGGCCAGCAGCATCAGGCTCGGCCAGAGAACCTCGCTCATCGCTCGGAGCCCCTTTCGTCGGTTGCGGGGCTGATCAGGTCGAGGATCGTCAGCAGGGCCCGGCAGAGGCCGAAGATGCCGAGCATGGCGAAGGCTATGGGCACGCAGGCCTTGACCATCCACCGGTCCATCAGCCCGCCGTAGGTCGAGCTCTCGCCGCTGGCGAACGACGACAGGGCGAACCTGGTGCCGAACCAGACGATGATGACGGTAAACGGCACCAGCAGGACCAGATCGCCGATGGTGCGGATGATCAGGCGGGTGCGCGGGGAGAAGCCGGCGGAGAGAAAGTCGACGCTGACGTGCTGGTCGTCGCGCAGGGCGTAGACGCCGCCGAAGAGCACGACGAGCGCGAAGATCGACCATTGCAGGTCGAGCAGCGTGTTCACCGTCAGCGCGTCGCCGAGCAGCGGCAGCGGCTGGCTCCAGCTGGCGATCTGGTTGATGCCGAAGTGGGCCGCCACCACCGCACCGCAGACGAACACCACCAGCGGCAGGATCAGCCAGCCGACGTGGCTGCCGATCACGCAGCAGGCATCGATGAGAAACTGGAGCAGGCGTCGCATCGTCGTCCGTCCGGAATGGGAAGGACCGGCGCGCCGATGGCGGGCCGGTCCTGTCGCAAGCGGGATGCGCTCGAGGGAGCGCGGCTGACTAGTTCCGCGGGAGGGCCTGCAGGGTGTCCCACTCGCCGACGCGGTCGATATAGGCCGTCAGCGACTCGTAGGCTTCCTTGAAGATCGGATCCTTCGCCGCTTCCTCGTCGAGCACCTCCTTGGAGGCGGCGCGCAGCGCATCGAGCACCGGCTCGGGGAAGCGCTCCACCGTCACGCCCGCTTCGCGGATGGTGGCGATGGCGTCAGCCTGGGCGTTGATCTGGTCGGCCAGGTTGTCGGAGATGTTGGCCATGCAGGCCTCGACCATCTTCGACTGCTGGTCCTCCGAGAAGGCCTTCCACACATCCATGTTGATGATGATGGAGTCCCAGCTCGACGGCTGGTGCCAGCCCGGGAAGTAGTAGTGCTTGGCGACCTTCTGGAAGCCGAAGCCGAGATCGAGCTGCGGCGCGGAGAACTCGGTGGCGTCGATGCGGCCGGTCTCCAGCGACACGAAGATCTCGCCGGCCGGCACCAGCTGGGTGTTGGCGCCGAGCTTGGCCAGCGCCTTGCCGCCGAGGCCGGCGATGCGCATGTTGAGGCCCTTGAAGTCGTCCGGGCTGGTGATCTCCTTGTTGAACCAGCCGCCGGCTTCCGGCACCACCAGGTGGCACGGGATGACCTTCACGCCGAACGGATCGTAGGCCTTCTGGATGATCTCCAGGCCGCCGCCCTTGAACATCCAGGCGAGCGCCACGTCCGGGGTCGGGCCGAACGGCATCGAGCCGACCAGGTTCGCCACCGGGATCTTCTCCGCCCAGTAGCCGATCCAGTCGAAGCCCATCGGGATCGCCCCGGAGGAGACCGCGTCGAACACCTCGAACGGCGGCACGAACTCGCCGGCGCCGTGCACGTCGATCTCGACGTCGCCATCGGTCATCAGCTCGACCCGCTTGGCCCACTTCTGGGGGCTCGGGCCGATGGAGGGAACCTGCAGGCCGAACACGCTCTGCAGGTCGAATTTTTCCGCCGAGGCGGTCTGGACGCTGGCCACCAGCGCGACCACGCCGGCCGCCAAAAGATACTTCTTCATGTTTCCTCCCGTCCTTCCGGACGCTTATTCATTCTCGATGGACTAATTTATTCGGCATATACGAATTGCACCGGTCCATCAACCTCCACCCCCCTTCAAGAGGGCCGGAAATCCACGGCTAGCGCGGTCTTTTTCCCCGACCCAGCAACCTGCGTGCAAGATCGAGCGACGTCAGCAACCCGAGCGTGGCAAGCGCGATCCCCACCCACTGGGCGAACGTCGGCAGGCTGCCCGCAAGCGGGATCGCGAGCAGCACCGCCAGCGGCGGCACCAGCGCCGGAAACAGCCCGCCGAGGCCCGGCCCGATGGTGGCGATCGCCGCCGCGTAGAAGATGATGGCGAGGCAACCGCCAAGCCCGCCCTGGTAGACCACCTGCAGCGCCCAGTCGCTCAGCGGCAGGTCGGTCAGGCCGAACCAGATCAGGTAGACCGGCAGGAAGGTGAGCGTGGCGAGCAGCCCGACCGCTGCCGTCGTGTCGATTGGATCGAGCCGCCAGCGCCCGAGCAGGTAGGTGAACAGGCCCCACAGGAAGCCCGAGCAGACGAAACAGAGATCGCCGAGCCAGGTGGCCGTCGTCGGATCCTTCGGCGCCGGCTGGTCGAACGCGATGGCGGCAAGCCCGCCGATGAGGATGAGGATGCCGACCTGTCGGTGCAGCGGCAGCGGCCGGCGGTCGATGAGGACCGACAGCGCGTTGGCGGTGATCATCGTCATGCCCGGGCTGATGACCACCGCGTGGGCGAGCGGCGCGATGCCGTAGCCGGTGTTGAAGACGAACGCGAACAGCGGGCCGATCGCCACCGTCAGCGCCAAGGCCTTGGCGAAGCCGAGCCGGGCCGCGACCTGGCGCCGGCGGGCGATCAGCAGCGGCAGCAGCACCACCGCTGGCACGATGTAGCGCAGCAGCGTCAGGTCGGCGCTGGAGAAGCCCTGCTTGCGGCCGACCTCAACGCCAACGTTGTAGATCGCCCAGCCGAGCGCCGCCGCCAGCCCGAAGCCGATGCCCTTCAGCAGGACGGCCGTCGACAGCTCCGCCGCCGGTCCGGCCGGCGGCGAAAGCGGGCTCAATCGTTCGCTCCGGCCATGTGCCGCGCGGCGATGTAGCCGAAGGTGATCGCCGGGCCGAGCGTGATGCCACCGCCCGGATAGTTGCCGCCCATGATGCTGGCGGCGTCGTTGCCCGCCGCATAGAGGCCGGGGATCGGCTGGCGCTCGCCGTCGAGGACGCGGGCGTTGGCGTCGCAGCGCAGGCCCGCGAAGGTGCCGAGATCGCCGACCACCAGCTTCACCGCGTAGAACGGCCCCTTCTCAATCGGCGCGAGGCAGGGGTTCGGCCCGTGTTCGGGATCGCCGAGCGAGAGGTTGTAGGCGGTCGAGCCCTTGTGGAATTCCGGGTCCTCGCCCTTGCGCGCCGGCCCGTTGAAGCGCTCCACCGTCTTCTCGAGCTCCTCCGGATCGGCGCCGATCTTGTCCGCCAGGTCGGCCAGCGTCTGGCCGCGGATCAGGTAGCCTGACTTGATCTGCCCCTCGTAAGGCACCGGCGCCGGCTTGGCGTAGCCGAGACCGTACTTCCGGAACGTCGGGTGGTCGGCGATGAAGTAGGCGCAGATCTCGCCGCCCTCCTCATTGCACCGCTTCACCATCGCCTGGCAGAAGTCGTGGTAGGAGTCCGCCTCGTTGACGAAGCGCCGGCCCGACCGCGTCACCGCGATGACGCCCGGCTTCGACCGGTCGACGAAATGCGGGAACGTGCCGAGCGTCCCGTCCGGCCGCACCGGCCGCGAGATCGGCACCCAGGCGGCGGCGTTGGGCAGCGTGTCGTCGACGGTCGCGCCCACACCCTCGCCCAGCCGCAGCCCGTCGCCGGTGTTGCCGGGAGGCGCCGGCGAGGCATGCTCGTTGCCGGTCGGCGCATGGGGAAACAGCGCCTTGCGGCGGGTGATGTCCTGCGGAAATCCGCCCGCCGCGAGCACGACCCCCTTCGCCGCGACCACCTCGACCGGGCCGGTGGCCGTGTCGACGATCGCGCCGGTCACCCGTCCCTTCTCGTCCTTCACCAGCGTTCGCACCGGCGCGCGGGTCCAGATCGGCACGCCCTTGTCGAAGCAGGATTTCGCCAGCCGCGCGACCAGCGCGTTGCCGTTCATCAGCCGCATGGCGCGGCCGTGAAACGCCTTGTCGCGCACGAACTTCGAGAACAGCTTGGCGACGAAGAAGGCGGAGATCGGCGAGCGCGTCACCTTGAAGAAGTGGAGCAGTTCCTTTCCCGAGCCGATCATCATGCCGAGGAAGGTGATCTCGGCGAGCGGCGGGCGCAGCCGGCTGATCTCCTTGCCCAGTTCGCGGCCGTCGAACGGCCGCGCCACGATCGACCGGCCGCCGGGCATGCCGCCGGGCGCGTCCGGGTGATAGTCGGCGAAAGTCGGGCCGAGGTCGAACTGCAGCGCGGTGTCGGTCTCGAAGAAGTCGACCGCCTTCGGTCCGTTCTCGAGGAACGCGTCCACCCGGGCGGCGTCGAAATGCGCGCCCGCCTCGTGCTCCAGGTAGGTGCGGGCCTTCTCGGCGCTGTCGACGACGCCCTCGCGCTTGGCGGGGGCGTTGCCGGGGATCCACATCCAGCCGCCGGAGCGCGCGGTGGTGCCGCCGAACACCGGCTCCTTTTCCACGACCAGGACATTGAGGTTGCGGTGCGCGGCGGTCACCGCGGCCGACAGCCCGCCGGCGCCGGAGCCGACGATGAGAACGTCGCAGAGGTGCTGTTTCATCACTGTGTCTCTTCCGATGGAGCGGCGATCAGGCGGTGAGGTAGCCGCCGTCGACGGGCAGCAGGACGCCCGTCACGTAGCTCGACATGTCCGACACCAGGAACAGCACCGGCCCGACCAGTTCGTCCGGCTCGCCGACCCGGCCGAGCGGCGTGTGGCCCATGAAGCGGCTGATGGCATCGCTGTTGGCGCGGGTCGCCTCGGTCATCGGCGTGGCGATCACGCCCGGCGCGATGGCGTTGACGCGGATGCCGTCGGCGGCGAGTTCGTTGGCCATCGCCTTGGTGAACTGCAGGATCGCGCCCTTGGTCGCGGCATAGGCGGAAATGCCGGCGCCGGCCGTCACCGACATGATCGAGCCGAGGTTGACGACCCGGCCCTTGCGCGCCCGCAGCTGGGGCAGCAGCGCCTTCAGCATGTTGCGGGTGCCGTCCACGTTGACCCGGAACAGCGCGTCCCAGCCGTCGTCGAAGCCGTCCTCGAGGATTCGCTGGCGGCGGATGATCCCGGCGTTGTTGACCAGGATCTCGACCTCGCCCAGCCGCTCGCGGCAGGCGTCGGCGAACCCGGCGCAGGCGCGCTTGTCGGAGACGTCGACCGTCGCCGCAAACGCCCGCGCGCCGAGTGCTTCGATCTCCGCGGCGGTCCCGGCGGCCTTCGTCCCGTCGATGTCGCAGACCGCGACATGCGCCCCCTGTCGGGCAAGACCCAGCGCGATGGCGCGCCCGTTGCCCTGGCCGGCCCCGGTCACCACGGCCACCCTGTCCTTCACGCCTTCCATAGCGAACGCTCGTCCCTGATTTTTGCGATTATCTAATTCGTTCGCTTATAACAAATCCTGCCGGAGCGCAAACGGGTGCAGGCACCGGCGCGCCGCTGGTGATCGTGGGATGAGAGAAATCGGGTTCAGGCGGCCGGGTCTGCGCCGAGCTTGCGCGACACGTCGTGGGCGAAGCGCAGCAGCACCGGCAGGAACGGGCTTTCGGGCGACGTATCGAGCACGCTTTCCGCCCCGATCAGGGTGATGGCGATCTGGATCTGGCCGGAATGATCGAAGATCGGCGCCGACAGCGCGTTCACCCCCGGCACCGGCGGCGGCGACACCGTCGCGTAACCGTCGCGCCGAATCGCCGCGATGTCGGCCTCACTGAGCGTCGCGGCCGAGCCGACGCGGCCGGTCGAGCCGTTCTCGCTCCGCTCCTCCGTCAGCGCCCGTTCGACGATGGCCGGCGAATGGAACGCCGCGAACACCCGTCCGCTCGCCGTGCCGGTGATCGAATAGACGGTGCCGGCCTTGGTGTTGATGTGGATCTGGTCCGGCCCCTCCTCGACCTGGATCACGGTCGGCCCGAACGAGCCCCAGACGACCAGCGCCACCGACAGGCCGGTTTCCGTCGACAGCGCCATGGCGGCCTCCTGGGCCAGCCGGATCGGGTCGACGTTGCGCGTCCGCACGATGCCGAGGTCGAGGGTCGCCGGGCCGAGCCGGTAGCGGGTGGTGTGCGGCTCCTGCTCCACCAGGCCGAGCTTGCGCAGGCTCGTCAGGTAGGCGTGCGCCTGCGCCGGCGCCACGCCGGCGCGCTGCGAGAGGTCGCGCAGCATCAGCGGCTCGGCGCTGGCTGCCAGCACCTCCAGCAGATGCGCCCCCACCTCGATCGAGCGGACGCCGCGTCCTTCCTGCTTGGTCGGCATCTAGCGCCCCTTCCCGCCGGCCGATGCGACCGCCATCCGCCGCCCGGCGGCCGACAGCCCGCGGCTCACGTCGAGAAGCCGGTCGAGCGCCGGGTTGCCCTTCGTCGAGACGGACAGCCGCCCCACCGAGCCGATCAGCGTGATGGCCGCGGCGATATCACCCTCGACGTCGAGGATCGGCGCGGCGAGCGCGTTGACGCCCGGCACCGGCGCCTCGCGGGTGATCGCGTAGCCGCTCGCCCGGGCGTCCGCGATCCGCGCCATCGCCTGGGCGCCCGCGGCGGGGAACGCGTTCCTGCGCGCCTCGGGAGCGAAGGCCGCGAACAGATAGCCCGTCGCCGTCGCCTCCATTGCGAACATCGTGCCGACGCGGATGTTGACGTTGAGCACCTCGTCGCCGTCCTGGCGGTGGACGACGGTGGCGCCGTGCGGCCCCCAGACCGCCAGCGTCGCCATGATGCCGAGCTCCCGGCCGAGCGTGATGGCCGCCTCCGTGGCGGCGACCAGCTCCGGAACCGTCCGGAGCCGCGCCGTCGCCAGCCGCATGGCGAACGGGCCGAGCTGGTAGCGGCCGGTAGCGGCGTCCTGTTCGACCATGCCGCAGCGCCGGTAGCTCGCCAGGTAGCCGTGCGCCTGGGCCGGCGCCATGTCGGCGGCACCCGCGAGGTCCTTCAGCGACATCGGCGTCGCATGAGCCACCAGCGCATCGAGCAGACGGCCGCCCACCTCGATCGACTGGATGCCGCGCGGCTGCTTGCCGCCGGTCCCGATCTCCCGCTTGTCAGGCGCAGCACGCGTCACGTCGGTCTCCTGATGCCGTTTCCCCATCGGTCCGACGGGAACCGACATGCTCTAGATGCTTTTGCGGCGCGGTGGAATCACCCGCTCGAAAGGAAATGGGCCCGGATTCAGCCCGCTGGGCAATGCCTTCCTGAGGGATCATGCAGGTGCCGGCGGCACGGCGTCCGCGTCGGGCTGCCCGGGTCCGGGCGGTCCGTAGATGCGCTCGATCTCGCGCCACACCCGGTCGACCACCGGCGTCCCCTCCAGCCGGAGGCGCATCGCGACGATCTGCAGCCGGCCGGCGCCGAAGGCCGGGCTGAGGTCGCTCAATGCGCCCGACGCCACCTCGTCGGCCACCAGGCTCGCCGGCAGCCACGCCACCCCGACCCCGGCCGACACCAGCTGCTTCATCGCCAGCGTCAGCGCCGTCTCGGCGCGCTTGCTCAGGAACGCCGCACTGGCAAAGCCCGGCAGGATCTCCTGGTTCATCACCTTGCCCAGGAACACCTCGGCCGGATAGGCGACGATCGGGATCACGCCCCGGGCGTAGTCCTCGTTCAGCCGGTCCAGCAGCGCCGTGGGAAACACCGGGATCAGCGGCTCGGGGCCCATCTCGATGCGTTCGAGATAGGCATCTTCGGGCGGCAGCGGCTCCGTCTCCGACTGGTAGAGCAGCGCGATGTCGGCCTGCTTGGTCATCAGCTGGGCGTAGCACTCCTCCCGGTTGGCGGAACGCAGCCGGGTGCTGAGGTTGCGGTCGATCGACAGCTGCTGGACCAGCGACGGCGCGATCGACGTGGTGATGGCGTGCTGGCACGAGATGACGATGCGGTTCTGCACCTCGCGGTCCTGGCGGCGGAGATGGTTCTCCAGCTCGCGCAGGCGGGTGGCGAGATCCTGGATGCGCTCGCGCTCGTCGCGCACCGCCGCCTTCATCTGCGCCGGCTTGCGGCTGCGGTCGAGCAGCTCGACGCCGAGATGGGCTTCGATCGCCATGATCCGCCGGGAAAAGGCAGGCTGGGTGACGAAGCGGCGCTCGGCCGCCGCGGCCAGCGACCCCGCTTCCAGCACCGCCAGGATGTCCTCCAGCCAGTCCAGCCGCATGTCTCAATAATCCTCGAAGATTATGCACGATGCGCATGTTAGGGCGTAAATTTTGCATTTGCACCCGCGCATTTCTTGGTCATGATCATTGCTTATGCATATTTCGAAGTTTCCCAGGCTCCGCCTTGCCCATCTCCCCACGCCGCTCGAGCGGCTCGACAGGCTGACCCGCGAACTGGGCGGACCGGAGATCTGGATCAAGCGCGACGACTGCACCGGCCTGTCGACCGGCGGCAACAAGACGCGCAAGCTGGAGTTCCTGATGGCGGAGGCGGCCGAGCAGTCGGCCGACGTCGTGATGACCCAGGGCGCGACGCAATCGAACCACGCCCGGCAGACGGCCGCCGCCGCCGCGCGCCTCGGCATGGCCTGCCATCTGCTGCTGGAAGACCGCACCGGTTCCACCGACGCCAACTACACCGGCAACGGCAACGTCTTTCTGGACGGCCTGCACGGCGCCACCAGCGAGAAGCGCGGCCCGGGCCTCGACATGAACGCCGAGCTGGAGGCGGTCGCCGAGACCGTTCGCGCCGGCGGCAAGCGCGTCTACACGATCCCCGGCGGCGGCTCCAACCCGACCGGTGCACTGGGCTACGTCAACTGCGCCTTCGAGCTCGTCGGCCAGGCCAACGACGCCGGCCTGGTCATCGATACCCTCGTCCATGCCACGGGGAGCGCCGGCACCCAGGCCGGCCTGATCGTCGGCCTGAAGGCGATGAACGCCGGCGTGCCGCTGCTGGGCATCGGGGTGCGCGCGCCGCGGCCGAAGCAGGAGGAGAGCGTCTTCGCGCTGGCCTGCCGGACGGCGGAGAAGCTCGGCTGCGCCGGCGTCGTCGCCCGCGAGGACGTCGTCGCCAACACCGACTATGTCGGCCCCGGCTACGGCATGCCCGCCGACGGCACCATCGAGGCCATCGAGATGTTCGCCCAGCTGGAGGGGATCCTTCTCGACCCCGTCTATTCGGGAAAGGGGGCGGCCGGCCTCATCGACCTGGTGCGCAAGGGACACTTCAAACGCGGCCAGCGGATCGTCTTCCTGCACACCGGCGGATCGGCCGCCCTGTTCGGCTACACCTCGGCGTTCGGCTCCCCGTCGGCGCTGCAGAGCGCCGCGTGATCGGATCGGGAGACGACAGGCCCGCCATGACCGTCCGCCCCTTCACCCGCCCCTTCACGCAGCAGGAGCCGATCGGCGAAGACGGGATCGCCGCGGCGGTGGACGTGCTGCGCTCCGGCCGGCTGCACCGCTACAACACGCTTGCCGGGGAAACCTCGGCCGCCTCGGAGCTGGAGCGCGCCTTCGCCGCCTACCAGGGCAGCCGCTACTGCCTCGCCTGCGCCTCGGGCGGCTACGCGATGCAGCTGGCGCTGCGGGCATCGGGCCTGGCGACGGGCGAGCCGGTGCTCACCAACGCCTTCACGCTGGCCCCTGTCCCCGGCGCGATCGTCGCCGCCGGCGGCCGTCCGGTGCTGGTGGAGACGACCGACGACCTCGTCATCGACCTCGACGACCTGGCCGCCAAGGCGGAGTCCTCCGGCGCCCGCTTCCTGCTCGTCTCCCACATGCGCGGCCATCTGGCCGACATGGACGCGATGATGGCGATCGCCGAGCGACGCGGCCTGACCGTCATCGAGGACTGCGCCCACACGATGGGGGCCGCCTGGCGCGGCCGGAAGAGCGGCAGCTTCGGCCGGGTCGCCTGCTTCAGCACCCAGACCTACAAGCACATCAACTCCGGCGAAGGCGGCCTGCTGACCACCGACGATCCAGAGCTGGCGGCCCGCGCGATCATCCTGTCGGGCTCCTACATGCTCTACGAGCGCCACGGCGCGGCACCCGACGCCGCCGTCTTCGACCGGATCCGCCTGGAGACCCCCAACAACTCCGGCCGCATGGACAATCTGCGGGCCGCGATCCTGCTGCCCCAGCTCGACGCCCTCGACGCCAACGTGGAGCGCTGGAACGCGCGCTATCGCGCGCTGGAGGACGGCCTCAGCGGCGCGCCCAGGCTCCATCTCCCCGTACGTCCGCCGGAAGAGCACTATGTGGGCAGCTCGTTCCAGTTCCTGATCCCGGGCATCGCCGCCGATGCCGCCCGCCGGTTCGTGCAAGACGCCCTCGATCTCGGCGTCGAACTGAAATGGTTCGGCGCGGCCGAACCGCAGGCCTTCACCAGCAGCCATCACAGCTGGACCTACATCGAGCCACAGAAACTTCCCCGGACCGATCGCGTCCTCGCCGGTCTCTTCGACATGCGGGTTCCCCTGACCTTTGGCGTCGACGACTGCCGGCACATCGCCGAGATCATTGCGCACTGCGCGGGCCGCCTCTCCATCGCGGGGGCCGCGTGATGGCGGTCCGGCGACGCGTCGGCGTGCTCGGCGGCATGGGCCCCGAGGCAACCGTCCTGTTCATGCAACGGGTCATCGAGCTGACCGACGTCGCCGACGACCAGGATCACGTGCCGCTGCTGGTGGACAGCAATCCCCAGGTGCCATCGCGGGTGAAGGCGCTCGTGGAGGGCACCGGTGCGGACCCGGCCCCGGTGCTCGTCGCCATGGCGCGCGGCCTCGAGGCGGCCGGCGCCGAGGCGCTGGCAATGCCGTGCAACACCGCCCACCATTTCGCCCCGGCCATATCGGCGGCGGTCGGCATTCCCTTTCTCGACATGGTGGCGCTGTCGGCGGAGCACATGGTCGGCCTGGGCGCGCGCCGCGTCGGCATCCTCGCTTCGCCGGCGGTTCGCCTCACCGGCATCTTCGAGCGGCCGTTCTCCGATCTGGGCATCGTACCGCTGTACGCCGGCGGCGATGATCTCCTGCTCGAGGCGATCCGCGCCGTGAAGGTCCGCCACTATGAGCCGGCGCGGCGCACGCTCGCCGCCGCGGCGGCCGACCTGGAGCGCGCCGGGGCGGACGCCCTCCTCGTCGCCTGCTCGGAATTCTCGATCATCACCGAAGCGGCACGCAACGTGCTTCCCCTTGCGGACACCATCGACGTGCTGGCCGAGGAGGTCGTCGCCTTCTCCTGTGCGCCAGCAGGAATTGTACGAGGCTTCGCAAGGAACGCTTGAGGCGAGGACGGTCTGGAGGGCAAGCTGCGAAGCCTGCCGGACAAGGTCGTTCCCGTCTTCCACACCAGATCCCCGGACAAGGGGACACATCATCAGAAGAGAGAAGGAAAAGTCAGCATGAAGACCACCCTTGCAGCCATCCTCCTGGCCGGCGTGACGGCATCCGCCGCCTTCGTCGCCTCGGCCCAGGCGGAAACCGTCATCATCGGACATTTCGGCAACCCGACGCCGGACCAGTACGCCGCCGCCGAGAAGAAATTCGAGGACGCGACCGGCTGGGACATCGAGTGGCGCAAGTTCGCCTCCGGCACCGACGTCATCGCCGCCATGGCCTCGGGCGACGTCGTCCTGTCGGACCTCGGCTCGTCGCCGATGGCGATCGCCGCCAGCCAGGGCGTGCCGATCGAGATGTTCATGTTCGCCATGGTCATCGGCGACGCGGAATCGCTGATCGTGCGCGAAGGCTCCGGCATCAAGACCATCGAAGACCTGAAGGGCAAGCGCGTCGCCGTGCCCGTCGGCTCCACCGCGCACTTCTCTCTGATGGGCGCCCTCAAGCATGCCGGCATAAAGGAGAACGAGCTCACCATCATTTCCATGCCGCCGGACCAGATCGCCGCGGCCTGGGAACAGGGCGCCATCGACGGCGGCTTCATCTGGCAGCCGGTGCAGGCGAAGATCCTGCAGACGGGTACCCGTCTCATCAGCGCCAACCAGACCGCCGAATGGGGTTATCCGACCTTCGACGCCTGGGTCGTCAACAAGGAGTTCGCCGCCGCCAACCATGACGCCATGGTGGCCTTCACGAAGGCGATGAACGACGCCAACGAGGCCTACCTGAAGGACCCGTCGGCCTGGACCCCGGACAGCGCCGCCGTGAAGGCGATCGCCGAGCGCACCGGCGCCGAGCCGGACCAGGTGCCGGAGATCATCGAGGGCTTCACCTACCTGCCGCTCACCGAGCAGGTCGGCGAGATGTGGCTCGGCGGAGGTGCCGCCAAGGCGCTGAAGGAGACCTCGGAGTTCCTGAAGTCGGCCGGCCGCATCGACCAGCTCGCCGACGACTACTCCGACTACGTGACCGCCGAGTTCGCCAAGGCGGCCATCGAGAAGTAGGCTCTTCGACTGACAGTTCCGACCGCGGCGGGGTTGCCCGCCGCGGTCACCTTCGGGGAGAATCATGGCGCTACACATCGAAGACACGTCCGTCGTCTACCCGGCGGCGAACGGCCGCCCGCCGGTCGAAGCCCTGCGCAAGATCGACCTCACCATCGAGCCCGGCGATTTCGTCGTGGCGCTCGGCGCCTCCGGCTGCGGCAAGTCCACGCTGCTCAACCTGATCGCCGGCTTCCTGTCGCCCTCGTCGGGATCGATCACGCTGGACGGCGAGCCCGTCGACGGCCCCGGCGCCGACCGCTCGGTGGTGTTCCAGAAGCACGCGCTCTTGCCGTGGCTCAACGTGCTCGACAACGTCGCCTTCGGCCTGAAGCTGCAGGGCGTCTCGCAGCAGAACCGCAACGCGATCGCCGCGAAATTCATCGGGCTGCTCGGCCTGTCCGGCTTCGAGCAGTCACCGGTCTACGCGCTTTCCGGCGGCATGCAGCAGCGCGTCGGCATCGCCCGGGCGCTCACCTGCGAACCGAAGGTGCTGCTGATGGACGAGCCTCTCGGCGCCCTCGACGCGCTGACGCGGGAGAAGGCCCAGGAGCTCATCCTGCGCCTCTGGGACGACACCAAGAAGTCGATGTTCTTCATCACCCACAGCGTCGAGGAGGCGCTGTTCATGGGAACCAAGCTCGTGGTGATGTCGCCGCGGCCGGGCCGCATCGCCCACCGCTTCGACCTGCCGTTCTCGCGGCGCTTCTGCGATGGCCAGCCCGCCCGCAAGATCAAGGCGTCCCCGGATTTCATCGAGATCCGCGAGCAGGTTCTCAGCATCATCTTCGCCGACGAGGAGGCCGCATGAGCGAGCAGGTCGAGCCGGTATCCGACAGCCCGCCGCCGCGGAAGTCCGCCCTCTCCGCCGGCATTTCGCGGCTGGCGCGCGGCAAGCCGACCCAGCCCGGCGAGACCTACGGCGTGCCGGGCAGCGGCGACACCGTCATGCTCAGCCTGATCACCATCGGCCTGCTGATCTTCCTGTGGTGGCTGGTGACCGAGCTCGGCCTCGTCAAGCCGCTGTTCGTGCCGTCGCCGCAGTCGATCGTCCAGAAGTTCGTCACCGTCTGGCAGAACGGCTTCACCGGCACGCCGCTGTGGGAGCACATCGCGATCTCGGCGGCGCGGGTGTTCGGCGCCTTCCTGCTGGCCTGTGCGGTCGGCGTCCCGCTGGGCCTCGCCATGGGCATGAGCCCGACCATGCGCGGCATCTTCGACCCGCCGATCGAGTTCTACCGGCCGATCCCGCCGCTCGCCTACCTGCCGCTGATGATCATCTGGTTCGGCATCGGCGAGGTCTCCAAGGTGCTGCTGATCTTCCTGTCGGTGTTCGCCCCGGTGGCGCTCGGCGCCAAGGCCGGCGTGCGCTCGGCCGCCATCGAGCAGATCCACGCGGCCTATTCCTTCGGCGCGTCGCGCTGGCAGGTGATGCGCCACATCATCCTGCCCTCGGCGCTGCCGGAAATCCTCACCGCCATGCGCATCGGCATCGGCTTCGGCTGGACGACGCTGGTCGCCGCCGAGATGGTCGCCGCCACCTCGGGCATCGGCTACATGGTGCTGTCGGCGTCGCAGTTCCTGCAGACCTCCACCGTCATCATGGGCATCGTGGTGATCGCCGCCATCGCCTACGCCTTCGACCTCCTGATGCGCTTCATCGAGCGCCGGGTGGTGCCCTGGAAGGGCAAGATGTAGGGCCGCCACAGATGGCCGCCGAAGCGACCGGCGACCCGGCGACCGGGCTCGCCGGGCTGCGCCGGGGCAGCGGCGCCCCGCTGGTGCTGGTGCACGGTTATCTCGGCGGCGCCGGGATGTGGCGGCGCGAGGTCGAGCGGTTCTCCCACCGCTTCGACGTCATCGCGCCCGACCTCGCCGGCTACGGCGCCCGCGCGGCCGAGCCCAGCCCCGACACCATCGCCGGCCACGCCCGCGACATCATCGCCCGCCTCGACGGCCTCGGCATCGCCCGGTTCCACCTCCTCGGCCACTCCATGGGCGGCATGATCGCCCAAGAAGTCGCCGCCCACATTCCGGACCGCATCGACCGGCTGGTGCTCTACGGCACCGGCCCGCGCGGCGTCCTGCCTGACCGCTTCGAGCCCATCGAGACGTCGCGCCGGCGCCTCCGCGCCGACGGCGTGCCGGACACGGCGCGGCGGATCGCGGCGACCTGGTTTGTCGACGGAGAAGCCGCCGCCGCGTTCCCGGTCTGCGCCGCGCTGGGCAGGCTGGTCAGCGAGCAGACGGCACTCGCCGGCCTCGATGCTATGGAAACCTGGGACGGTCGCGCCGGCCTCGCCCGCATCGCCGCGCCGACGCTCGTGCTGTGGGGCGACCGCGACCGCTCCTACGCCTGGCCCCAGCCCGAGGCGCTGTGGCGGGGGATCGCCGGCGCCAGCCTGGCGGTGGTTCCCGGTTGCGCCCACAATGTCCATCAGGAAAAGCCGCACCTGTTCGAGGCGCTGGTGGCCGACTTTCTCCTTCCCTCCTCCAGCGTGTAGAGCTGTGCCGGGCGGTTCCGCGTGATCGGCTCGCAGAGATCTTTGAAGGAGACCCCATGTCGGACAAGAAGCTCGCCGGAAAGACCGCCCTCGTCACCGGCGCCAGCAAGGGCATCGGCGCGGCCATCGCCCGGCGGCTGGCCGCCGACGGCGCCGACGTGGCGCTGGTCGCCCGCTCCGCCGACACCCTCGCCGCGGCCGCCCGCGAGATCGAGGCCACACACGGCGTCCGGGCGGTCGCGATCCCGGCCGACCTCACCACGGAGGACGGCTGCACCGACGCCGCCGCGCGCGCCCTCTCCGAGCTCGGCCAGCTCGACATCCTCATCAACTGCGCCGGCGCCACCCGGGCCGGCGCCTTTCCGGCGCAGCCCGACGCCGACTGGACCGACGGCTTCGCCCTGAAGTTCTTCGGCGCGGTCCGGCTCACCCGCGCGCTGTGGCCGGCGCTGGCGGCGCGGCACGGCACCGTCATCAACATCGGCGGCGCGGCGGCCTACACGCCCGGCCCGACCTTCATGGTCGGCGGCGCGGTCAATGCGGCGCTCGCCCACTTCAGCAAGTCGCTCTCCAAGCAGGGGCTCGTCGACGACGTGAACGTCAACATCGTGCATCCCGGCATGGTCGAGACCGACCGGCTGGAGCAGCTCATCCACCAGCAGGCGGAGGCTGAAGGCGTGCCAGAGGACGAGATCCGCCAGCGCAACGTGACGAAGGCCGGCATCCGCCGCCTCGGCACCACCGACGACATCGCAGGGGTGGTGGCGTTCCTCTGCAGCCCCGCCGCGCGCCACGTCCAGGGCGTCGGCTTCGCCATCGACGGCGGCGCGACGCCGGGGATCTAGAGCCTTTTCCGATCAGCTGGCCTCGCGGTCGGCGGTTACCCTGTGAAGACGCTGCGCGGGGTCGGGGCGGGAAAGACTGCACGGCCCGGCGTTCGAAAAATCGGGGACGCAGCCGCTTTTGCCTTGCGCAAGCCCCTGATCCGAAATACCTCTCCCAGCCGAGTGGCGACGTGGCGGAGTGGTTACGCAGCGGACTGCAAATCCGCCTATAGCGTAATGGTTTCAACGAAACGTGGGAACAGTTCCCGTTTCGTGCCGGTTTTCAGCCCCATTGATTCCAAACGACTTTCCGGCGAGTTCCCACAAGGTCGATGGCGCGTCTGCGATCACCTCACGGCGAAGTCGATCTCAGGAAGCTTCACGGTCAAAGGCCAGATCCGATGGATCGGGTTGCAGACGAACTCCGCGATTCCGTGGTGCTCCGCCGGGCCCTTGGCCATGCGACGCGGCACCAGCACCTTGTAGATCACCGTTGCGTCGCTTGGATGGCTCGGAGGCGGGGTGGAGAGCTGCTGTAGCGGGAACCGAGCGCCGCTGCTGTCGGTCAGCACGGAGACCATGGTCGAGGCACAAAGCCGCTCGACCCGCACGTCATAGGCAATCTCCAGTGTGGCCCCGCCGCCGATGATGGCGCGACCCGGCGCGCCCGAATAGAAGCGCACAGGCGGCTCGCGATCGGCAATCCAGAACCCGAGAATGCCGGCGCTGCCGCAGAGCCCGGCCGCCGCGAACACCAGCAACGACCAGGTGAGAACGTTTTGGACCCACTTCATGAACCCCACCATGCTCGCGCCGCCTTCCATCCTTCACCGATCGACATGGTCGCGGCGAAGATCGCCGCGATCATGAAAAGGACCCACCTGCCGAACGCGCCCATGCGACGGGCGGCCCGGATGAACTCGACGCCTTCCCGGATCTCGGTCACCTCCTCAGCCCGCATTTCCGAGAGCCATTTCAAGGTTTCCGAGTTCATTCGCTCGAGGTAGTCCGCCTGCTCTGGTGATAGGTCTCGCAGCCAGTCGCGAACGTGCGCCGGCAAGGTCTCCCCGTTCTCAGGCCCAGCCATCAGTCCGGGCCACTTTCGCAGGTGGCGACAAACGCCGCATTGTGGCCCCGGATCTGCCGGACCGTCGGCGCGGTGTCCTGCGAGGCGTAGGTGATCGGCGAGAACACCGTGCAGGCCACGTCACTCGTCCGGACGGAGGAAGGGGTCGTCTGGCACGCGGCCAGCGTCAAAGTCGCGCTCAGCACGGCGCCGAGCCTCAAGAGCGGATTCCACCTTCGCATTGGTGCCCTCGCTGATTTCGGAGATGAGAGATGCGCGGGCTTCGGCCACGCGAGCGTCACAGGCGTTGGACTCGACCATGCGGCCGGTCCAGTGGGCCGCGCCGATGGCTGCCAGTACGGCGAGCGCGTACCAGACAGGGCGCGGGACCTGGGCGAGGATCGCGGTGATCATGCCGGGGCCCGATCGCGGGTCAGCCAACCGAAGGCGTAGGCCGTCACCGCCGGCACGACGAGATAGATCAGCGCCGATACGTCAGCACCGGCCAGCAACGGGACGTGAAGGTCGATAGCGTTGACCATGACCTGGGAGAGCGCGGCACCGGCCGCAGCCCCTATGGTGGATGCCGTCACCTTGCGCGTGGGCTTGGATCCGGGCTGATCGACGAGGGGCGGTTTCTCGGCCATGGCGGCCTCCTATTTCCGGAAGAGCGCGAGGATCGCGGACAGGAGCGCCTGCAGCAGCGAGCGGGATCCACCGCTAGCGCTCGGCGCAGCGTCCGCCGGCTCGACGTCGGGCAGCGGGGGGACGGGCGCCGGGTCAGGCTGAACCACCGGCGCACCGTATCCAGCCGCTCGTAGCGCCCTCTCAAAGACGAGCGCTAGCTTGCCGATTTCAGTCTGGCGATTGGTGCCGTTGACGATGCGGCGCGCGTTGACGAACTCCCGCAGATCCTCGTCGTCGCTCTCGTCGACGTCGTCGATGTAGTCGTCGAGATCCTTGCCGGTGAACCAGCCGTCCAGCATCCCGTCGAACAGGATCGCGACCGAGTGCTTCGGCTCCATCACCAGATCCGGATTGGCGACGAAATCGACCCCGTAGAGGTCGCTTGCCTTGCGGTAGTTGGCCTCCCATGTGAGCTGGACGAAGCCGCGACCATAGAAGGGGGAATAGCGCAGGTTCTTCCGACGCCACGCCTCGGAGAGCCAATAGGCCTCTTTCACCGGCTGCATTGTCTTGCCGGTCTCCCACCACGCGGTGGCGATGATGTAGGCAAGCTGGTTCAGAGCGGTTCGGCGGCGCTCTGCCTCGCTGAGCACTAGTTCGAATCCCACGACGTTCGCCTGCGTCAGCGCGCCAAGCGTCGGTCGCAGGGCGTCGTAAAACGCCTTGCGGTCCATTCTCTGTCTCCTGGAATCAAAAGCCCCGCTCGGGGCGGGGCTGGAGGGCTCAATTAGAAGATCCAAGACCGTCTAAAGCGATGCGGGTCCACCGCGAACGGGCGACTAGACTTCCATAGGCCCGCACGCTAGAATTGTGATTGATCTTTCAACTCAACACAGGCCGATGCGAACCAGAACAGTAGCCATCGCCGCGTGCGCTTTGCTGACTGGCGCCGTGGCGGGGGCGACGCTCGACGGCCCCCTCTACCGACGAGTCATGCCGCCTAAGCCACCTCCGGCTTTTGTTGACCGGTTGGCGTACCTGCGCGCCCACCTACCGACGGGGCCTATTCAGCTAATCGGCGACAGCAATATCTCAAGAGCGTCGGATGTCAGTGGTCTACTAGGCCCCAGTGTCGCGAACCTGGGGGTGCGGGGTGCGAGTTCTGAGACACTGCTCGAAAATATCGACATTTTCACCCACCCGGCAGCTGTGCGTGTCCTCATGATCGGAACGAATGACATCATGGGGGGCGCTTCAGTCGCGACAGTGGCGTCTAGAATCGGCGAAATAATCGACACACTTGCTCAGACGGCGCCCCTGATCGTTCTCTCCCCACCACCAACGGCAGGGCAGTATGGGTGGGCGAACCACCGAATGGCTGCGCTCTCTGCGGAGATTACGAAGCAGTGCAACGCGCGGTGTTCCTACCTCGACGTCCGCAGCACGCTCACCGACAGTGACGGGTTTATGGCCGCTGCTTACACATCGGACGGCATACACCTCAACACCGCTGGCTACACTGTGCTCGCTGCTGCGATATCCGATCGGCTTGAACTTCTCGACGCTCAGCACTCAGATTGTCAGCGCAGGCATCTGCTTTACCTTCGGAAGTCTGCTAGGTGACGGTAATCCCGGCTGCGGCCATTCGCTTCTTCGACCGGGCGTAGAGTGCGTTGATCTCGGCGATGCCCATGAACCGGTCGAACAGGATCGCCTCGGCAACGTCGAGCACGCCAGACCCGGTACCGGCGCCGGAGTAGGCGTTACCGAATGAGAAATACCGCGATGCCCCGGCCGGTGTGTACGTGTCACGGTCGAAATTGATATAACTGCCGACACCGCCCAGGTAGATCGACAACGACTTGGCCCCGTCACGGGCAATGCCCTTCGATGCGGCCACGAAAAACCAGGTTGCCGTCGGGAAACTAAGGCCGGGCGGCGTCACGAATCCGAAATCGCCCTGGCTGGAGCAAGTAACGGCGCCGGACCCAAGGGCCAGCCGGAACCCTCCTGGCGTTCCATCCTCATAAGATCCAAAAACGACCGAGTTGCCCGTGTTGATGCTGGCCCGCACCACGGCGGCCATCGTGACCTCAACGGTCGTGTCATTGTCCTCGAAATCGCTGATCAGCGCGTCGCCTTCGTACCGGAAATCAAGCGACACATAGTCCGCGGCATAAGTCGGGGTCGACTGAGCAACGAGCGCCCTGTTTCCGATGATGCTGGTCAGGCCACCACTGTCTCCGGCCTGAAACATCCAATGCCCATACGCCCCGACCTCGGCCTGGGAATAGGGCAGCGTGGCGGCCGTCTCGTCGATGGACGAGGCCGCGAACGTACCTCCGGCGATGCGATTGAAATTTTCCATCGGCTACGCCTCCAGGATGTTGATGTTGCGTTCGGTGCATTGCAGCGCATGAAAAGCCGGGTACGCCACACCGCCGATCATGAACGTCTCGATCGTCGTGTCGCGGATGTTTCCCGACCCACCGCCGAGTGGAGCGATCTTCGTCCGGGGCGGCCCCAGCGGGAACGAGTCGATCCCATAGCGGACAACCGGATTTTCGTCGAGTTCACGGTTGATGGTCATGGTAATCTCAGCGTCTCCGGTCCGGCGAACATTGGTCACTGTCAAGTCACCGGTATCGTCGCGGACCACGAAACCTTCGTTGACGATCGGGCCGCAGAGATCAGGGTCGATCACGGCGCGGCCGGACGGGGCGTGGATCCGGACCACGACATCGGTTCCCGCCGGTCCAACGACATAGGCATTGCTAATATAGCAACCGTCCGGGACCCTCTGCTCTATGAACAACTGCACCAATGCGCGGCCAAAATATCTCCCCATGCGCTGATAGGTTTCGACCGTCACATGCGTCGAATCGAAGTACCGCATAAAGTAAAGCGGGCAGATCATGTGCGCCAGAGGGTTCTCTTGGCACACTTCGTCCGTCGCTAGCAAAGGCCCGTCTCGATTCCCATCTGTAACGAGATAGGTGTTTTGATAGCAAAGAAAGTGAACATCCGTTGCCTGCCCCGTGATCAACTTCACATCGGCGTTGATGTCTGAAATGATCTGGTTAAGAGCCGATTTATATACGGCCTTGCTGGTGTTACTCTGAGCATCTTTTTCCATCTGAACCCACGCCACGGCCTGCAACGCATACGATTTACCGTCCGCCACGGCCAGATCGTAAGCACCCTGAACGTAGTTCATGAACCGCGTGTAATACGTTCCCGGTTTCGACAGCTGCGCGATGGAAGTGCCATCTTCGCCAGGAGAGGATGCGAACCAGACCAGGTCGCTCGCCGAATATCCATGGTCGCGAATCGCCCGCGTGACCGCCTCGTTGCAGGCCCCGGAGCATGGCGTCTCGCCGCCGCTGGTCCCGGTCGCCTCGAGCGGTCCGAGATTGTCTTCGACCAACGGCTTGGTATCTGTGATCCCGGTCGTTTCGTCGTCTGGATCGGCCTTGCATCCGCCGAGAAAGGTCAGGTTGAGGTAGGGCTGCGAGTCCGACAGCACGGTTCCGCCGAGCCACCCAAGCGACAGCGACTGGCCGTACGAGATGAATCCATTCCAATCGGCAAGCTCAACTCCCTCGATCGGCACCGCGTCGGGCCGCGCGTCGGCGTATCGGCCCGCGGCAAACTCGCCGACAAGGGTCCGCTCCAGCACATCGAAGCCGAGAACGATACCGCCATCATCCCCCAGGATGATCGGAATGAGGCTATCCCGGGCGACCTTTCCAGAACCTGCGGTGAAGTTCCTGAAATCGGCTTTGACCGGAGCCAGGGCCGCCGCATCTCCAGCCGGGGTCACGGCAACATCATCACGCACCCCGGCGACGACCTCGTTCTCCGTCGCGGCCGTCAGCGAAATGGCATTGCTCTGCACCCATGCATCGCCACCGGACGGGTAAATGTAGAGCCCGTTGTTCGATGCGGCGCCGTCGGCATAGACGTAGCCATAAGCCGGCAGCGGCGTAGGAGTGACCATGTCCATTGCCGATTTGGTCGCGTACGGCGTCGCGCCGAGCGCACCCGCCGCCGCCTCAGCGGCTTGCTGCGCCGCCTCCGCATTGGCCTGCGCCGCCTCCGCCGCGAGTTTCGCCGCCGTAGCGGCCGGCGTCACGTCGCCGATTGGACCCCGAACGTCGGCGGCCTCGGAAATATCCGCCGTGAGGCCATCTTCACCAACGTAAAGTCCAGCCGCCGGTTTATCCCCCTCGCCACCGACCCAATCGACCACTTTCAAGACCTTGTAGTCCGGGTCGGCCTCGACGGCGGCCAGAATGGGCGACCAACCGCTATATCCGGTCAATTCGATCCCTGCAGGCCACCCTGCGGCCGTCCTTGGCCCGTAAATGGTGGCAGGCCCCGTCGTGTCGACCCAGAAGTCCCCGACCCGTCCGTCGCTGTCCAAGGGCGCGCGAGCCCCGGACAGCACGGACCGCCCGTCGATGGCTCGCCCGGCCGACTGAAGATAGACGGGACTCGCGACCTTGCGCTGCGCCATGGATCAGGCCTCCGGATAGGTGACGCCGGCGACCACGACGAGCATGCACGTGTCCGTGCTCGTCTGGAACCGTCTAGCGGCATCGGTGTCTCTGCGGGTGAGATGGAAGTCGAAGACGTAGGAGCCAGGCGGCAGGGTGCTCACGAAGGTTTCGCGCGGCACAAAGACCTCGACACGCCCCTCGACAGGATCGACAATGACCAGCGAGCCGTCGGCAGGCGACAGCGTCACCAGCGCCGTGCCGGTGCCCGCGGCCGCCTTGATGTGCATCTCGACGTCGTAGTCATCGAGCCGCCACCGCTCCACGTCCTGTTTCAGAACAAACGGCTCCTGCCAGTCCGCGTTGGCGCGGACCGTGAATTTCTGCGCCATTGGGCCGCCCCTTAAGAAATCGTCAGAAGGACAATGTCGATAGACGCGCCGGTCCGGTTCTCGACATAAATGTTGCCGTCGGTGTGCGCCGAAACCGTCAGCTTGGCGTCGGAGCCGTCGGTGCCGGTGAGCGCCCCCGTCGTCACCTCGATATCGGCGGCCGCCACGAGGGCGGTGCAGGCGGGCGAGACGGCGTCGAAAAACACGTCTCCGGTCAGTGCGGCCGAGGGCCCGGAGATTGCGATCCGCCCGACTGTGTTAACCGGCGTGAAGCTCGTCGCCGCATCATCGGCGATCGTCAGGCGTTGAAGCGCCGGGCGGTCCGTGAACTCGGTGTCGATCCCATCAAGGCGGGCATCCAGCGAGGCTTCGCCGCCCCGCGCCGTCGTGATTTCCGATTGTGCGGTGTCGGCCGTGCCCTGGGCTGTGGTGACGTCGGAGGCGATCCCATCCAACCGAGTATCGAGATCAACCTCACCCCCACGGGCCGCGGTGACCTCTGCCGTGACCGTGTCGGCATCGGCCTGCGCATCGTCCGCAGCGGTCTGCGCCGTCGAGACGGCCGTGTCGATCCCATCCAAGCGCGCATCGAGATTTGCTTCGCCACCTCGCGCTGCTGTGATTTCGGCCTGCGCCGTATCGGCCGTGGTCTGGGCGCCCGCCGTGGCGGTGTCCATCCCGTCGAGACGGGTGTCGAGATCGACTTCCCCGCCGCGGGCAGCCGTCATTTCGGTTTCGAGTGCGTCGACGCGGGTCTCGAAGTCCGCATCCGTCGCGTCCATCACGTCGAGACGATCGTCGAGGGAAGCCTGGCCGCCCCGCGCGGTGGTGATTTCGCTTTCGACCAGGTCAAGACGGCCATCCAGCGCCGTGTCGGCATCCGCGCGCGCCGTCGCTTCATCCAAAATCGCGGTATCAATTCCGTCCAGCCTTGCGTCGAGGTTCGCCTCTCCGCCCCGTGCGGTCGTGATCTCCGCTTCCACGGCGTCGAGGCGACCGTCCAGGGCATTGTCAGCCGCAATCCGCGCCGCTTCCTCCGCGTCTACGTCGGCGGCGCGATCGGTGATTTCCTGCGCAAGAGCGGTGTCGATGCCGTCCAGGCGATCGTCGAGATTTGCTTCGCCGTTCCGGGCGTTCGTGACCTCCTCTTCCAGGTCGGTCGAGCGACCCTCGACCGCCGTCGCCCGATCTTCCAGGTCATCGATATCCTGCTCAGCCGTCGACATCCGGTTTTCGACGGCCTCGACGTCCGGCGACCAATCCACCGTGTCGTAGAGATCAACCACTTCCAGCACGTCGACGTCGATCTGCCCGGAAGCGGAGAACGTGCGGACGAACGGGCGCATGTAGACCGCACTCGCCGGCGGCACCACATCGACGCCGGTCGCAGCCGTCTTGGCCACCACGACAGAGGTGTTCGCCCGGCCGTCGGCGGTCGAGAACTCCAGGACGTTCGCCGCGACCGTCGTGGAAATCCCGGCCTTGTCCTTGTCCAGCCAGCGGATGCCGAGCTGCACCGTGTCGCCATCCGGGTCCGTCGTCGAATTGGCCCGATAGGCCGCCCGGATGCGATACTGCCGGCCCGGCTCGATCATCGTCGCGGCGATGGGCGCCAGATACTGCGCCCCGGTCAGACGCACCGCAGCGCCGAATGCGGTCGCCACCACCCAGGATTCCGAGATCGGCGTCAGCGCGGCGGGGGCCCCGTCCAGGGTAGACGTCCAGAATTTGCGCACCTCGCCCGGGCGGTCGCGATCGGCGGACGTCTCGCCATAGTTCGGATGGGTAACATCGGTCGCTTGCAGCGCCGTGATGGCGCTTTCCGCGTCGTCGATATCGCCTTCGGCTGCCGTAACCCGTGTGCGTAGATCCTCTACATAGGTGTCGACCTGGCCGAACACGGCGCGGATGGACGACTTCACCGAGGCGACGCCATCGACATAGGCAGCATTGGCAAGCGTCGCGATCTGACCCATGGGATTCTCCGGACAAGCAAAGCCCGGCGCGGTTGCCCGGCCGGGTTGGTTTGGCTCAAGATTTCAGGCTGTCTCTACGGGTCGGAAACGACCACCGACACGCTCGTCGTCGGCGCGGACTCCACGCCGGATGCGTTTGACGCCGTCCACCAGTAGTACCAGGTGCCGCTCAGGATCGGCTGGTGACGGTAGGAGATCGCCTGGTTCGGCGAGCCGTTGACGGTCTCGACCTGGACCGCTAAGGCAAACACGTTGCTCGACGACCGGTAGAGGATCGCCGCCTTGAAGTTGCGCGAGTTCGGCGCCGTACAGGTGAGCGTCGCTTCCAGTTCGCCGCCGGTTCCACCCGGGTTCGTCGGCGCTGACGGCGCGGCATCATCGGCGACGATGGTCCTGGTCACGCTATCCGACCAGGCCGACACCCGACCCGACACCGAAATCGTCCGGATCTGGAACTCGTATTCCGCCCCATCCTCCAGAATGCCGGTCTCCGTCTGCGATGCCCCCCGGAGCACACCAATCGAGATCCAGAAGGAATCTGACGTTTTTTTGAAGCGTGCCTCGCCCCGGAAATAGTCCGCCGACGGCGCGTCCCAGTCGAGGACGGCGAACGCGCCGGTCCCACCGTCTACGGTCGCCCGCTGGGATATCGTGACGTCAAGGCCGGTCGGCGCGTCGATGGTGTTGTCCGGCGCCGTGAACGTCGGCACCACCGGCCCTGTGCCCTCCTCGGTCGCGGCGTTCCAGGCGTAGGCGGCAGATGTCAGGGAGGCGACGCTGATTTGCATCCCCTGGACCCGGCTTTCCTCGTCGACGAGAAACTGCGGCTGATCCAGTATCTCGAACGTCCCGCTGATGCCGAGCTCGGAAACCTGGACGGTGATGAACCGCTCCCCCATCACCGGCAGGGCACGCAGGTTGCAGGTGAGCGTCCCGACCCATTCCGGATTGGCGCGGTGCGCCGAGATTTTCATCAGCCGGCGCGCCTGGCCATGGCTGGGAACCGGGAACAGCGCGATATCAGTGACGAACTCGCCGCGAGCCGTGACGTCTGCATCATCGATCCACGGGTCGGCGTCCGTCGCCTGATAGTCGAGACCTGGAAATGTGAACTGCGCCCGGATGGTGTTGGCCGTCGTGAGCGCGTCCCTGCCCCGCCCGATGTCCTCGAATGACAGGATTGCGCTGTCGTCGATCGTCACCGTCGGCGTGACCCATTTCCCGACGATCAGCGCGAGCCCTCTACCCGGTGTTGCGACCAGGATGCCGTCGCAGGCCGCAAGGAACCGCTGCAGAACATCGGCTGGCCTCTCGTCGAACCGGTAGGTGTTCCAGATCCGGTAGCGCTTCTCCGTGCCCCCGGCGGCGAGAGCCACATCCTCGTCGCAGATGCTCTGCGCCGTCTGCCAGTAGGAGAGCGCATTGGTGATCCATGACGGGTCGAGTCCCAGCCCATCCGGGTGGATCAGGTAGTCGCAGATGACGCGGGCCGCATTATCGGACCAGGAGAAGTTGCCGCCATCCGTGACGCCTGTCGCCCCGATCGTCGGGTTTGGCACCTTGGCACCCCGGTAGACCGCTCGATATTGCGTGTTGCCGCCGTTCGGGAACGTGTCGAGGAAGACCTCGCTCGGCACCTGCTCAAGCCGGACATAGGCGGACGGGATTCCCTTCCCGAGATGATCGGCCGTCCAGTCCGTGATGCCGGTGTACTGAGCCGGCGATGTCGTTCCGAGACGGCTCTCGATGTGGACGCGGGACTGCCCCTCGTGGACATATTTCCCGCTCGTGACGTCGCCGCTTCCGTCGATCTCCACGGCCAAGTCGTCGATCCAGTGCTCCAGGAACGCGTCGATCTCGCCAGATCCGAGAGCGAAGATCCGGTGCAGATACCCGCCCTGTGCCCCGGCATGCATCAGCACACCGCCAATCTTGACGATGCCATAGCCGCGAAACCGCGGCGCCGACGACGACTTGATCGTGACCTGCTGGTCCTGCGGCCTCGGCTGCGGCGTCTGCGATGAAGGCCGAAGAAGGCCGGAAAGATAGCTCAAGCCGAATGCGGCACCGGCCGACAGGAGAAACCCGCCAATGCCCGTCGCGGCAAAGGCCGATATCCCCGCGCCAAAGGCCGTGGCGGCACTGGAGATGGCCCCGACGATAGGTGCCAGGAGAGGAACGACCTGCGGCATGCTACAAGCTCCAGGCCGCGACAAGGCGTCCGTGCGTCGACAGGATCAGCCCGCGTTCCGATCGATAGACCCAGCGCCGCCCCGTCCAGATCGCGCACGCCAGAACGTCTGCGAACAGCACCACGGCCACGTCGCCGACCTTCGGCTCTCGCGTCATGCGGAACCCGGCCAGGCGCATTGCCCGTCCAACCACTCTGGCGAGCCCGCCGAAGCATGAGAGAGCGCGTTCCGCGGTCGCAGCGTCGTACCGCCCGCGCACGTCGGCCGCCGCATCGGTGCCGGTCCGAACTTCGATCCAATCAGCGATAAAGGTGACGCAGTCCGACCAGCCCCACGCGAACGGCTGGCTCGCCTGGTCCTGCAGATAGCTGGTGAGCATGGCTCAGTAGTTCGGCCAGGTGAGCGTGATGTTGACCATCAGCGCCGTGTTGTCGCAGAACTTGTCGCCTGCAAACCGGGACTTCTGGTCCACGCCGGTATATCGGCCGGCTGGGATGCGGGCCCGCTTGAAGAACACATTCTCGGCTGGGAGCCGGACAAGACGCTGCCCGCCCTCCTCCTCCGATACCGCGGTGCGCGAAATCCGCGGCGGTTGCATCACCCCGGCCCAGAGCGCGAACGGTGATCCCTCGGTCTGCCATTCGTCCGTCAGGAGTTGCCCGTTGACGGAAACCCCGCGCCCCTGGACCTGCGCCGGATCGGCAATGGCGATCTGCTGGATTTCCTGATCGATACCGGAGAGCGTGAACGTGGTCTGGACCGAGATCGGGCCGCGCGTCTCCTCCAACCCTTCGATGGCCCCGAGGCCGGCAATCCCGGTCCACGTCTGCCCGCCGGCCGACAGGTCGCCGAAGCCGTTCCAGAGCCGAACCGGATCGGACGCGCCTTCCGAGTCCGCAAAGTCGAACTCGACGAGCGTCGCCAGCCGGACATCCTTTTCGGCAAGAGCGTTCGCCTGGTCTGTCGTGAAAAAGCCCATCAGGTCGGATCCTCGATGAAGGAGATCGACGGGAATGCCATCTTGCTGGCGTCGAGCATCAGTTCCATCGAGTCGTCACGGAGCCGGCACTTGCACGCGGGCGTGTTGAGGTTGACCGCTGTTCCATTCGACGCGGCTGCCCTGAGAGGCGGGCGGGCGGTGACGGTGTTTACGGTGCCCGCGACACTGGTGATGGA
This sequence comes from Amorphus sp. MBR-141, assembly GCF_053628695.1. NCBI lineage: Bacteria > Pseudomonadati > Pseudomonadota > Alphaproteobacteria > Hyphomicrobiales > Amorphaceae > Amorphus > Amorphus sp. MBR-141. The sequence goes on from NZ_JBRJGW010000002.1 coordinate 41,915, forward strand.
TCGGACCTGATAGAGGCGCTCGCCGATCGAGAAGAAATCCCCCGGTGCGAGCGCACCCCCGTAGGTGACGTTGATCGCGACCGTGGTCGCTCGGAGGGCATGATCACCCGAGAGCGTCGCGGTCGGCGGCGCGTCAACGTCGTGCCCGGTCCCGTCCGAAAAAAATTCATCCTCCGCCACGGGATAGGCCGGCCACACCGGAACCAGCACGGGATTGAGCCGACCTTCCAGAAGGAGCGCCATTTCGTACCATGCCCGGATTGCGGCCTGGTTCCGGACGGCGACGCGCTCCATCTTGATCAACCAACCGCCCGCATCGGAGGCGACCACCTGCCGAAACCCTGACAGCGCGATCGATCCCGACGTGGTGCGCGGCGTCCAGATGGCGGCGGCGCTTGCCGGCACGAGAACGTCACGCGGCCACACTGCGGTCATCCGTACCGACCCTGGGCCATGCCGGCCCTATCCACCAAGCGGCGCTGCGACTGACGGTCGTAGGCGCTGATGCCTGCCTGCGTGACGGCGGTCGCCTGTCGGCGCGACACGCTCTCCACGAACGGCATCAGGTTGCCATTGCTGTCCGCCGACACGCCGACGGTGACATGCAGGTTGTCGTTCGCCTGGCCCGTGTTCTGGTTCGCCGGCTGGACGTAGCCGCCCATGGCGTAGCCCCGCGACGCCGATCCACGGCCACGGCCATTGATCGCCTCGAGCAGCGGACGATGAGCCCTGGTGGAGGCCGCGTTGACGACGAACTCCTGACCGTGCACGACGCCAGCAACGGCCGACGCGGCACGGTTGCCGGTGTAGCCACCAGAGGCAAACCCGAGGAGCTTTCCGAGCCCGCCGAGCAGGCCACCGAAGATCCCGGAACCACCCCCGCCAGCTGCGCTCCCACCGATCGAGAACAGCGAGTCGACGAGGCTGCCGCTGATCCGCTCCACGATCTTGTCGATTGCGTTCAGCGCGGCGTTCTTGAAGCTGTCCCAGAAGCTCTCGCCGTTGGCGAGGCCCTGGCGAAGATCGGAGATGAACCCCTTGGTCGTGCCTTTGGCGAAGTCGATGGCATCCTTGAACCGCTTCGTCGCGGATTCGCTCGACGCCATCTGGTTGGCAAGTCCGGAGAGTTCAGCCGACTGGGTAGCCGTGAGCTTGATCCCAGCATCCTGCGCCTTGTTGACGAGTTCCTGCTCGTAGCGGAGCCGAGCGGCGGCCTCCTCGGTCATGAGATAGGACTGCCGTTCCAGATCCTGCGCAGCCACGAACTGGCGAGCATCCTGCACGATCTTCTGGTATGCCTTCGCCAGCCGTTCAGCCTCGCGCGCGGCCTTGCGCGCACCCTTCTCGACCTCGCTCAACGCCTTCTTCGCGACGTCTTCCAGGTCCTTGAGGGCGTTCTTGCGGGCGTTCTCTCCGAGGGTGGCGATCGGATCGCTGGCCCTGATTGCGGCGATGTCGGCGCGGTACTGGGCATAGGCCCCGGCCAATTGCGAGTTACCAGAATCCTGCTGCGTCGCGAGAGACTTCTTCATCGACCCATACTGACCGGCATAGGCGTTTTCGAGCTTGCCGAGCGCAGGACCCTCGCCGATATTCCCGAGGTCGACGCCGACGCTCTTTGCCTGATCGAGAAGCCAATTGATGCCGCTCGCCGCCGAACTGAGCATGTAGTTGATGCCACCGATGACGTTGTTCGCCACCTGATAGGCGATGTCCCCCATCGCTCCCGGAACCTTGCTCCAGATAGTGACGGCCTGATCCGCAGCGTTGCTGAAGATCGTCACGATGGCAGTGCCCGCGAACTTCAACTGCGCACCCATCGCCGCGATGGATTTGGACACGAAGGCGAAGGCGTCGCCGACGTACCCACCGAAGGCACTCCACGCCGCGCTCACTGGCCCTTTTATCGGGTCGATGATGTAGGTCTGGAAGCCCGCCCCGAACATCTGGAACAGCCCGACCGCGACGTCCCCGAACCCGATCGTCACGTCGCCCAGCTCGTTGATTTTGTCCCGAAGAGCGGCGGTCTTGACCTCAACCTTGTTGAGCCCCTCGCCGATCGTATCGCCGATCTTCACCGAGGCAGTCGTCGTGTCGTTCACGGCCCTGGTCAGGCCACCGAAGGCGACCGCTGCAACACCTGAGATAACGATGGCCGGAGCCAATCCCGCCGCGAACCGTCCAACCATCCCGACGCTGTCTCGCAGCGCCGCGTTGAGACCGCCCTGCCCAGCGTACTGCTGGCCGATCTGGGCAATCTGGAAGCCGAAGTTCTGCATCGCGTAGAGCGGCGACACAAACGCAAGCGGGATGGCCTGACCGATATCGATCAGCTGGAACGAGAGCTGGCGAGCGTTGTGCGACGCCATGCGCGAGGCGGTATTGTGCTTCTCCGTCATGGATGTCGCGACCTGGACGGCCCCGGACATCGCGGCGTAGCGCGCGTTCAGCGCCTCAAGAGCGGCCTCGTGCTCGCGCGCCGTGATCGCACCGAGCCGGTGAGCATGGTTGAGGTCGTTCAGTTCCCCCTCGTACGCCTGAGACGCGGCGAACAGAGGGTTGAACCGGGCGCGCATACGATCCATTTCGGCGCCGATGTCGGCAAGGGGGCCCTGCCACATCCGCGTTGCAGCGGCGACGCCGTTCTGCCGGTCGATGAAGTCCCGCAGCACCAGATCAGCCCGGCCATAGGCCTGCGCCATCTGCTCGGCGGAATCCTTCGCCTGCTTTGTCGCGGTATCGGCGCCCTTGGACGCGCGGGCCATCTTTTCGAGAGACGCCGACATGCCCCGGGTTGTGGCGTCGATCGACTTCAGGATCGCGTTCGCGGCCTGCAGCGATGCGGACATTTCACGGGAGGCGCCCGCAACATCCCGCTCGGCCCGCTCGGCTCGCTTCGACGCGTCAATGAGCGCGTCCAGATCGACCGAGGCGCCCTTCGCCTGCGAACTGTCGATCTCAAATCCGAGGCGGGCTGTCGACATATTGGCCTCCTCGGGGCAAACCGCTATCGTCCCCACTTTTTGGGGAGGACCGATATGCGTCGTTTCGTCTGGTTGATGTCTGCTGGAGCAGTTTTATTCGGCTGCGTTCCGCAAGGGAGCATTCCCACCGAGCGCGTCGCGCTTCTCGATCTGACGCCATCGCAAAGGGCTTCTGTCGAAGCCGGCGTTCGCGATGCGCTGAAAGATCCGGAATCAGCTCGCTTCGGCGAGATGTATGCAGGGCGAAGCCCCAGCGACCTCGTGACGGTTTGCGGATACGTGAACGCGAAAAACAGCTTCGGCGGCTACACGGGCGAGAAACCGTTTGGAGGCTCACTTGTCGATGACAAGCTGTTCGTCGTTTTCGGCATAGGCGGGACGGAATCCAGAGAAATAGCGGTGATCTCTGTGTGCCGGAAGAACGGCATCGCTATTTAGCCGCCTCCCCAAACATGGCGGTGAACAGCGCTGGCGTCATGGGCTGGGCAGACACCTGCGGAGCCGCTTCCGTCTCGCCACGGTTCAGGAACCGCAACCGGACCGTCTCCATGGCGTCGAGCGCTTCCAGTTCCCAGGGCCAGAGATTGATGCGATTGCGGGCCAGGAACCGGTCCACATCGGTATGGCTGATTGCGTTGGCGCCGAAACCGTTGCTGGAACGGCGCCCGTCGAGACGCCAGAAGGCACTCCAGACGCGTTCAGCGGCGGCGGGCACATCCGGAGCCGCGCCGCCCTGACACGCGCTGAGCGCTTCGCAGAGGCCGTCAATCAGCCCGGAAAAAAACGGGAGCGGTCACCGGCGGCCCGGTCGACCTGTTCCCGGATGAACGGCAGGCGCTTGTAGAGTTTCGCCGCGTTCGCCTCGGAGTAGCCCATCTCCTTATCGTCGAGCTTGACGGACGGGGTCCATCCGATGGTGATCTTCGCGAGGTAGCGAAGGCTGCGCTCGACGGCCTCCTTCGCCTTCGGCCGGTCGTTCGTACCGCGGTCGATCAGCTCGTCCGCCATCGCCTCCTGTGCGGAGCGGGCGCGCTCGCTGTCCGGCCCCGCGACCGTGATCGTGAGCCCGATCTCCGACTTGCCGTCCATCGACAGGATGGGCACCGGAATGCCTTTGTCCTGCCGCTTCACCGCGTCATCGAAGGAGCCCAGGTCGAGGGCTCCGGTGGACGCGGCCGGCGCCTTTGCCTTGCGGACGGTCATGGGCTTACGCTCCGACCGTTACGCCGGGGATCTGAATGTCGAGAGCGAGCACGCTCGCCGACTTCGCGATCCCGAGGAACACGATATCCTCCGACGCGAGATCCGCCGAAGGCTGGATGCCACCGGGCGTTTCCGAGGCAAAGTACCGCTCGCCGGCCGTGATGGTCGCGCCGATCGTGACATCGCCCTTCTTCACGACGGCAAGGGGCTGGCCATCGGAGGCGCCGTTGAGCGCGATCCCGTAGGCGGCTTTCACCTCAGCCGTGCCGCTGTTGCTGTCGCACAGGCCGAACTTGCCGGTCGCGGCCGCCTTGTAGACGACGGCGCCGGCGGTGATGGTCGCCCCCGACGTGCCGTGCTCGATGCGGGCATTCCCGCTCGCGACGACGTTCGCCGCGGTGATGGAGAGATCCGTCATGGTTCAGCCCTCCTTAGGCCGCGACGTTCAGTACGTTCGAGTTAACCTCGAGCGTGGTGTTGAGCATGGTGATCGTGTTGGCAGCGCCACCGGCTTCTTCGGCGCTCATCACGAGCGCGATGAAATAGCTCGTGGTCCCGCTCTCCCACTCGATCTTGAACGCGTAGTTGTTCTTGTCGGAGGGGCGGGCCGCCGCACGGAGTGCAGTCTGCCCCGCGTCGTCGCGGATGATCGCGAAGACATGCTGACTGGACCCGGCGTTGGCCGTGCCCTTCTGTTTCACATCGCGGGAGCGGTTGATCAGCGGAGTGGTGATCGTCTCCGACGTGTCGCCGAGCGGGCCGCACTGCTGCCAGCCATCGATCTCGGTCCACGTCTCGCTGGCGTAGTCGCTCTCAACGAAGTCGTCGGCCTGGTCGGACATGACGCCGCCCTTGTAGATTCGCGAGCCGGCCACGGGATGAAGCGCCATGACAGACCTCCTTTCTATGGGTACCAGTGATAGGGGACGATGGTGTGGGTCTCTCGGAAGGCCGACCCGGTCTCACCATCGATGACCGAGGGCTCGTCCACGATCCGGATGTGCCCGGTGGTCGTGTCGATTGATGTCGCAAAGCGGAACCGGTCCCGGATCTGCCCGGCGAGGTCCGACGCCTGTGTGATGCCGATTCCGGTTGGCCAGCAGACCGTCGCCTGGAACACGCCCATGCGCTCCGGCTCCATGTCGCCGCCGATGTCGTGATTGATCGGGGTGTTCCGCTGGATGTTGACCCGGACGTAGGGCACGTTCGCTTCAGGCTCGAAATTCTGCCCAGGCCACGCCACAGTCACTCCGGCCGGAAGCGTCATGCTGGCGAAGCGGCTCACCATCGCCTCGATGATTTCGGTTTCGATGTGCGCGGCCATCCGTGCTACCTCTTGCCCCGATGGCTGATGACGCGCCCCTCACCGATGAGCAGGCCTACGACCGCATTTACGCGGCGTCTCAGGCGCTCGGCTCGGCTCCGGGCGGCACGACACGCGCCGACACCGCGCTCAAGGCTGCGAGGCGGGCCCTGACGATCCTGCAGTTCGGGTTGGTTACTGCCATGGAGAACGACAGCGATCATGTGGAAGGGGTGAAAGACGAGGACTAGGAGAACGAAATGCGGGCAGACAGCCGCTGCGAGACCCGGTTGACGACGGCTGGCCAACGCTGAACGGCTCGTGTGACGAACAGGTTGCCCGGCTGCGAATAGTAGCGCCCAAGGGCATCCGAGCCGGTAAATCCAAACTCCATTCTGGCCGCATATGCTGCCGTGTAGCCCACGAAAAGCGTCTGCCCGAACTCGGCGCCAGCGATCACCGCCTCGATGTTCGATGCGTTCGATCCGAACGAACCCTCACCAGCGCCCTTCGGCGGCTTCGCGGCGGGGTTGATCTCCGGCATCATCGAAGTGGAGGCCAGCAGCGAAGCCCGCAGGAAGCCCGTCACGATCGGGACATTGCCGCCCTGCTCTTTGGTGACGTCGAGTTCCTTGATCATTTCGTTGGCGGACTCTCGCCAGATCGCTTCGAGCGCGCCTTCGGTCTCATGGACCCAATCGGCAACAGACGCGGCAAACGATGTGGCCAACTCAGCCTCCGGCCTGCTTCAGGCGCCTCGCCAGCGCTCCGGTGTAGTCCACGCTGATCCTGAATGTGCAATGGCAGCCGGCCGTGTGGTCGATCGGCGCGTCCGGATCGTGCGGGTATTTCATCCGCGTCCCGTCCGGCATGATGAAGTCTTCCTCGAAGCCGACCGACTTGCCGTGCATATGGACGTGCTGGACGCGGGCGTTCTCGGTCAGGCCGGAATGCCGCCACTCCTTGGTGATGTCCTGAACGTCGACCTTGCCGGCATCGATCTGCTGCCGCATGGCGTCGAACCGCCCCTTGGCCAGCGCCGTCATCGTCTCTTTCTGCGCCACGGTCTCGCCCCTCAGGTTGAGAAGCCCGTCAGCATATCGGCCGGTGATCTTTGTGACCATGTCGGCGGGGACCGGCTTGCCCTCGCGGATCGCCTTCATCACCGTCCGGTCGAAGCGCTTGTCCCGGCGCCCGCGCGTCAGATAGTGCTTGAGGCTCTCGGGGTCGCCCGACAGGAGTTCCTCTTTCGCCTTGAGGACGTACCCTGTCTGAGGCGTCGTCAAGCCAAGCGTGCCGCCCTCCCGGCTGTTGGTGGCCCTGGAGACGCGCCCGACGAGATCGAGGGCGGTCGTTCGCGGGTTCTGGCCACGCTGGAGACCTTCCTCAAGCACCACCTGCGCCGCCTGGATCTGGTCTGCCGTCACGCGAGTGATCAGCTGGGACGAATGTTCCTGGAGCCACTGTTCGCCGGCAAGGTTGCGGACACCGAACCTGAACACCACGCGAGCCCCGTCCGGATCACGAACCCTGGGCAGATTGTCGACCTCGAAGCGCCCACCCTCGCCATAGGCCTCCCGGATGGCGATTGAGAGCCGGTCAAACGCCTCCGGCTCGATGTTCAGAGCCTCGATGGCTCCGTTCACGTCGCCGCGCTCAAGCCTCTCCACCAGCACCCTGAGCGTCACGCCGCTCCGGATATCGATGATGGAGGCGAGGAAATAGTCCCGCATCGTCGGTTCAAGGCTGGCGAGCAGGTCTTCCAGCCGGCGGCGGAGAGAGCGGGCCATTCGCTACGTCTCCAAATCCAATTCCCAGAGTACAACACGTCCCGCCGGCGCCGTCGGTCGCACGGCCAGAACAGCAATCCACGCGCTGCTCTCGCTGGCGTCTGCCGCCGTAATCCCGAGTGCCACCTTGTCATTGTCCGTCGGCGTGATCCCGGACTCGGTCCCGACGAGGATCGTGTGCCGCACCTGCCCCGTGAGCGTTCCAGAGGCGTCGCGAAGCTCGCGCATCGTCTCCACAGCTCGGAGCGTGTGATAGGTCGGAGATCCCGTCGGCGGACCGATCGGGCTCGTCGGCGGGCCAGAGGCGGGCCGGCGGAGGGCCACAGGGTAGCCGCCCGGCTGAGACACGTCACCGACGGACCGGATGGCCTCGTCGACTTCGGCGGCGACCTTCGCCCAATCCTCGCTCACAGGCACGGACTCCTGCCCACGGCCATCAGCGTCGAGAACGGCGCCTTCCGGTCATAGGTGTAGGGTTCAAACATGGCGTCAATCCGGGTCGACACCGGAACCATGCCATAGGGCCCGCGCGCGTCTCCCGTGACCTGCCAGCGGATATTCTGGACCTGAATGAGGACCTTCTGTTCCGCCGGGGTGTAGGTGGTCGAGAAGAAGCCGGCCGTGCCCAACTCGATCCCGGCCGCGACGTAGGTTGCCTCCTCCACCAGCGGGTAGTCATAGCCCTCCGGCTGGAGGATCAGGTCGTAGCGGGGGAGCAGGTTGGCCACATAGCGATCGCGGATGTAGTCGGAGGCGCGGACGAGGGCCGCCGTCGCATCACCATCGCTGGCGTCGGACGGAGCGCTATCGCCCCGTGCCGTCGCCCATGTGCGCCAGTCTGCAATGGTGCCGTACATCGGATCAGCCTTCGGCCTTGTGAGCCTCGACGAACTCCGCCTGCTTCTCGGCGTCCAGGGCATCGAAGCCCTTCACGTCGTCCTCGCGGAGCGACTTGGTCACCTCGACGCCGTCCTTGGTCACGACAAACCAGCCGCGGCCCTTGTCGGCGACGGCATAGCCATCCACCGACTGCTGAACCGGGTTCTCAGCCGGGTTGGTGATCGCGGTCTTGCCGCCCTTCACCGCGACGGCCTTGTTCACCAGGTAGCCCGGAACCTTGTCGCCGGGAACGTCGATCATCGTGCCGACAGGCACCTTCTCACCCTTGGCGTCGAAAACGCCCTTGCGGGTCACTTCCATCTTCATGGTTCGCATCCTCTGCGAGAAATGGGAGGGGCGGAGCGATGGCCCCGCCCGGCTTCGACTAGGTCGAGTGGGCGATGCCGCACTGACCTTCCGCGTCGAACTTGATCTCGAGCGCAGCCGCGGCCATCGTCACGAAATCATAGTCGTCTTCCGGGTTCAGGCGCGTCTGCGCACGGGTGGTCATGGGCATGCCGTTGAGCACCTGGAGCACACGACGATCCTTGACCACAGCGATGATCTCGTCCGCTGCGACCTTGGACGACGGCACCACTGCGGCAACGCCCGAGTCCTCCATGATGCGCTGGGCGATGGTCTTCCCGGCGTAGGACGTGGAGTAGTCGGTCGCGGTCGCATACCGCCAGTCGAGCCAGTTCACGTAGAGCGTCGCCGGCGAGTAGAAGTTGTCGGCGTAGAGCAGGCTCAGAGTGGCGTTGACATCGGCCAGCCATTCCGGACCGGTGCACGCGTTCAGGTCGTTGGTGGTCGAGCGCGTGTTGCGGTTCGGATGGTTGCGCAGCCCATAGAGCTGATCGCCACCGACCACGATGGATGCATCGCCGTCGAGGGTCTGGGTTTCCAGCTCCTCAGCGACCTTGCGCATGGCGTTGGCGCGCGCGGCCGGGTCCAGGTTGAACCCTTCCGTTCGGGCCGCCTCGACCTGGCGCCACCCGTAGCTGAACGTCGAGTCCAGGATGGGCAGCGGCGTGCCGTGGTATTCGAACACAGGCTGGTCGGTGCGGGCCTTGGAGCGGCCGTCGAGCGACTTGTTGACCGAGCCGCTGTCGGAGATGGTCTGGAAGTGATGGACCAGCTTGCCGATCGGCATGGGCGTCGAGACGCTGGCGGACAGGTCGTTGAACACGGCAAGCACATCCCGCTGAACGGTGATGCCTTCCCGGTCCCACTGGCCCCAGACGTCTTTCGGGAGCGGCAGCGCGTTGCCGAGCATGGTTTCCCCATGCGCGTTGGCAAGCGCTGCCTGACGGGCGTTGAAGTCCCGGCGATTGGCCAGGATGAACGCCTGCTGTTCAGGAGTGAATCGCAGCATCGGAGCTCTCCTTATGCGGCCGGGACGGTGTAGGCGTTGGCGATGACCACGTCGGCCAGATCACCAGCGGAGTAGGCGCCGGGGGTGTCGCTGAAGAAGGCGACCACCGGAGTGGCGGCCGTGGCGGCCGTGAGCCGGCCGGCGGCGCCGATGGTGAGCGGCGCATCCTTGGCGTAGGTCGCCGCAGCAAGCCGGGCCTGATAGATCTGCCCCGGCTCCAGATGGTAGGCCACGCCGGTGTCGCCGGACGTGTAGGCCGTGTTGATGTCCTGATCCTTGAACTCCAGGTTCGACAGGATCATGGGCAGCTTGGCGAGCGCCGTGGTGAGCTGCACCAGCGTGGACGCGGCCTCCTCGACGAACGTGCCGGGCAGGTAGGCGCCGGCCACGGTCTTGTCGGAGACGGTGCGGGGCTGCCAGCCAGAAGTGACCGGCCCCCGATAGATGCGGTTTCCAGCCATTTACTTGGCCTCCATGTCGGCGTTGAGGTCGACGCCGTCGAACTCGTCGGCATCGTTGGTGAGCGCGGCCGCACCGTTCAGCCCAGCCGCCTTGCCGGGCTTGGCCTTCTCGGCCAGCTTCCGAGCCGCGTTGAGCGTCAGTTCCTTGGCCGTGTCCTCGTCCATCAGGTTGCCCTTGACGATGGTGTTGATCAGGCCGGCCAGTTCGGCGTCATCTTTCGCCTTCTGGTTCGCCTGGATCGAGGCCAGGTTGTCGGTGAGCGGCTTGACCGCGTTGGCGACAGCATCGCCGATGGTCTTGCCGAGCGTTTCCGCGCTGACGCTTTCCGAGAGGGCGTTCACCTTCTCGGACAGCGCCGTGAACTGCTCATCAGAGACAGCCATGTCGTTCTCCTGATTGTTGAGAGAGGATTCCCGCCCGGTGCCGTTGAAGGCCTCCACGATTGCGGACTTCATGCGATCCCACACACCGGCGTGTTCCCGGCGGGTGAGAGCTTCGACCAGGCGGTGTCCCGCGAAGTCGATCTCCTGGTCCATCATTTCCGTCAGAGACGAATTGATGACCTCGATTTCTTCGGTCTCGCCAGCGGCGTTCACCAGCATGCCGACGCCCTGATCGGGCGTGGCCGCGCCGTCCTCGTTGAGGAGGATGGCGTCGTGGTCGAACGTCATGTTGCGGACGATGAACTTGTGGTCGGAGGCGCCGTTGACGGCCTCCAGCTTGGCGACAAGGCCGGTCGACGTGTGAACCGGGCCGCCCGCCTCGATGGCTGCCAGCACGTCCTTTCCGCCCTGGGTTCGGTTCGCGACCTCGACGTCGATCACCTTGTCCAGAAGCACCCGCCCGCCTTCTCGGCGGACGTTCTCGTTCCATGCGCCGATGTAGCCGATGTTGATCCCCTCGGGATCGCGCGCCGACACGAACTTGCCGTTGACGATGGGGTGACCCAGCGGCGCCGGGGACCGGTTCAGCGTCATGAACGACGACTCAATCTCCGCGGCGGGATACTTGACCCCGTTCATGATCACGTCGTCGGGCAGCGTGGCACTGGGCACGATCATGAGGTCGCGGCCGTGGCGCTTTACCTTGCGCACGGCAGCCGCGTTCATGACCGAGCGAACATTCACTCGGACCGTCTTCACTGGCCTATCTCCGATTTCGTGAGCTATGCGGCGTTGGCCGGCGGGGTGACCGCTGCGGCGCGATCGTCGGCCGTGGTGTCGTCCCGGAAGCGCTCAGCATCCTTCAGAGGCTCGTAGCCGACGGCGCCGCGGATCTCGTCAGGCGTGAACACCCACTCTGCCCGCCCTTCACCGTGCGGCCGACGTTGGCCTCGTTGAACTGGAACATGGTCGGCTGACCGTAGGTCTCCGAATCCTCCTGATCGTCCCATTCCTCGACGGTGAGCTGGCCTTCCCATGCCGGGATAATCTCGACCAGCCCGTCCAGGCCGCCGGGCACCATGTCGACCGGCTCGCGAAACAGCTTACTGTCGCCGAGGCGCAGGATCAGACCGGAGTAGCCGCCCACCAGTGACCGACGGTCCGCCTCAGCCAGGTTCTGCCACAGGCGCAGATCATCGAACCGCTGGCGGATGTCCTGCTCGACACGGGTTTCGTCGTGCTCCTCCTCCTTCTCCAACAGGAACGGATAGTCCTGCCAGGTCTTGAGGATTGTCTTCTCGACGCCTGCCCGGGCGAGCCCGTTGCGGCGGAACATGTCGTAGAGGTTCTGGAAGGTGACCTCGGTCGGAAACCCGAAGTCGCGGTAGTGGTTGTGCTTCGCCTCGGGGAAGTAGCCCGGGAACATGGCCTCCACGCGCCGGTAGGCCGCGTTCACGATCTGCAGAGCGTTCATGCGGCGCGGTGCCTCTTTTTGAGGATCATCATGCTCTGACCGGCGCGCTTGATCAGCGGCGTCACGGCGTAGCGGATCGCATCGATGTAGTGGTTCCAGGCATCGACGACGTCCGGCAGGATGTCCCCGCTCATCCGATCGACCTTGTAGGAGTAGAGGCGCATCTCACGGGCGGTCTCAGTACAACGCGGGTGCACCACGATCCGGCGAAACGAGCGCAGGAAGGCGATGCCGTCCTCCACGCTGCCAGGCCATTTATCGACCGACTCCGACCTGGGTAGACCGTGCCGCTTGATGTGGCTGATCGACTCCGGCCGGGCGTTGTCCCAGCGCGTCACGTAGTCGGCAAAATCTGGGATGCGTCGGGTGATGAAGCCCGCCGTGTCGTCCAGTTCCAGCCCCGTCTTGCCGGCCTCGTATTCCACGTAGAGGCAGTCGCCATGCACCCAGCACCGAACTGCGGCTGTCGGGTCCTGACTAAACCCGAAGTCGCCGCCCTGATACGGCCCCTCCCATCCGTCGGAGGGTTCGAAGTCCGCGACCTCCCACTTGCCGCCAAGGATCTGGACCTCGGAGTTGGTGAGATAGGCCCCGTCCCACACATGGGCGTAGGTGTTGGGGTCGAGCCGCTTTTGCTCGCGCTGGCGAAGCTCCTCTAGGCCGGGCGGGAAGAACGGGTTGTCCTGCCAGTTGAGCGTTGCGATCAGTGCGTTCGCAGGCGGGTCTTTGACGAACCGGAGATCCACCGGAGACCCGTCTAGGCGAGGGTTCCAGATCGGCCATAGCTCCGACCGTGGCCGGCGAAAGACGGTGGCCTCCAGGGCCAACCACGACTCCTCCGGGACGTCCTCCGCTTCCTCGACGATGGTCAGATCGATGTTGGCGAGCGACTTGATCGATTGCGTGTTGCGCCGAAGCCCACGGAAAATGAACTCCGTGCCGTTCTTGCCTCGCAGGTAGTCGCGGCCGACGTCATAGGCGGCGTCGAGCCAAGGTTCGCTTGCAATCGCCGCCTTCAGTTCGGCATGGAAGCTCTCAGCGATCGAGACCTGAAACTCACGAGCGCAGAGGATGCGCAGCGGCTCGGCGTATCCCCAGATCGCTGCCATCTTCGCGGCGTTGAGGCTCTTGCCTGACCCGCGACCTCCCTTGAGCGCCCTGTATTGGACCGATCCGCGCGCCGTGCCGAACACCGGCACCAGCTTCGGAGGGAGCTCAACCGTCGCTGTCGTCATTCCCTGAGCCTGCGGCGACGAGCTTGATCACGCTCGGGCCGATACTGCTTCCGTCAGGATTGCTGAGAGCCATCGACTGCGGTGCCTTGCCAAACGCCCTATCCAGGATCGCTGACGCAGCGGAGACCCGTGCGGCGGCCGGTGCGCCATCATCGGCGTGGATCGTGGCCAGCGTGGCCAGAGCATCATCGGCGTACTCGCGCGCCATCTCGGAGATGGTTGCTCGCGTCTTTGCCGTGGCCCTGTTTCTTGCCCCCTTCGGCCTTCCGGCGCCGGGGCGCTTCCCGCCTCTATGCGCCATTTGATTTCCCTGATTGGTTTTTCAAACCGGTCGTGCCGGAGCCTTGCCCTGACACTTCGGGCACTGGCACTCGTCCCCGGTGTCTTGATCGTGACGGGCGGCTCGGATGAGGCTGTCGCCGGCTGCGGACATCTTCGCCTCTCGGAATGAGAAAGGCCGCCACCCCTTTCGAGATGACGGCCTCGCGTCAATGCTGGCGTTACCAGCGCGTTACATGACAACCTCCATCGGGGGTAAGTCACGAAGGCCACAGACGGGCCGCTATCAATGCCCTGATTGTGCCTGAAACGCTGGAGTCTGGCAAGTTGAAAGGGCCACCTTCTCTGAAGCTCTTTGCATTTTCTGCAATTTACTCGGAGATGACGGCCCTGTCCGGCGGGGCGTGCCTGCCGGGGAATTTCAAGCGGGCCCCACGCTACCGGGGCTCCTTGGCGATGTCTTAGGCTACGGGCCGGCCGACCCGAGTTAGCCTTTGGCTTTCACCGGCAGCCACTACCGCGCTTCCTGCTTTCAGCGCCGCCGCTTGAACTGATCCGGTGCGGTGGGGCCTGCGGGAACCCCACAATGCGCTCCAGGCTTTCGCCTGTGCTACGGCCAGCAGAATATCACCGTGTCACGCACCGGATCAGAACGCCCAGCCAATAGCTAGCTGAGCTGGGCGCAATCTTTTCACTGTGAATTTAAGACCCGAAATTACGCAGCCTTCCCGATGCTGTCAAGCCCATAGTGCGCGGAAAGAGCATCAAGCCCGGCCTCGATCATGGCCATGTTCCGATCAGCCAAATCGCAGTCCGAGATAGTCAGCATCGTGACCACGCGATAGACGTCCCGGCCGGCGTCTTTGAGCGCGCCTGCGGCCCCGAGGAAGCGCTTCACCGCAGCAACGTCCTGATCGCTGTCCGGCTCATGGCTCACCCGCTCCCCGTCGACGATGACCTTGCCGAGGATGGACCGCGCAACGTCCGGCGCGCCACAGATCCGCAGATAGGCCCGGTGCTGCTTCGCGTAGAGCCTGCCCGCTTCGAAGCGGCGCATCCACCGATCCGAGCTGGCGTGCCGCAGGTACAGGCGCCCTAGTGCGCTCTCGAACCGCGGGTCAATCGCATTGCTCGAGGTAGCCCCGTGATGAATGATCCGCTGTGCCTTGACCACGCCCTGGATATCCTCTCGCCTTGCCGCCGTGTCCCGCTGGACTTTTCCATTGGGCTCACGGGATTTCATGCTCCGCTTGCGTCCGCGCCTAGCCATGGCTACTCAGCCGCCTCCTGATCGTGTGGTTGTGGGTTCTCGCGTCGGTATCGCTCGACAAACTCCCAAGGCACCGTCGTGTCCCTGAGATCCGGCGCCGGCCCGTACGCATTCCACGGCCAGTAGCCGTTGGCGTGCCAGCCCTGGAGCGCTGGAAGGAGCTCGTCGTAGGTCCACGATCGCTGGTCTGCCGGCGACGCCGTCGCCGCCGTCCTGGAGGGCTTCACGCTACCGTGCTCGATCGCCGTGCGGATCCAGTTCCGCCACGTCGCCTGCCAATCGGCCTTGGTGGCCCCCTGCCCGGTTTTGGCGTGCCAGTAGTCCCGGAACTTCGCAGCCTCTCGCCTGATATCGTCGGCAGAGGCGCCAAACTCCTGCATGGCCCAGTCGCCCCAGGGCTTGGGAAGGGTCCAGTCTGCTGGAAGGCGTGAGCCTCGCTTTGCCGGCGAAGCGCGCTTCGGGCGCGCGTCAACAAACGAAGGTTCGTTAGAACCGTAGTTTGTTGTTCTTTCTGCCTCTGCTTCTGGCTTTGGCTTATGGGGCTTATCCTCAAGGTTAAGCCTAGGGTTATCCGACGGGTGATTTCCCTTTTGTTTGCATAGGGTTGGGTTGCCCCCTTCTTTGCCATTTTTTCGCGCAATCCGCGACTTTTTTTCATCCCGAACCATTCGCCGGGAATAGATGCGGCCTTTGGCGTCGCGGGAAAAGACGCCGTTAGAGGCTAGCTCTGAGAGCAGCGTTTCGATCTCTTGCTCGCTTGAACCGACGAGGCGGGCCATGTCGGCAGGAGAAAGAGAACGTCCGGCTGCAACCAGGTAGCCCTTCGGGTTCGCTTTCGCGCAAACGCAAAGGACACGCATCCACAGTCCCTGCGCAGCCAGGCTGCACAGTCTCAGTGCTGGGTCGGTTTCCCAGTCATTCCAGAAAAACTTGCCCCATGGGTTGCCTGACATTACGCCCCCTCATCTCGGATGGCGTTGCAGGCGACATCGATAAACAGATCCACCCGCCCTTCGGCACCGGATCGGTTCTTTGCGATGATCACCTCCAGGAGGTTCGCGATGCTCTCCGCTACGGGGTTCCCGGCCTTGTGCTCGTAATAGGCCGGCCGATAGAGGAAACAGACCGCATCGGCGTCCTGTTCGATTGCGCCACTGTCGCGGAGGTCGGAGAGCACCGGGCGCTTGTCCTCGCGGCTCTCGACCTGACGGGAGAGCTGGCAGAGCAGGATGACGGTGATGTCCATCTCCTTCGCCAGCGCTTTAAGCGCTCCGGTGATCTCTCCGATTTCATCGACCTTCCGGCCCTTGTAGCGATCGCTGGCCTGGACAAGGCCGAGATAGTCGATCACCACTGCCCCGAGGGGTTTGCCCTCCTGTCGGCACCAGTCCGCAAAGGTACGGGTCGACGCGATGATGTCTGTGATGCCCAAACCGCCGCGCGTGTCGATATGGAGCGGAAGCCCCGAAAGCTGCTCATGGCAGGCCGTGAGGCGTCGCTGTTCGGCTTGCGATAGCTGCCCCTTCATGATGCGGCTGAAATGGATGCCCTGGACCGGGTGCCACATCTCGTTTGCGACGAGCCGGGCCGTCACCTGGGTTTGCGACAGCTCCAGGCTGTAGAGCGCCACGCCCCTTCCCTGGTGGGCAATGGCGCGCGCGGCGCATATCGCCTGCACAGACTTCCCCATGCCCGGTCGACCGGCGAAAACGACGAGTTCCCCCTTCCGGTAGCCGCCAAGCTTCGCGTCCAGAAGCTGCAGCCCGGTCGAAAGCGTACCGTCGGAATAGTCTCCCAGACCGATTGCTTCGATCCGGCTGTAGAGTGCGTCGATTGCCTTCGAAACGAGCGCGCGGTCGCTGTCCTGCCCCCGCATGCGGGACACGATGGACTCGTAATCTCCCTGGTGGCGATCGAGGGCCTTGCGGTCGTTCACATCCCGAACGCCCTTGGCGACCACCGCGGCAAGCTCGCTCCAGTGCCATTCTGTGATAAGGTCGGACGCGAGGTTCGGCACGTTGATGAGCGAGACGAATTCCCGGATCAGGCAGAACAGCGACTTCGCATCCACACCCTCGGCACGCGCCGCAATGGCAAACGGGGTTGGCGTTTCCTCCGCCTCGAGGCACGTCATGAACGCCTTAAGCACCTTCGCTGCCCACGGGTCCGGGAAATGCTCCGGCCGCAGGAACGACAGCTCTCCCCACACCTCCGGGTCGGACAGGAACGCCCCGAGCAATTGCCGCTGCGCATAGAGGATGTGGGGGCGCTCGACCTCGTCGGCCTGGGCGATTGAAATGACGTTCATCGCGCGATCACATCCCTTCCGGGAGGCGATAGCCGCGGGCCCGCAACTCGGCGGCGCAGGTGCGGACGAGCGCCGACGCTGCTTCGTCCCCAGCCTTCAGCAGCCGTTCGATCTTCTGAACGGCATAGAGGACGGTGGTGTGGTCTCTGCCGTCGAATTTCTTCGCGATGACAGGATACGAATGCGGCGTCGTCGCCTTTGCGATGTACATCGCAACATGGCGCGGGAGGACGATCTCGCGGGCGTGCCGATGGGAGACGATGTCGCTGAACGAGACACCGCTCTCAACCGAGACGATCTGAATGATCACCTCGATTGTCGGGAGCCTATTGACCTCTGAAATGCGAGGCCGTGTCCAGTCTGGCACCTCTAGGCGCTCACTGCCCCTGATCCGCACATGCGACCACAAGAACCCCTTTTCCTCGCTCGTGAGCCTGTCAGCCCCTTCGAGCCTCCGAAGGCGCACCTTCCGTTCGTCCGCAAGCCTGCGAGCCGTCTCCGTGATCATCGGTGCATACGCATGGGCGTTCACGAAGCCACCTCCTTCCGGTGATCCGAAAGGGCAAGCACGACAGCGCGAACACCATGGGCGCCCGCCACACGCTGCCGGATGAAGTCCCGGCCTCCAGTGGCGAGCCAATCCCGGCAGACGGACGGGTCGAACAGCTTGCGGCTGGACGTGCCGTTGCGCTGGATGTGCACGGTGACGCCGCGCTGCCGATGGATTTCGCAGAGTGAAGCGGAGACGGCGTTGATGGGGCCACGAAGCCCCCTCCGATCACCGACGCCTGCCAGTGACATGACCTCTCCTGCGGTCAGCCCGGTATCTGCCGGATGCCGCGGCGCGAGGTGCGCCATCATCTCCGGCAGAATGCGCGCCACGGTGTCAGCGGCGGCCCGTGACGCGATCTCTGCGATGCGGGCGTAGTCGATGGCCTGGGGTGCGCCAGTGGCCACGTAGGCCCCCGTCTTGCGGATTGTCGGCAGGACTTCCGACGTCACCCAGCGTTTGAACCGCTTCGCCTCCGGTTTCCGGCTGGTGAGGATCAGGGAATAGAGGCCGGACTCGTTGATGATAGTGACGTTCTGTGGGCCACCAAGGGTGTCCACTACTACCGACCCCCTTTCGTCGGGGTCCAAGCGGGCGGCCGCATCCCTGTGCTTGCTGATTTCCAAAATCCGGCAAACGTCGGCGAGGACGAACCAAGGCTCTCCGCTATCGGAGGGAACCGTGCGGACGGCCTGCCCATCGAAGTCGAACGGGACGACGCCACGGGCAGGCTGGGGCTCCGGTGCGGGCGGGGGCACGTCCAGATAGAGGCGCCCGTTGTCGACGTCGGCAGCGGTATGATGGTTGATCTTCAGCTCACGGCCGCGCCCCGGTTCCATCCGAAGGGCCTCGATGCCGCGCTCCAGCTTCTTCGCATGGGTGACATGGCTACGGCCCCGCGTCGAAGGCGTGCAGGCGAAGTGAAACTTGACCTTCCAGCCGTTCACTCCGAAGCCGATGTACGGGTGCGGACGGCAGTCCTCGACGGTCCAGCCCTCGATGCGCTCGGCCTCGAGCACGCGCTCCAGAGCCTTGTAGACGTCGCCGTTGCGGATTTTGGAGAGGGTGTCCTTGCTCATGGCGCCTACTCCGCAGCCATGAGGGACGCGGACTCGATGTCGATCTGCCCGGTGTAGCGCTCGACAGCCTGCACACGCTCCGCAGTCGTCATGCCGAGCGCGTGCATGTAGAGGTCCAGCAGCTGCTCTTGCTCGGACCGCTCCGCCGAATCCTGCTTCCGAAGGCGAACCACTTGCCGAATGATTTTGCTGTCGTATCCGTTCGCCTTGGCCTCCGCGTAGACATCCTTGATGTCGTCGGCGATGGTCTGCTTTTCTTCCTCGAGCTTCTCGATCCGCTCGACGATCGCCCGGAGCTGATCGGCTGCAACGCCGCCTGAAACGTTCTCGTAGGTCATTGGTCAGTCCCCCTTCATCACCACGGCGGTCAGGGCGCTGCGCATCCGCGCGAGAGCCCTTTCCGCCTGATGGATTTCTTCGATCAGAGCGGCGGCTTCGGTGGCGTCGACTTCGCCGTCTGCCATTGCCTCTGCCAGCCCGATTTCCACATC
The DNA here is from genome assembly GCF_053628695.1 of Amorphus sp. MBR-141. Lineage (NCBI taxonomy): Bacteria > Pseudomonadati > Pseudomonadota > Alphaproteobacteria > Hyphomicrobiales > Amorphaceae > Amorphus > Amorphus sp. MBR-141. Next base: position 60,980 of record NZ_JBRJGW010000002.1, read on the forward strand.
GCCGCCCTCCCGAATGAAGGTGGTGAGGTAATCAATCCAGTTGGCGTCTTCTCTCCCGTGCTGGGGGCAGCGCTGGAGAACGTGCCCCTGGAGCCGGGAAAGGCGTTCCGTCACCGGGGCCATGCCACAGGACCGCTCAAGGTCCATCACCACGTCGATGGTCAGGAAGCTGTCGTGGAAGTTGGACGTGCAGCGCTGCAACTGCGAAGGCGAGATGCGGGTCCGCTCCGCCGAAGCGTCGAGCCCGCCGTTCTCCTCCACCAGACGCCGGCTCGCGTCCTTGAGGGCCTTGTATTCCACGACGGAGAGAGCGCGGGCGTCGATGTTCACGGTGCGTCCTCTTCGACGGGGCGGGTGAATGAAAATTCCCGGTGACGGTCGCTATCCCGCGTCGCATCATTCCTGCGACCAAGGGGGCCAAACCGATGGATCCAGTGACACGCCAGCAGCCCGACGAAGGCCAGCGACGCCAGAAGCTCCAGATAGTCGGAGGTCTCGACTACGCCGGTCATGACGCGGCCTTGAAATCTGACGGGGCCCGGCCGGACGTGGGGGAGGAAGACCGGGCCCCGTTCCCGTCGCGCATTGCGGGGGAGGACCGCCGCGCGCCGGAAACTGCATTCGGGAAAGCCGTCCGGGAGGTCATGGCCGAAGCCAAGCCGGACGAAGACGGGATCGTGTCGATCTCGCTTGTGGGGATACTGGACCGCGCCGTCGCGAAGATGCGGGCAGCGGCATACGACAGCTCGGCAAACTCGTGATCGGTGCGGAGGGAATGGTGCTCGCGGTGGGAGAACATCAGAGCACCGCCCATACGTGGTGCGCGAGGATCAGTCCTGCGCCGACCCATGCAACGGCAGCGGCGCCGGCTGGCTGACCGGATCGGATGGACATGCCAGCTTGGTTCGCCGACAGCGCGAAAATGAACATCCAGACGACGATTAGATCAGTGCTGCTCATCGGTCAGTCCTCCGCCCGGCCGGAAAGACGCCCGACGCGAAGGCACTCAACCGTGAGCGCGACAATCGCGGCCGTCAGAAACGGAGCGGCGATCCAGACCAGTACCGAAGGGAATTGTCCAGCGAACGTCATGATCCAAACCTTCCGTCCATTACTGGCTGGTCAACCTGTTCGATGAACATCTGACGAGCCTGCGGGGATGACTTGTTCCAGAGCCGAAGGAGGGCTTCGACTTGATCTGCGATCATTTCTTGATTGCTCTTCGGAGCGGTGCGGCGCGCGGCCTCATGCCGGATCACGTCGGCCTGACGGTCCGGGGCAGCCTTGGCGGCCTCCAGAAGGATGACGTTGTTGTCGTCGACCCCGACCTCACGGGCCGCAGCCTTGGCCTCGTCTGTGAGAGATGCGACCTTGACGGCGCGACGGGCTGCGGTGCGTTCAACGCCGAGTTCCCGCGTTGCAGCGCTGAGTCCGCCCTCTGGGCGACCTCCCTGAGGTTTCTGGGCGACTTGCCCAGAAACCTTCTGATCCGTCAGTTCGACCCATCGAGCGATCTGCTCTTGCCGCTCCAAAGCCGTCAGCTCGGAGCGGTGCAGGTTCTCCGAAATTTCCCAGAGTTCAGCGTCGGTGTCATCGCACTCGACAAGGTAGGCGTCGATCTTCTCCCAGCCGAGCTTCTTGGCTGCGGCAAGACGATGCGCTCCCGTGACGAGAACAATGCTATCATCGGCGCTTCCATCTTCAGACGGGCGGTTAGCGAAATAGCGAACCGTCACCGGAATACGAAGGCCGATTGCCGACATGGAGTCAGCAATTCTGGAAACCGCATCCGGGCTGACTGGTCGGCGACCGGGCATTGCCTCGATATCGTCGACCGCGATCTGGGAAATTTTCCGGTCCATGACGGATTACGCCGCGACCTTCGGCAGAGAGCCGGTCCGCATAACCCGCTTGATGCGGCGGTTGGCCCGGTACGCATTCCAGCCATGAAAGATCAACTCGATCTTGTGCTCGGGTCGAAGGCCCCGCTCAGCAATAAGACGCTCACCGAGCCTGTCGAGCGCGGACCTGTCCAGACGCGCACGGTGTTTCTGACCGTGCCGTGGCACCTCCGGGACCTCTCCGAATGGCGCGATCAGAATTGCCGCGTCCACGTCGACGCGTGGATGGAGCACGGCGATCTGGAATGGCGGATCGCGATGATCTGCCCGGCCGATGACGACGGGTTCGAGGAGTGGGGAGAGGGTTCGTCCTCTGCCGCTCAGAAGCTCTTCTACCGGCATCGCGAGACCATCGGGAACGACCCCGGTTTCGAAACCGCAGTATCAGACGCCGCCCACGAGGCCGGCATTACCGAAGGGGAAGCAGCGTGAGCGAGAAGAGGAAGATCCCGAACATCGACCCTGAGTTCATCGTCATTACTGCATATGCATGGATGAACAGCGGCGGCTTTGGCATCGGATACGCTTGGGACGGAGAGCGGTTTAATAATCGAAATGACGCCATCAAGCACGGATGGAAACTCCGCGAGTCAGACGACTTCAACATCGCCCAAACCTATGGCGATGACCTGATCTGGTTCGGCTGGATGGACCGCCGGCTCGATGAGGACGAGGCGTCCATGCGCGAAATCGCAGAGGCCATCGGCCTGACCTTCGATCCGCGCTGGTATTCCCTCGATTTTTCTAAGGCGACCGGTCAGCCGATCGGATGGCGCACGGAGCCCCAGTCATGACCACCGCCACCACCCACACGATCGACATCCCCGCGTTCATCGAGTTCTGCCGGAGCAAGCCGGAGGGGGAGAAGTATTCGTTCGGCAGCTGCACAAATTGCGCCTTGGCGCAGTTCGGAAGGTCGAAGTATCCGAACGCGGATATAGATGCTGGAGCGCACGGCTTCGGTGACGAAAGCTTCGAGTGTGAGCTGCCTGTGGAACTCCACGATGCGGAAAAGAACCCCGTCATCGCCGAACCCCACACCTTCTCCGCCCTCGCCGACCGCCTTGCGGAGCTGGGCCGATGAGTGGGACATGGCGAAATCTGTCCAACCGATTTGGCTCTGGTGAGGAATACCTCCTCGGCAAGGTCGTCGTCGGGTCCGCGTTTTACAACGCCTTGGCCCAGCGCGATGACCCCTTGAAATACGCGATCAAGGTGCGCCTGCCGGGCGTGACACCGAAGGATGACGGGTTCTCTAAGATCGAAGCCGCAAAGGAGCGCGTCGAGGAAATCGTCTCTGCTTGGTGCATCCGCGCTGGTCTGGAGGAAAGCCGATGAGCGCGCACACCGAGGGGGATCTGAAGCAAGACGCGAACTTTCCGTACCATGTGCTCGATGCGGCTGGGATGAGTGTCGCGTCTGCTCACGGGCGTACTTTGGAGCAAGCCCGCGCCAACGCCTCCCACCTCGCCCTGTGCTGGAACACGCACCCGGAGCTGGTGGAGGCGCTGACGAAGCTCGAGAAGTCCGCGTCTGAAGTGGCCCGGCATGGAGCAATACCCGGATCTCAGTGGGTGAAAATGTCCACTGACCTGCTGCTTGCCCGCGCCCTCCTCGCCCGCATCCAGGAGACAAAGTCATGAGCGGCCGGGCGCAGTTCATTCTTCGTTCGAAGGTCTATCAGACCCCGGTTCACAGAGGCGACGGATACGACTGGGGCGGCGATTGGATGGTCACCATTGGCGGTCTGGCCATCAACTTAGGTGGCGGGGATGAGGCGAAAGAAATCGCCCACCTGATCGCGGCAGCTCCTGACATGCAGGACGCTCTGGAGACGGCACGTCCGTACGTCGCATCAGCGGAGGAAGGCCGGTTTGCCAAAGAGGATTCGGCAGAGATCGACGCCGCCCTCGCCAAGTCGCGAGGCGCCATCCCCATCGACCACGAGCTTGACGGAGACCCGTCCGGCTCCGCTCTGGAGGGCCAGAACGATGAATAAGGCGCACCCGATGCCCGGTCCGTGGACCGCATCCGAGATGACCATGTCGAAGAAGGCATGGGCCTCGCTGAACACCGGGCACTGCCTGACCATGGTGCGGGCGAACTGGGATGGCTGGGTCGGCGACGTTGTCGCCTGCGTCTGGGCGGATGATGACCACGACGAGAAGGCGACTGCCCGTCTGATCGCAGCGGCTCCTGACCTCGCCAGAGAGCTTCAGGAATGCCGAACGGATCTGATGATCGCGGCATCGAACGCTGACCACGCGGCGAAAACGGACAGCCGATGGGAAGGGGTCGGGGACAAGCTCCGCATCCGCGTCAAGGCCGCCGACGCCCTTCTCTCCGCTCTGGAGGGAGGCGAGCATGGGTGAGATCAGGGAGTGGAAGCGCTGGGCAGACGAGCGCCCGACCGAAGCTGGCGTCTATTGGTGGCGCCTGCCGGAGAAGGACTACAGCGGGCTCACCTTGCGCCCGGAATGGACGTGCGAAGTGTCTTCGTGCGGCATGGGCTATGCCGACAATGAACTGTGGCCGAGCTTTTCTCACTGGAACGGCTACGTCCGGACGGTCCCGGCCAATCTGGAGTGGACGGCTGCCGAGCCGGGTGAAAAGGGCGGAGCGCACAAGATCCACGTTGACACGCTCGCGCCGTGCCCATTTTGCGCGAAGACTCCGCGCATGGTCGGCGATGACCGCCCGAAGGAAGGTGGATTTCGCCTCTACACGATTCCCTTTCTCCCGTGGAGGTTCAGCATCTCGTGTTGCGGCCGCGCCTCCACAGGCTGGCGCGCGAAACCGGCCGAAGCGATCGCCCTCTGGAACACCCGCCCCACCGAGGACGCGCTACGGGCGGAGGTGGAGAGGCTTACGGCCGCGCTCGATTCGATTTTCTCGCTGATCTCCTACGTCAACATTCATGGCGTGGGCCAGCAACCGGAACCGACCGGTGAACCGCAGCCGATGCGCGTCTCACCGATCGAATTCTGGAGCATTTTCCAGCAGATCGGAAAGCTTGCGTCCGCCGCCCTCCAGCCGAAGGGGGACGGGGGATGAACACGGCGCCGAGCATAGACGATTTCGACGATTTCGATGGCGACGATTCCACCTGCTGGAAATGCGGGGGCGAAGGCTTCTACGCCGACTGCTTCGAGGAATTCGCGTGCATCGATCCGGAGGGCAGCTGCGACCTGTGCACCCGTCGGTGCGATGTCTGCCGGGGGAAAGGGGATCTGAAATGAGCTGGGACCCGCGATATCGGCGACTGTCCGAAGGCGAGATGATCCGAGCGGACGATGAAGTCCTGACGGATACCGACAAAGGCTGGCAGATCACCAACCCGCGTTGCGTCGGCACGCCGGCCCCGTCCCCGCTCTACACGGCGCACCGGATCTATCGGCGCCGGCGGCGATCCGAGGTCTCGTCATGACCCGCCAGTTCACCCCGCCTCCGGAGCACGTCTCCGCCCCGCTGGACAGGATCATAGCCCGGCTGGGCGAAAAGCTCCGCACCGAAGCGCTCGATCGCATATCCGAGCGCACCGAGTTCCGCGAGGGCCTGGGCGCCGCGCTCCACGCGCTACGGGATCACGAGGTCCGGTTCATCGACATCGGCGACGCCGGAAGCCCTGAGGATTCGGAGATCCTGAAGGAGATCCGCGAGGGATACCGGCACCTGTTTAACGCACACCAGCTTTTGAAGGGATCGACGACATGAACGAACACGCAATCCGTCGCGAGACCGAGGCCGCGAAGCTCTTGCTGCGCACCGTCCGCGACATCGTCGGCGATGATGAGGAAGCGCTGGCCGACACCGTCGAAGGCGAGACCGGCCTGATGGAAGCCATCGACGGGGCCGTTGCCCAGATGGATGAGTGCGACATTCTCCTGACCGGCATCGCCGCGAAGATGGCGGACCTGACCGCGCGCAAGAAAAGCGCAGAGGACAGGCAGATGCACCTTCGCGCCGCGATCGAACAGGCCCTCGTCGTGCTGGACATGCGCGAGCCGCTGCGCCGGCCGACCATGACGCTCAGCATCCGCAAGACGCCGCCCGGCCTGATCATCACAGACGAGTCCGCGATCCCGCCGAAGTTCTGGAAGCAGAAGCCAGCGCCGGATCCGACGCTCGACAAGAAGGCCCTGACGGATGCGCTTGGCGCGCTGCCGAAGGGCGAACACATCCCCGGGGCGTCGCTCGACAACGGCGGCGTGTCTTTATTCGTGAGGCGCCGATGAAACCGGGGACGAAAGCAAGATCAGCAGAAAGCAGATTTTGGAAGAACGTAGACACATCGAATATGGATGGATGCTGGGAATGGTCCGGGTATCTTTCCTCCCATGGATACGGAAGGCTTTATACTGGAAGTCGATCGAATAAAAGCAGAAAGCATATCTCGGCTCATCGTCTTTCGTATGAACTAAATATTGGAGAGATCCCATACGGGCTTTTCGTTTGTCACAAGTGTGACAATAGACGCTGCGTGCGCCCCTCTCATCTGTTCCTCGGAACAGCAACGGACAATATGCACGATGCGGCCCTTAAGGGGCGGGTGCGTAATGGATCGGAAGGCGCCACAAAGTGCAAAAACGGCCATCAAAAGAATGGGCCTGGGACTTGCAGAGAATGTCAGCGCGCCGCGTCTCGGCGCCACTATTCCCGCAACGCGGAAGCAGAGCGTAGTCGCGTCCGAGAGCGTTATTGGGCAGACCCGGACAGTGCCAGAGTCCGAAGCTTGAAATACTACCATCGAGGGGAAAAATCATGAACGCTGTCGCGAAGCTCAACACCGGTCAGCTCGCTCTCGTCAAGCGGACGATCGCAGGCGACTGCAACGATGAGGAATTCGACCTTTTCGTGGAAGCTGCCCGCTCGTATGGGCTCGACCCGTTCCGAAAGCAGATCATCCCGCTTGTCTTCGGCAAGAACGCCAAGGATCAGTCGAAGCGGCGCATGTCGATCGTCGTCACCCGAGACGGCCTCCGGATTCTGGCACAGCGCTGCGGCAACTATCGCCCGGCCTCGAAGCCGGCAGAGTACATCATCGATGAAGGATCGCGCTCCCCGACAAACCCGCTCGGCATCGTTTGCGCCCGCGTCACACTCTGGCAGCGCGACGACCGCTCAGGGGATTGGTACGAGGTCGCTGGCGAAGCCTATTGGGACGAGTTCGCTCCGATCAAGAAGGACGCGGAAGACGGCTACGACTGGGTCGAGACCGGCGAAGTATGGCCGGACACCGGCAAGCCGAAGAAGAAGAAGGTGCCGCGCGGCGCTGAGACGCTGAAGCTCGACGAGGACGGCAACTGGGGGCGGATGCCCCGCGTCATGATCGCCAAGTGCGCCGAAGCGCAGGCCCTTCGCGCCGGGTGGCCCGACCAGTTCAGCGGCGTCTACGTCCAGGAGGAGATGGACCGAGCCGTCGTCGACGACATGACGGCATCGCAGGCGCTTCTGCAGCAGGAACAGGAAAACCGCCTGTTGCTCACGTCCGGCGCGAACAGCGTCATGATCGTCTGGCTGGCAGGGATGCCGCTGGAGCCGGTGCCGGTCGGGACCCTCGCTGATCGCATCCTCGAATGGATCAACGACCCGTCACGGTCGGCGGACCAGATCGACCAGTTCACCGGGATGAACACCCATTCCCTTCGCGAGTTTTGGGCGAAGGCGAAGAACGACGCCCTGGGGGTCAGGAACGCCATCGACCGGAAGCTCGCTGAATTGCGGGCGAGCGAGGCGGCATGACGCGCCCGATCCCCTTTTCATGGGATGGCGAGGCCATGGTGCCCCTCAAGGGCTTTGGGGCGGCGTGCGACCGGGCATACGTGATCGGTGAGGTCTACCGGCTCGCGCCGGCGGAGGAACGGTCGGCGAAGTCGCACTCGCACTTCTTCGCGGCCGTGCACGATGCCTGGGCCAACCTTCCCGAGAAGATCGCGCCCCGGTTCCCAACGTCGGAGCACCTCCGAAAATTTGCGCTCGTGAAGGCCGGGTACTGCGACGTGCACGAGATCATCGCGGCGGACGATCGGCAGGCGATGGAAGCGGCCACCCTGTTTCGCCAGATCGACGGGTACGCCGTCATCACGATCAACGGGCCTGTGGTGACCGTGCACCGCGCGCAATCCCAATCACGCCAGGCGATGCGCGGGAAGGCCTTCCAGGAGAGCAAGACCGCCGTGCTCGACATTATCTCGGAGATGATTGGCGTGGACGCCGGGACGCTCCACAAGCAGGCAGGAATGGCGGCATGATCGAGGCATATCGAGCATCCGAGATGATCGCCGATTTCGCCGCTGCGGTCCGGGACGCAAAGACCATGGACAGGCTGGACGCGGTCGGCCGGGACAACAGCGCGTCGATCCTCCGCCACGGGGTGCGGTCTCTCTGCGCTGAGATCTACTCGCGGCGGAAGCTGGAGCTATCGCAGCCGGGAGACGGCGGGGGAGAGGCGGCATGATGCGGAAGCCGGAAACCTATTGGACCCGCAAGGGACCGCCTATCCCGGATGCCAGTGATCTGCCCGCCGGGACCTTCAACGGCGATGAGCGGGCGTTCGGCTCCCTATCGCCGGGCATGCGCCGCGAGATCTGGCGGGACGCTATCCAGCGCGAGGCCGCCAAGCGGGGCCTGCCGGAAGATGTTCTGTCCCGCCTGCGGTCGGCGACCATCGACGGCGGACACAGCACGCTCGACGACTACCTCTTGCTGTTCGAACGACAGGACGCCGCGCGGGCAGTCATCCGCGAGGACGTAGACCGTCTGGAGCGCGCCGACGCCATGCACGCGCAATCCGAAGTTCAGATCGCGGCGAGGGAAACCCTATGACCAGCTATCGCCCATGCGCGGGATGCGCGTTCGGAGGACAACACTGCGCTGAACGCGAAAGGGTCCGGGCACATATCAAGGGCCTAGCCGTGTCGCTCGTCAGTTGGCGGTGCCGCTGGCGACAGCCTGCCTACCGCCCCGGTGATGCTGTCTGGGCAAGGCTCGCGGCTGATTTTGAGGGCCCGGAAGGCGATGTTGTCTACGCTGATTTTCCCGCGCACGTCGTGCAGATGAACGGCGGCAAGGTCGTGGTCTTCGTGAGCCCCGGCGCTGAAAGCCGATCCGGCGGCTACGAGTTCGAGCCTCACCACAATAGCCGTGGATTCTGCCGGACCGGCATCGCCCGGATCTCGAAGCGCGACGCTCCGGCCATGAACCCGTGCGGCGACTGCGGAGCCTTCCCCGAGATCCACGGCCATGACGCCATGTGCAAGCGGCATCCCGACTGGGAGAAGAACTGGCGGGAGATGTGGGCATGACGATCCGCGAGCCCGCCCCCGCCCCGCCGAAAGCCAAGCGCCGGCAGCCAACCGAAAAGCAGAAGCTCCAGATCATGGCGCGCTATTGCCGCTGCCCTGGTCTTCCAGAGCTGAACCACGAGTGCGGTAAGCACCTGCCGAGTATGCACGAGACGCAGTTCGACCACATGCACGCACGGGCGCTCGACGGCCCGGAAGACCTCGATAATTTCCGGCCCCTCTGCCCGGACTGCCACGATATCAAGACGAACGGTCGGAAGGCGACGACGGCGGGATCGGATAAGCACCGGATCGCGAAGATGAAGCGCCTCGAGGCCAAGCGGTCCCCCCCGAGCGAGTCCCGCGACCACAGCATAGAGGGGCCGGCCAAGCCGAAGCGCGCATGGCCGAAGGGCCGGAAGCTTCGCGGCGGCGGGTTTCAGAAACGGAGAGTGGGATGAAGATCCAGAGCACGTTCGCAATTCTCGATGTCAAAGGAGGCCGCGATCGGCTTACCAAGCTGTTCGAAGGGCGCCCCCGCATGGGGCCGTGTCCGGAGAACATGCGCGTCCCCGTGACGATCGTCGGCTACATCGACAGCATCCACGGAAACGACGACGGCGAGAGCCGGGAGTTCAACGTCACGGTCGAGCGTGTCGATGTCCGCAGTGCGGCCCCGGTTCTCCGACTGGTGCCCGACAATGACGGAGACGCAGCATGACCACCGACGACCCGAGTGAAGTCCGCCCCGGCGACGTGCGAACGTTTACGGGCTTGGTGGATATGCACGATGAGAGCGAAGCCTGCTGGGTGGTCACTTTCGGCACACAGGGGCGCTTGCAAAGCCGGTTCATCTACCGAGAAACCGTCGCCGCCTCCACGCTCATCCGCCGCGCCCGGCCGGAGATCAAGGTGGGAGACACAGTAGGCGTTCCCAATGAGCCGTCTTGGGTTGGCGACGTGGATGCTCTCAGCGCCGATGGACGGCGTGCTTACCTTCGCAACATGCGTGCAAGGCCGGAATACATCGTCAGTGCGTCCACACCGTCGGCTGGCCCCCACGACATCTCCGACCTCACCCCCGTGGAGGACAATGCCGATGGGTGACCTCGGAGTGCCTGCGCCGAAACGGCCCGATCTGGACGCGCTGCTTGAGAAGGCACGCAACCACGTCATGACCGAAGACGAAATCGCAGATCAGCGAGCGTCGTGGGTACGAGCATTCACCACGCCTTGCGAGCATGGCGAACTGGACTGGGAGCAGTGCGGCCCATGCCGTGATGCCGCCCGCAGCCGAAAGGACCCGACCGATGTCTAAGACAGTGCCGTCAGAGGCGTTCACGCGTGTGATCGTTTCAGTTTGTGAATTTCTCGAAGACTGGCGCAAAGGTGATATCAACCTCTCGACCTTGGCAGCGCTGGACGCACAGAGCATCGAGGAAGCGCTGACCGAGCTTGGCGCGGCGATGGACGCCGCCCCCTCCGTCGAGCCGGATGCGGACAGGGTCGAGCAGGCCGCACCGCGCGATATCTACGTTCCGGGCGTCTGGCAATGCCCGAAGTGCGTATTCAGGCTCGTGCAGAGCAACCTCAACGCCAGAGACGGCACGGTCACGCCTCGCGACAACCCCGGCGACAAGTGCCCCAACTGCAATAGCTCGCTCTGGCGGGTGTCTTGGAAAGACGAGGCCAAGGAAGCCTACCAGATCGCCGAAAATCAGATGACCCGCGCGCTTGAAGCGGAAGCAGCCCTCGCCGAAGCCCGCGCCACGATCGCCGCCATGGGCGACCGCTGGCGAACTGACGAAAAGCCGAAGACCGGAGAATGGATCACGGTCCGCGCCGAATGCACCTATCGATGGCTCCCCTACAAGCCCGGCGCGCCCCAGCGAAAGCACGGGAAAATGGGCCGTTGGCAGGAGGCAGATGAGTACGGGTTCAAGAACTGCCCCGAGCCGTTCGGCGACTGGCGGCCCTCGCCTCCGATCCGCTCCGCCCTCCAGGGAGACGGCCATGACGATTGAGATGGATCCGGCCGAATGGCAGTACAGATGGCGATGGGCTGGAGGCCCGTGGAGCGAATGGCAGGACGGACGCGCTCCGGACGCTTCCCAGATTTTCGGCGAGATCGAGACTGAAGAGCGGCCTGTCTACACCGAGGCGCAGGTCAAGGCCCGCGAGGCCGCCGCCTGGGAAGCCGGGCGAGAGGCGAGTGCGGGGGTGGCGGACGAGCATAGCACCGGCGGAACGAACACCTACGGGCACGGGCGGGCCGATGCGGCCAACGCCATCCGTGCCCTCGATAACCCGCACAAGGTGCCGTGATGGAACTGATCGAGCGATCTATCCGTGCTTGCCTGCCGCGGGATGTCGATTTCGTCATCTACTCCAGTGCCGGCGCGAACAAGCCGCGCGTCGTGCTGATGTCGAAAGACCGTCGGCGCTACATCGGCCGAGAGGCTGACAGCGTCGACAAGGCCGTCGAGGCGGCGGCTACCGCCTACCAGCGAGGCGAGAAATGACCCCGCCCATGACCTCCCCACCCACCCCGGCCGACACGCTGCGCAGGATGATCGCAGAGGCGGAGGACGAAGTGGCGTGGTGGAAGCTTCATCACGACAGCGCCAAGGAATCCGCTTGGCTGTCCGAACTGGCGGAGCGCCGCGAAGCCCTCAAGGTGCGGGAGAAGAACGATGCCGGGTGAACCGATCGACCACGTCCTCGCCGACGCGATCCGCAATTTCTACATGCGCGGCCCGGTGCGCCCGCTGTTCGATGATTTGCCGGCAGAACGGCAAGAGGCATGGCTGTCCGAAGCCGCGCGCCTCCGGGTCGTACTGCGGTCGCGGGGCGTGACGCTCAGCGGCTCTCCGGGCTCCGACGAGAAGGAACAGGACGATGGGTAGAAACGTGACGAGGAAATTAACAGACGCCGAAGTCGTCTCCTGTTTTTCTCCGAAGGAGAAGATCGCATTGCGCTCGCTCATCGCCATCGTCGGCGACGACACGGACACGATGCTCAACTACCTGCACAGCTTGGCTGCCCGCGTTGCGATCCTGGCAGGGGTTGAGCCGGAGGACTTCGCGGCGGGGGTGAAAGCTCATTGGGATGCGGCCGCCGAAGTGGTCAACGCCCTCCCTCCGGGCTCCGAATAGCCATGCCCCGCGCCGGCGCCCGTTTCAGCCAGGTTGCGTTGAAGCGCGCATTGCGTGGCGCGAGCGATGCCGGCGTGCCAATTGATCGGGCGGAGATCGACCCGGACGGACGGATCGTCCTATTCTTCGCCCGTGGCGAGGCGAAGGAAACGGGTGACGATCAATGCCGGGAGGACGGAGTCCTGGACGCAGGAGAGGCGTGGTAGCCGTGTCGATCGTCAAACCGCCCTATGTCCAGGACCGGGAGCGCAAGGGCGGCACGGCGTTCTTCTGGATCCCGCCGTCGAAGTACCGCAAGGCCGCACAGGAGGCCGGTGAGCCGTTCCCGTTCGAAACGGTGCATCTCGGCACCAACCTCTCTCAGAACGCGCTGGACGAGGCCGCCCGGCCCCACAACGATCATCTCCATGCGTGGCTGAAGGATCGGGCCCAGCCGAACGCCGACGCCAGGCCGAAGCACAGCACGCTTCGTTGGCTCCTGTTCGAGGTCTACCTCGAGCACGCCGTGTTCACGCGCAAGGTGGCGCCGCGGTCCAGGCCGGACTACGAGCGCCTGTTCCGCCGCCTGTGCGACATGCCGGCGAAATCGGGCGGGACGATCGGAGACGCCGCGGTCAACACGATCACGGTGACGGCCGCCCAGAAGCTCTACGACCGGATAAGCGAGGAATGGTCCGTCGCCCAGGCGAACAAGGCGATCCGCTACCTGACCCCGGTGTGGAAGCGCCTGCGGCCGCATCACCCGGCATTGCTCGGATCACAGGCCGACGCAATCCCATGGGCCGGCGTGGCGAAGATCCAGCACACCAGGACTGAAAAGGCCGCGGTGGATCGCGAGACGGTCTACCGGTTCACCGAGGCGGCGATTGCCGAGGGCCGGCCGGAGTGCGCCGCGGCCGCCGTGATCTGCTTCGAGTGGCTGCAGCGGCCTGAGAACGTGATCAGTGGGAAGATCAGGTGGGGGGATTATCGCAATCGCGATTGGCCGAACGCTCTCCGGATCGAGCATCACAAGACCGGAGCGTTCGTCTGGCACCCGCTGGAAGGTGAGGACCCGGAATCGGGCGAGCGGGTGCTGTTCTACGCCGATGCCGAAACGGTGCTGTGGAAGCTACCGCGGCGGGGCGTGTCGATGATCCTCGGGCCCCAGGGGCAGCAGTATCGAGGATCGAGGTTTGCCCACATCGTGCGCTCGATCGCGGAACGCGCGGGGCTTGTCGGCTTCAACCTGGACGCCTGCCGGCACGGCGGGCTGAACGAGCTCGACGATGCCGGCCTGTCCGATGGGGACGGCATGGCTCTATCAGGACACCGGACCAAGAGCGCCTACCGGGGCTACATGAAGCGGTCGCTGGAACGGGCCATGGCGCCGACGATGAAGCGCATGGCACACCGGCAGGCTGACCAGGCGAAGGCGTCGTGACGGAACATGCGGGGAATGCAGTTCCCACAAGGCTGCGGACAGCTGTTCCCACAAGATATTTTCGGGCTTGATTAAGTGATTGAGGCCGAATAAGTATTCGCCCCTGTTGGCGACGTGGCGGAGTGGTTACGCAGCGGACTGCAAATCCGTGCACGCCGGTTCGATTCCGGCCGTCGCCTCCATCCGCTTCCCCGACCATCTCCGACCTGCATGCGGCCGCGGCGCTGAGTTCAGCGGTCCGCCGACGCTCGGATCCGGCTCGCCACTTCGGTGAGCGGCGGGATGGCGGCCGCTTCGGGCTGCGCCGCTACGAAGCCGGTCCCGATCGCTTCCGATCGTCTAAATCGGGAGACGGGCGACCCACCGCGCCGATCCGCACCCGCACCGACACGCCGACGAGACATGGCGCCGGAGAGGATCGGTCAGAGCGCGCGCCCTTTGGCGGCGTCGCCGATGTCCTTCTTCGTCAGGCCCGGCATCACGAAGACCTGGCCCGGATAGATCAGGTGCGGATTGCGGATCTGACCGTTGTTCTCGCGGTAGATGTTCGCGTAGCTGAAGCCGTCGCCATAGAAATGGTGGGCGATCGTCCAGAGATTGTCGCCGCGGCGGATGAGCACCCGCACGCCGTCCTCGGTTTCGCCGAGCACCGCCACCTTGGTGTCGCCAGCGGCCACCGCAGGCCCCTTGCCGGCCCGCTTGAAGGCGAACGGAACCTCGGCCCGGGTCGCCACCGCGCCCGCCCGGTTGGCGACCTGGTCGACGCGGATGCTGTAGTCGCCCTCCTCGAAGTCCATCGTCGCCTCGAACGACCAGCGCCCGGCATCGGTGGCATGGGCCTCGCCGATGTACTCGCCGGCGAGGTAGACCCAGATGTCGGCGCCGGGCTTGCTCGTTCCCTGCAGCCGGAACGTGTTGCCTTCCGCCTCGGCGATCTCGATCGTCACCGGAACGGCATCCTGCGGGGTGGGCGCCTTCTGGCCGGCGGTGGCGCCGGACGGGGCCGCGCTCGGCGCGTCCGCCGTGGAGACCGCCCCCGCGGCAGCGCCGGACTCTGCCGCGGCGGCAGGCGGCGCGGGTGCTTCGGCAGCCGGTGCCGCCACCTTCGGCGCGGCAGGCGCCTCCTCGCCCGCGTTCGGGCGATCGGCCCCGCCGTCACGGCCAGCGGCCGTCCCGCTCGCCTGCGCCGGGCCGGAAGATGCCGGTGCGCCGTCGGCGGCGGATGCGGGCGCGGGATGGCCGGATGCAGCGACGTCCGCCGACGCGGCGGCGTCCGTCCCGCCCGCAGGCGGCGACGGTTCTGCGGCCGCAACCTGGGTGGCGGGGGGCTCGATGGTCGCGGCCGGCTTCTGCAGCACCTGGATCGGAGCGTTGGGCCGCGACAGCGCCACCATCGGCGTTTCGGTGCGGTTGGCCGGAATGGAGACCGCGAGCCGGTCGTTCGAGGTCGTCGGCGCCTTGGCGTTCTTCGCGCTCGCCCTGAGCGCGATGTCGTAGTCGCCCGGCGCGAGCGGCTGGTCGAGGACGATCACCCATTCGCCGCTGTCGTTGGCCACAGTCGATCCGACGACCTTGCTGTTGGCTTCGAGCTCGACGGTGGCGCCGGCCCCGGCGCGGCCGGCGATGACGGCATCGCCGGTCGGCTCGACGCGCACCAGATCATAGGTGGGCGCCGCGTCCTCGGACGCGCTGTCCGCGTCGCCCGGCTTGCCGGATGCCGTGTCAGGGGCGGCCGCCGTCCGCGCGCCCTGGGCAGGGGATGCCGGCGCGGGCGCGATCGAGGCGGACTGCGCAGGCGGTGCGGGGTCGGGAGTGCCGGAAGCCGTGTCGGCGGCTTCGGGTTCAGCCGCCGGGGGCGCCTCCGCCGTGGCGGGCGCGGCGCCGGAGGAAGCACCGGCCTCGTCGCGCGCCGGCGCGATCGGGGTGGTGGCCACCGCATCGGCGGTGTCGCCGACGGACGCCGACGGGGGCGCGGAGCCCGCCGCGTCCGGCACCTTCCGTTCCGCCCGATAGGCGGCCAACAGACCGATGCCCACAATGGCGACGACAAAGACGATAGCGCCAGCGCTCGAACGTGAGCTCATGATTTTCGATCCAGTGGCGCACGAATTGCGGTACGCCGCCGGCCCCGGGTCGCGCGCCCGAACTGTCGAGCCTGATTCGGCGCGTGTGTCGTCGAATAATCGGGCCTGCGGCGGCTCGACTTCAAGTGCGAAATCGCAATAACTTTCCGGTTATTAGCGCCGAAATCCGAGCCACACAACTGCATGCCGGCCATTCGGACGGAGGCCGACGGCGTTCTTGACGGCCCTCGGCCCGCCTGCCACATCGATGCCATGACACATCTGAAGCGCGTTTGCGTCTATTGCGGCTCCGGCCACGGTATCAATCCCGCCTACGAAGCCGCAGCGGCGGAGCTTGGCCGGGCGCTTGCCGGAGAGGGGCTGGAGCTCGTCTACGGCGGCGGTTCCGTCGGCCTGATGGGCACCCTCGCCCATTCCGTGCTCTCCGCCGGCGGCACCGTCACCGGCGTGATCCCCCAGTTCCTGAAGGACCGGGAGGTGATGCTGAACGACGTGACCGAACTCGTGACCACCGTCGACATGCACGAGCGCAAGCGCATCATGTTCGAGCGCGCCGATGCGTTCGTGGCGCTGCCGGGCGGCGTCGGCACGTTGGAGGAAGTCGTCGAGATGATGACCTGGGCACAGCTCGGCCAGCACCGGAAGCCGATCCTGCTCGCCAACATCGAGGGCTTCTGGGAGCCGCTGACGGTGCTGCTTGCGCACATGCGCCAGGAGGCGTTCCTGCGGCCGGGCCTCGACGTCACCTTCGTCGTCGCCGACAGGATCGCGGACGTGATCCCGCGCCTGCGCGACGCGCTCGGCCGAACCACGGCGAGCAGCGGCATGAAGGCGCCCATCGAGGGGCTGTAGTCGCGCCTCCGATCGGGTGTCGGACCCGTCGGATCGGACGCGGATCTACTCCGCCGCGACCTGCACGTCCGCGCCCGCCTTCATCTTCATGAGGCGGTAGGTGATCGAGTCCGTCAGCGCCTGGAACGACGCGTCGACGATGTTCGGCGACACGCCGATGGTGAACCAGCGGGCACCGTGGGAATCCCCGCTCTCGATCAGCACCCGGGTGACCGCAGCCGTCGATCCGTTGAGGATGCGGACCTTGAAGTCCAGCAGCTCGAGGTCGGCGATCGCGTCCTGATAGGGGCCGAGGTCCTTGCGGAGCGCAACGTCGAGGGCGTTCACCGGGCCGTTGCCCTCCGCCACCGACATCACCGTTTCGCCACCGACCTTGATCTTCACCACGGCCTCGGAGACCGACACCAGCTCGCCGATCGCGTTGTGGCGGCGCTCGACCATGACGCGGAACGACTCCACCTCGAAGAAGTCCGGCACCGAGCCCAGGATGCGGCGCGCCAGCAGTTCGAACGACGCGTCCGCCGCCTCGTAGGAATAGCCCTCGGCCTCGCGCTGCTTGACCTCGCTCAGCAGCCGGTCGAGGCGCGGATCGTCGCTGGCGACCTTGATGCCGAAGCGCTCGAGCTTGGAGATCAGGTTGGACTTGCCCGCCTGGTCGGAGACCAGCACCCGGCGCTGGTTGCCGACGATCTCCGGACGGATGTGCTCGTAGGTTTCCGGCTCCTTCAGGATCGCCGAGGCGTGGATGCCCGCCTTGGTGGTGAAGGCCGACACGCCGACATAGGGCGCATGCTGGCTCGGCGCCCGGTTCAGCAGCTCGTCGAAGCGCCGCGACAGCAGCGTGATGTCGGCGAGCGCGTCGTCGCTGACGCCGATCTCGAACCGGTCGCGGTACGGCGCCTTCAGCTTCAGCGTCGGGATCAGCGTGATCAGGTTGGCGTTGCCGCAGCGTTCGCCGAGGCCGTTGAGCGTGCCCTGGATATGACGCACGCCGGCGCGCACGGCGGCCAGCGAATTGGCGACGGCATGGCCGGTGTCATCGTGGGCGTGGATGCCGAGATGGCTGCCCGGCACCCGTTCGCAGACCTTGGCGACGACCGCTTCGACGGTGTCCGGCATCGTGCCGCCGTTGGTGTCGCACAGGATGACCCAGCGCGCGCCGGCCCGGTACGCCGTCTCCACGCAGGCGAGCGCGAACTCCGGATCGGCCGCGTAGCCGTCGAAGAAATGCTCGCAATCGACCAGCGCCTCCTTGCCGGCCGCCAAGGTGGCGCCGACCGAGTCGGCGATGCCGTCGAGGTTTTCCTCGAGCGAGATGCCGAGCGCGACGCGCACATGGTAGTCCCAGGCCTTGGCGACGAAGCAGATCGAATCCGAGGCCGACTGGAGAAGCCCCTGCAGGCCCGGATCGTTGGCTGCCGAGCGTCCGGCCCGCTTGGTCATGCCGAACGCGGTGAAGCGTGCCCGCGTTGTCCTCGGCACCGTGAAGAACGCGGTGTCGGTGGGGTTGGCGCCCGGGTAGCCGCCCTCGATGTAGTCGACGCCGAGCGCCTCCAGGATATCGACGACCGCGATCTTCTCCTCCAGCGAGAAGTCCACGCCGCTGGTCTGCGCGCCGTCTCTCAGCGTGGTGTCGAAGAGGGTCAGCGTCTCTTTCTCGGTCATCTGGAAACCTCCCACGTCGTGATCAGCTGGCCGCTTTCCGGATCCTTGCCGTCCTTCAGGACGATGCCGTGCTGCACGAGCACGTCGCGGATCCGGTCGGCCTCGGCAAAATCGCGGTTGATGCGCGCGGCCACCCGGGCCTCGATCATCGCGGCGATCTCGGCTTCCGGGATCGGCGGCGGCGCCTGCGCGGCGGACGCGAACCCCAGATCGAAGCCGAGAAGCGCCAGCGAGGCCGCCAGCCGGGCGGCCGCCTTCGGGTCGGCGCCGTCCTGACTGATGGATTTGGCGATCCCGTGGAGACGGGCGATCGCCTTCGGCGTGTTGAGGTCGTCGGCAAGCGCGGCCACCACGTCGGCGTCCGGCTCGGCGTCGGTCGCCGCGGCGTCGCCGATGCGCCGGCTCCAGCGGCGCAGGGTCGTCTCCGCTTCCTGCAGCCCCTTCACCGTCCAGTCGATGGGCTGGCGGTAGTCGGTTGCCAGCATCGCAAGCCGCAGCACCTCACCCGGCCAGGTCCGGCCGCCGAACACCTCGGTGCTCAGCAGGTCGCGGATGGTGATGAAGTTGCCGAGCGACTTCGACATCTTCTCGCCCTCCACCTGCAGGAAGCCGTTGTGCATCCACACCGTCGCCATGCCGCCGGTGTGGAAGCAGGCGCGCGACTGGGCAACCTCGTTCTCGTGGTGCGGAAAGACGAGGTCGATCCCGCCGCCGTGGATGTCGAACTGATGCGGCTGGGCGCGCGCCGCCTCGCTGAGACGGTCTTCCAGCGCCGTCCAGAGGAACCGGTCGGCCATCGCCGAGCACTCGATGTGCCAGCCGGGCCGCCCCTCGCCCTCGATCCCGCACGGGCTCGGCCATCCCGGCTCCCCGGCGGCCGACGGCTTCCAGAGCACGAAGTCGGCCGGGTCCTTCTTGTAGGGCGCCACCTCGACCCGCGCGCCGGCCAGCATCTCGTCCATCGAGCGGCCCGACAGGCGACCGTATTCCGGAAGCGACGGCACGTCGAAGAGGACGTGGCCTTCCGCGACGTAGGCGTGGCCGGAGGCGACCAGGGCCTCGATCATCGCCGCCATGTCGCCGATGTGCTCGGTCGCCCGCGGCTGATGGGTCGGCGGCAGGCACTGCAGCGCGGCCACGTCGTCAGAGTATTCGGCGAGCGTCGTCTCGGTCAGTTCGCGGATGGTGATGTCGCGCTCGGCCGCCCGCGCGTTGATCTTGTCGTCGACGTCGGTGATGTTGCGCACGTAGGTGACGTGCGGGTCGCCGTAGACATGGCGCAGCAGCCGGAACAGCACGTCGAACACGATCGCCGGGCGCGCATTGCCGATGTGGGCGCGGTCGTAGACCGTCGGCCCGCAGACGTACATGCGCACGTTCGCCGGATCGATCGGCTCGAACGGCTCCTTGCGTCGCGTCAGCGTGTTGTGGAGCGAGATCGTGCTCTCAGGCGCCATGCCCAAATCCCTCCGTCGCCGGCCGGGTCCGTGATCTCTTCCGATTGTCCGTTTGGGCAGAAGAAGACGGCCACAGCCAGCGAGCGCTAGCTGTTAATAATGATCCCGCAGATGATGGCTGCAGCGACGTGCGTCTTCATGGCTTCGGTGATCCTCCATCGCGAGGACTTCGTCAAGCCTTGGTTTGACGGTCCGGCCGGGATTCAGCTTCTCTTAACGCCTACGGAATAGGCTCTGGGGAACGGAGGTGGGCAGCGACCCGCCCAGGCGAGAGGCCGCCGCCATCGCGTCGGCCCCTTGGCTGGATAAGATCCGGATACGATAAGGAGCCGTCGACCATGATCCGCATCGCTCTCCAGGCGATCTGTGGTGGCGCCATTCTCGCCGTCATCGCAGTCGGCCCGACCGTCCTCTTCGCCAGCGCCGCGCGCCTCAATCGCGAGCCCGGCGTCATCACCGAACGCATGCCCTGCGGCATGACCGGGTCCGAGTGTGCCGAAGCCCGCATGCTCGCAAACCTGCAGGGCTTTCAGCAGTAGCCGCCCGCCTTTCTGCAAGTCTTACCCGCCCGCGCCGGATGGCCTTCGAGAGAGGCCGCCGGCGCCTTTCGTCGTGTCCAGGGCGAAGTCCGACAGCGCCGCAGCCCGCCATTCCGGCGGGCGATTCATCATTCTGAACCCCAGCTAAAAGACCGGCTCAGGATCGGTTCAGGGCCACTCCGTCAGTCTCGCAATCAACACGGCGCCACCAACCCGGCGCTCCCGATTGTGAACCGGAGTATCCCCCATGACCCGCACCCTGATCCAGGCCATTTCCGCCGGCGCACTGATGGCCACCCTGATGGTCGGCCCGATCGCGGCCTCGGCGGTTGCCTTCCACGGAACGCCGTCGGTCCTGTCGGACAAGGTGCTGTGCTACGCCCGGGGCATCTCCTGCGGCCAGGGCCCGGTGCTCCTGCCGGCGATGATGCGCATCCGGTAGGCCAATCCCCGCCCGGGAACGATCGATCCGCGCAAGGCCGCGCCCCGCCCCAGTCAGGACGCGCCCGCGATTGCCGGCTTCGCTTCAGCGGTTCCAGCGGATCAGCTGGATGTCCAGGTCGCGGATCTTCTTGCGCAGGGTGTTGCGATTGACGCCCAGCAGCTCGGCCGCCTTGATCTGATTGCCGCGCGTGGCCGCCAGCGCTGCCGAGATCAGCGGATACTCCACGTCCCGGATGATCCGGTGGTAGAGCCCCGGCGGTGGGAGCTGGTTTCCGAAGCTGGTGAAATAGGCATTCAGGTGCCGCTCGACGGACAGCGGCAGCGTCTCGTCGTCGCGCCCTTCCGACCCCTCGTCCTCCATGGAAACCGGCGCATCCGCCTGTTCCAGCTCGTGCTCGATCAGGGCGGCGTTGACGACGTCCTGGGGATAGAGCGCCGCGAGGCGACGCACCAGGTTCTCCAGTTCGCGCACGTTGCCGGGCCAGCGATAGGCCTGCAGGCGTTCCAGCGCGTCCTGCTCGATGCGCTTCGGGGCCAGGCCTTCCTTTTCGATCTCCACGAAGAAGTGGCGGACCAGATCCGGAATGTCCTCCCGCCGCTCGCGCAGCGGCGGAATGCGGATCGGCACCACGTTCAGCCGGAAGAACAGATCCTCGCGGAACAGTCCCTGGCGGATCAGCTGGCGCAGGTCGCGGTGGGTGGCGGCGACGATGCGCACGTTCGATTTGATCGGGGTGCGCCCGCCGACCGTCGTGTACTCGCCCTGCTGCAGCACGCGCAGCAGCCGCGTCTGCGCCTCCATCGGCATGTCGCCGATCTCGTCGAGGAACAGGGTCCCGCCCTCGGCCTGCTCGAAGCGGCCGGCGTGGCGGGTGGCCGCCCCGGTGAACGCCCCCTTCTCGTGGCCGAACAGCTCCGCCTCGATGAGATCCTTGGGGATGGCCGCCATGTTGATGGCGACGAACGGCCCCTTGCGGCGCTTGCCGTAGTCGTGGAGGGCCCGGGCGACGAGCTCCTTGCCGGTTCCGGACTCGCCCACGATCATCACCGACAGGTCGGTCTGCATCAGCCGGGCGAGGACCCGGTAGATGTCCTGCATGGCGGGAGACCGGCCGACGAGCGGGATCTTCTCGCCGGAATCCGCCGCCTGCTCGGTGTCGCGGGGCGTCTTCGGTTCCGCGAGCGCCCGCCCGATGATCGAGGTCAGCTCCTTCAGGTCGAAGGGCTTCGGCAGATACTCGTAGGCGCCGCGCTCGGACGCCTTGATGGCCGTCATGAACGTGTTCTGCGCGCTCATCACCACGATCGGCAGGTCCGGCCGGATCCGCTTGATCCGGGGAATGAGGTCGAACGCGTTTTCGTCGGGCATCACCACGTCGGTGATGACCAGATCGCCCAGGCCCTGGCTGACCCAGTTCCATAGCGTCGTGGCGTTCGACGTCAGCCGGACATCGTACCCGACGCGCGACAGCGCCTGATTGAGGACGGTGCGAATGGCCGCGTCGTCGTCGGCGACGAGGATTGTTCCCTGGGACATTAGTGCTCCGTAGCCTGGCCGCCCTGGTGGCCTTTGATTTCGAAGAAGGCCGGCATGAGGATCCGGAACGTCGTGCCGCCGTTGCTGGTGTCACATTCGATGACACCGCCATGATCGCCGATGATCTTCGCGACGAGCGCGAGGCCGAGACCCGACCCGTTGGTCTTCGTGGTGATGAACGGATCGAACAGGTGCGGCAGGATGTCTTCCGGCACGCCCGACCCATTGTCGCGCACGCAGAATTCCATCGGCAGGCTGACCCGGTCCGTGCTGCCCGGCATCGAGAGCCGGATGCCCGGCCGGAAGGCGGTCGACAGCACGATCTCGCCATCGTGCCGGTCGCCGATCGCCTCGGTCGCGTTCTTCACCAGATTGATGAACACCTGGATGAGCTGGTCGCGGTTGGCCAGCACCGGCGGCAGCGAGGGGTCGTATTCCTCGACGATCCGGACCTGCCGCGCGAACCCCGAGGCGGTCAGCCGTTTGACGTGCTCGAGCACGGCGTGGATGTTCACCGGCTCCCGCTCGATCGGCCGCTCGTCGCTGAACACCTCCATGCGGTCGACGAGCTTCACGATGCGGTCGGTCTCGTCGGTGATCAGCCGGGCGAGCGGGCGATCCTCCTCGTTCAGGCTCGGCTCGAGAAGCTGCGCCGCCCCCCGAATGCCCGAAAGCGGGTTCTTGATCTCGTGCGCCAGCATCGCGGCCAGGCCGGTGACCGTTCGTGCCGCGCCGCGCGATGTGAGCTGACGGTCCATCTTGTCGGCCATCGTGCGTTCCTGCAGCATCACCACGATGTCGCGCGTCTCTTCGGATGTGGGGGCGGCGTAGATGTCGACCATGCGGTCGGCGCCAAGCCGCGGTGAGGACAGATCAATGCGGTACTCCGCAACCGCCCCCCCGCGCGTTCGCACTTGCATGAGGAGTGCCAACAGCGGGCTGCCGAACGGAATCAGGTCGGCGAGCCGGGTCCGCTTGAGAACCGGAAGG
This sequence comes from Amorphus sp. MBR-141, assembly GCF_053628695.1. Taxonomy (NCBI): domain Bacteria; kingdom Pseudomonadati; phylum Pseudomonadota; class Alphaproteobacteria; order Hyphomicrobiales; family Amorphaceae; genus Amorphus; species Amorphus sp. MBR-141. Next base: position 84,311 of record NZ_JBRJGW010000002.1, read on the forward strand.
CTCGCCTGGAAGAACGCCTCGGCGGCACTGTTCGCCGCGCGGATTCGGTCGCTCTCGTCGAGGAGCACGATCGGATGCGGCAGGGCGTCGAGCATCGCTTCGGACAGGAAGGCCCGCGCGTCTGTCATGCCGCTTGCTCCTTTGGGGTTTCGTCGAACCAGACCGCCAGAAGGCGCAGGACGGCCTCCGGCTTCGTTTCGGTGAGAATCGCGCGGCGCAGATGCGGCCTGTCGCTGGCGCATCCGGTCGCGACGGTGTGCTCGAGGGCGGCGGCCAGATGCTTGCGCGCGGTCCGCACGCCGACATCGTCGCCGTAGTGATCGACGCAAGCCGAAAAATGGCCGGCGCTGATGGCGGCAAGCGTTCCCGCATCCGGTGCGACCGCGTCGGCGCAGCCGGCATCGAGGGCCCGGGCGATCGCCCCGGGAAGCCATGGCTTTCCGGTGGCCGCACGGCCCACCATGATCGCCGCGGCGCCCGATCGGGCGAGCATCTCGCGCGCATCGGCCGCCGTGGCGCAGTCGCCGTTCGCCACGACCGGGATCGAGACGGCCTCGACCACCTCCCGAATCGCGTCCCAGTTCGCCTGGCCCTTGTAGAACTGCTGGCGCGTGCGTCCATGCACGGTGACGAGCTTCGCGCCCTCGTCCTCTGCGCGCCGGGCGAGTTCCGGCGCATTGATGGTCGCCTCGTCCCAGCCAAGCCGCATCTTCACCGTGACCGGAACGGACACCGCCGCGACCACGGCGCGGATGAGCGACACGGCATGGTCGAGGTCCCGCATCAGCGCCGATCCCGCCAGGCCGCCGGTGACCTTCTTGGCGGGGCACCCCATGTTGATATCCACGAGATCGGCGCCGTTCGCCTCGACAAAGCGCGCCGCCTCGGCCAGATAGTCGGCGCGGCAGCCGGCAAGCTGCACCGCCCGCGGCGACATGTCGGCGCAGTCGGCCTTCGAAGTCGCCTCGATGTCGCCGGCAAGCAGACGGTCGCCGGCCACCATCTCCGAAAAGACGAGGCCAGCGCCCAATCGATGGGCAATGCGGCGAAACGGGAGGTCGCTGACGCCGGACATCGGCGCAAGCAGCACCCTGTTCGGAACCGACAGGCGATCTATCCGGAAGGCCGGGGGGGAAGAGGGGTCCGGCATGCCTACTCTCTACGCAAAATTATGCGTTGCCTATAATGTAGCCATTTCTGAGGCAACAGCAAGCAACTCCGTGCCTTGTCGGTTGCAGCGATCACGAACTAAACGATTGGCGTGAAGGTGCAAGGAACGAGGGAACGGATTGGGCCTTGGTGAACGGTGAAGAAAACGGCGGAATTCGGGTCGCGGCCCTCGTCGTCGCAGCGGGACGGGGCGTGCGTGCGGCCGATCCGGCCGCGCCGCTGCCCAAGCAGTACCGACGGATCGGCGGGGCGGCCGTCCTGACCTGGACGCTGCGGTCCCTGCTCGCGCATCCGCGCGTCTCCCGGGTCTGCTGCGTCATCCACCCGGACGACGCGGACCTCTACGTGGAGGCGGCAACCGGCGACCCGCGCGTCTCGCCGCCCATTGCGGGCGGCGCCTCGCGGCAGGTCTCCGTACGGCTCGGGCTGGAAGCGCTCGCGGCTGAGGCGCCCGACATCGTCCTCATCCACGACGGCGTCCGGCCATTTGTCGCCCCGCCGCTCATCGACCGGCTTCTGGAGGCCGTCGGCCATGCCGACGGCGCGATTCCCGCCCTCCCCGTCACCGACACCGTCAAGCGCGTCGATGGCGCCGGGCGGGTCATCGAAACGGTGCCGCGCGACGGCCTGTGGACGGTGCAGACGCCGCAGGCCTTCCGCTTCTCGGCGCTGCTGGAGGCCCACCGACGCGCGGCGATGGACGACCCCGACCGATTCACCGACGATGCGAGCATCGCCGAATGGGACGGACTGACCGTCGCGATCGTGCCGGGAGACCCGATGAACCGGAAGCTGACCACCGCCGCAGACATCGCCGAGGCCGGCGCGCACCTGACGGCCGCCGGCGCGCCGCTGACGGACGTCCGCGTCGGCTCCGGCTATGACGTGCACCGCTTCGGGCCCGGCACGTCGGTCACCATCGGCGGCATCGACATCGCCCATGACCAGGGCCTCGTCGGCCACTCGGACGCCGATGTCGGCCTTCATGCCCTGACCGACGCGATCCTCGGCGCGCTCGCCGACGGCGACATCGGCGCGCACTTTCCGCCGACCGACGCGCGCTGGAAAGGCGCAGCCTCGGACGCGTTCCTGGCATTCGCCGTGCAGAAGGTCGCGGCCCGGGGCGGCCGCATCACCCATCTCGACCTCACCATCATCTGCGAGAGGCCGAAGATCGGACCGCATCGCGACGCCATGCGCGCCCGCATCGCGGAGATCGCCGGCCTCTCGCTCGACCGGGTCGCCGTGAAGGCCACCACCAGCGAGACGCTCGGCTTCACCGGCCGGCGCGAGGGCATCGCCGCGAGCGCCACCGCAACCGTTTCCCTCCCCTCGTCGCCGGAGGGCGGAAGCTGAGGCCCCTTCCGACCGGGCGGATCGCCTGGTCGACAACAACGGCTTCCGATTCACATATGTTGAGCAAATCCCCTTTGCCGGGATCGCTTCGATCGGAACGGGAATTGCTCCAGGAGGTCCCATGACCACATCCGCAACCCTGATCGCTTCGGCGACGTCGCTCCTCCAGCTGTGCCGGGAGCGCGGCGTGATGCTGGCCACCGCCGAATCGTGCACCGGCGGTCTGATCGCGGCGACGCTGACCGAGGTAGCCGGGTCGTCCGACGTCGTCGATCGCGGCTTCGTGACCTACTCGAACGCCGCCAAGCGAGAGCTTCTGGGCGTCGCCGCCGACCTCATCGAGGAACAGGGCGCCGTCAGCGAAGGGGTGGTCCGGGCGATGGCCAAGGGGGCGCTGGCCCGCTCCATTGCCGACGTGACCGTCGCCGTCTCCGGCGTCGCCGGGCCGGGCGGCGGGACCGAGGAAAAACCGGTCGGCCTGGTCCACTTCGCGGTCGCCCGCACCGGCCGCCCGACACTGCACCGGGAGCGCCGATTCGGAGATGTCGGACGGGCACAGGTCCGGCTCGAAACGGTCGCGGAAGCCTTCGCCCTCATCGAGCAGACGCTGGCCGGCTGACCCGGGCTGTTGCGCCGGCGCACTGCCGGCACAATTTAATGGGTGCCGATTGTCACGGCTTGCCCGGAAAAGTATGGTCGGCTTCAAACAAGCAAGCGGGTGGGATGACGCTCAGGTCAGAGTTTGAGCATTCGCCCGCAGCGGCTGGAATTCGTTCCGCTCCCACATTAGGCGGTGGATTGAGAGCGGACTGAGGGGGCCAGACGGCCGGCCAATGAGCGAATGACACCAAAGCCATCCATGAGACGATCTGTTCCCGCCGACCGACCGTATGGCCGCCCGGTTCGATGGATTCCCGGAATGCGGTTCGCCAACGGCCGCTTTACGCCGCGCGACCGTTTTTCGCCGAGCCTCGGCCAGCTCGGGCCGCTGGAGGTCCGGCTCGCCCGGACCGCGGCCGAAGTGCGCAAGGCCCAGAACATCCGCTACCGGGTGTTCTATGAGGAAATGGCGGCGATTCCCGACATCAATGTGCTTGCAACGCGGCGCGACCAGGACTCCTACGACGCGCTCTGCGATCACATGCTCGTCCTCGATCACGAGGCCCCGCAGAAGGCGTTCCGCCGGCGCAAGCCCCAGGTGGTCGGCACCTACCGGCTGCTGCGCCAGGAAACCGCCGACCTCAACGGCGGCTTCTACACCTCCGGCGAGTACGACGTTCAGCCGATCATCGATTCGCATCCGAACCTGCGCTTCATGGAGCTCGGCCGCTCCTGCGTGCTGAAGCCGTACCGCAACAAGCGCACCGTCGAGCTTCTCTGGCACGGCGTCTGGTCCTACGTGCTGATGCACGGCGTCGACGTGATGATCGGCTGCGCCAGCCTCGAGGGCACCGACCCGGAGCGCCTCGCGACGCCGCTCTCATTCCTGCACCACAATTGCCTCGCGCCCGATGAATGGCGCGTGCAGGCGCTGCCCGAGCGCTACACCAGCATGAACCGGATGCCGAAGGAGGCCGTCGACGCGCGTGCCGCGCTGCATGCGCTGCCGCCGCTCATCAAGGGCTATCTGCGGCTGGGCGCCTTCATCGGCGACGGTGCGGTGGTCGACCACCAGTTCAACACCACCGACGTGCTGATCGTTCTGCCGGTGTCCGGGATCTCCAGCCGCTACATCAACTACTATGGTGCCGACGCCAGCCGCCACGCGAGCTGACGGCACGCCGGCGCACCAGCGGGAACCGGCATGGAGACGTTTCGCGCCGCTCTGGCGATCCCGCCCGAGCGGCCAATCCTCTACAGCGCGAGCCGGTTTCGCCCGAGTTCGTAGAGCATCACGCCGGTCGACACGGCGAGATTGAGCGAGTCCGCGTGTCCCGCCATCGGGATCTTTGCCAGCTGGTCGCACGCCGCCGTCAGCGCGTCCGACAGGCCGCGCTGCTCGGTGCCCATCAGCAGCATCACCGGCTCGTCCGTCGCCACGGTGCGATAGTCGACCGCGCCGGCAAGATGCGCGCCGACCACCTTGCCCGGATACTGCGCCCGCCAGGCGAGGAACGCCTCGCGGCTGGTCTTCACCATCGGCACGTGGAAGATCGAGCCCATCGTCGCGCGCACGGCCTCCAGGCCGAACGGATCGGTGGTGTCGCCGATCAGCACGATGCCGGCGCCGGCAACCGAATCGACGGTCCGGATGATGGTGCCGAGATTGCCGGGATCGCGGACATCCTCGAGCCCCACCCACACGGGCCCCGGATTGGCGAGGACGGCATCCAGATCCGCGAAGCGCTGGCGGAAGACGCCGATGACGGCCTGCGGGTTCTCGCGCCGCGTCAGCCGCGCCATGATCGATCCGCTCGCCTTGACGATCAGCGCCCCGCGGGCGCGCGCCGTGGCGGCCGTCTGGGCGGTCATCGGCTGGCTCTCGAAGTCATCCGACACCACGACGGTGCGCACCGGCCAATCCGCTTCCAGCGCATCCGCCACCAGCTTCAGGCCTTCGGCGAGAAACAGGCCGGTTTCGGCGCGGTGCTTGCGCTGGGTGAGCGCCCGGATCTCCTTCACCACCGGGTTGGCGGCGCTGGTGACCGTCTTGATGGCGCCGGCGCGGGGGGCTTCGGTGCTCATCAGCGTGACCATCTGGAAAACAGGGAGGTGGGAAGGAGCAGCCGTCCGCCGTCCTCGCGAATCGCCAGATCGCCGCTCTCGAGCGCGCCGCCGAGGTCGCCGAACGTCTCCGCCATCAGTCCGTGCGCGGCCAGCGCCGATGCCCGGATCGCATAGGCGGTGAGGACGACGAAGCCGGCATCGTCGGAGACGATCTTGCGCAGGTCCGACAGCAGCGGCGGCAGGCTCTCGAACACCTGCCACGTCTCGCCCTTCGGTCCCCGACCGAACTTCGGCGGATCGAGCAGAATGCCGTCATAGACCGAGCCGCGCCGGGTCTCGCGGGCGACGAACTTCGCCGCGTCCTCGCAGATCCAGCGGATCGGCCGGTCGTCGAGGCGCGACAGCGCCTGGTTGTCGCGCGCCCAGCCGATCGCCTTCTTGGACGCGTCGACATGGGTCACCGCCGCGCCCGCCGCCGCTAGCAGCAGCGAGGCGACGCCGGTGTAGCCGAACAGGTTGAGCACCTTGAAATCGCGCTTGCCGCTCGCCTTGACGCGCTCGGCCATCCAGTCCCAGTGAGCCCGCTGCTCCGGGAACACGCCGAGATGGCGGAAATTCGTGAGACGGCCATGGAACGTCGCCGCGTCGTAGGACATTTTCCATGTTTCCGGCACCGCACGCGACGTGCGCCAGCGGCCGGGCCCGTCGTCGTCCTCGCTGCCGGTGAAGACCGCGTCGGCCTTCTCCCAGACCGCCTCGGGAAGATGCCGGCGCCACATCGCCTGGGGCTCGGGCCGGACCACGGTGAAGCGGCCATAGCGCTCGAGCTTCTGACCGGCGCCGCAATCGAGGAGCGCATAGTCCGCCCACCCGTCGCTGACGAGGGCGGTGAGGCCGGACGGCAGGCCGGGCGATGCGCCGGCGGGCGGTATGGGGGTCGGGGAAGCGGGCGAACAGGACATCGGCACCTCTTATCACCCCAATTCGCCGGGCGCATCGTGGCAGGCACCCACGCCGGCGCAAAAAACGCGATGCGCAGCGGCCAGTTGCTCCGCGCCGGGCGACGCGGCAAGGTAGCCCGCGAATGCCGGTGCCACGCTGGCGAACAGATCGACTGCTCAATTGCCCGGCGACGGGTTCATCAGAAAAAGGAGTTCGCGTTCCATGGAAATGTCAGGGGAATATCGGATCCCGGCAAGCCGTGATGCGGTTTGGCAGGCCCTCAACGACCCCGAGATCCTCAAGGCGTGCATCCCGGGCTGCAAGTCGCTCGAAAAGACGTCGGACACCGAGATGTCCGCGGTCGTGCAGGCGAAGGTCGGCCCGGTGAAGGCGACCTTCACGGGCAACGTCACCCTGCAGAACCTCAATCCGCCGACCAGCTACACGATCTCCGGCGAAGGCAAGGGCGGCGTTGCCGGGTTTGCCAAGGGCGGCGCCGACGTGAACCTCGCCGAACACGACGGCGAGACGCTGCTCACCTACAAGGCGACCGCGCAGATCGGCGGCAAGCTCGCCCAGCTCGGCTCGCGCCTGGTTGATTCGACCGCCAAGAAGTACGCCGATGAGTTCTTCTCCTGCCTGTCGCAGAAGGTCGGCGACGCCTCGGCCACCGGCGGAACCGTGACTTCGGAGGCACCGGCCGCGGCCGCCCCTGTGACCCCGGCCGCCACTGCCGCCCCTGCGGCCACGGCCCCCGCAACGGCCGAACCCGCCCCCGCTCCCGCCTCGGCGGCTGCCGCACCGGCGCCAAAGCCCGCCGCACCGGCGAAGCACGAGTCCTCCCTGGAGGAGTTCGAGCACCAGGTCGAGGAACGATATCACGATGTCGAAGAACGGGTTGAGGTGGAAGCCGGCAAGGGAACGTTCGGCGGACCGTGGATGTGGGGACTGATTGCCTTTGCGGTCGTCATCGTACTCCTGCTAGTTTTTAATTGATGGAAGTCGAGATACGGCCAAAGTAAGCGCGGGCCGGGCCCGGGACGTACGGGCACGGCCGCCGCGCAGTAAGGGAGGACTGGATGACCACCGTTTCCATGACCGTCAACGGACGCTCCGTGTCGGGCGACGTTGAGGATCGCACCCTGCTCGTGTCCTTTCTTCGGGAGACACTGGGCATGACGGGAACCCACGTCGGCTGCGACACGACCCAGTGCGGCGCCTGCGTGATCCACATGAACGGCAAGGCCGTGAAGTCGTGCACCGTCCTGGTCGGCCAGGCCGACGGCGCCGAGATCACCACGATCGAGGGTCTCGCCACCGGCACCCAGCTGCATCCGATGCAGGCCGCCTTTCGCGAGCATCACGGGCTGCAGTGCGGCTTCTGCACGCCGGGCATGATCATGATGGGCGTCGACATCGTCCGTCGTCACGGCGCGAGCCTCGACGAGCAGACCATCCGCCACGAGCTCGAGGGCAACATCTGCCGCTGCACCGGCTACCACAACATCGTGAAGGCCATTCAGGCCGCGGCGCAGTCGTCGGAGGTTGCCGAAGCAGCCGAATAATCCACGCAGCAAAAGCCGGAGAACGGCGCTTTTCGATCGGGAGGACGAAATTATGGGTGCGGAAGGGTTCGGCGCACGCTTGCTGCGCAAGGAAGATCGGCGGTTCATCACCGGCCGGGGCCAGTACACCGACGACATCAGCATGAAGGACACGACGCATGGTGCCTTCGTGCGGTCGCCGCACGCCCATGCGAAGATCCGCTCGATCGATACGGCTGCGGCCCGGGCCATGCCGGGCGTCGTCGGCGTCCTGACGGGCCAGGATCTCGCCGCCGACAGTCTCGGTCCGCTGATCTGCGGCTGGATGATCCATTCCCGGGACGGCACGCCGATGAAGATGGGCGCCCACCCGGCGCTGGCGGCGGAGACGGTCCGCTACGTCGGCGACGCGGTCGCCATCGTCATCGCCGAAACCCGCAACCAGGCCCGGGACGCCGCGGAGGCCGTCGAGATCGACTACGAGATCCTGCCCTCCGTCACCGACCCCGCCCGGGCCACCGAGGCCGGGGCGCCGCTGATCCATCCGGAAGCCGAAAACAACCTGATCTACGACTGGACCATCGGCGAGGAAGCCGCGACGGAGGAGCAGTTCGCCCGCGCCGCGCACGTCACCCGGCTGGATCTCATCAACAACCGGCTCGTCCCCAACGCGATGGAGCCGCGCGCGGCGATCGGCTCCTACGACCCGGGCGGCGAGCATTTCACCCTCTACACCACCAGCCAGAACCCGCATGTCGCCCGTCTGGTGCTGTCGGCCTTCGTCGGCATGGCGCCCGAGCACAAGCTGCGCGTCATCGCCCCGGACGTCGGCGGCGGCTTCGGCTCCAAGATCTTCATCTACCCGGAAGAGACGGCCTGCCTGTGGGCCTCCAAGCAGATCGGCGGGCGCCCGGTGAAATGGGTCTCCGACCGCACCGAGGCCTTCCTGACCGACGCCCATGGCCGCGACCACGTCACCCATGCCGAGCTGGCGCTCGACGCCGACCACAAGGTCATCGGCCTCAGGGTGAAGACGGTCGCCAACCTCGGCGCCTACATGTCGACCTTCTCGTCGGCGGTCCCCACCTACCTCTACGCCACGCTGCTGTCGGGCCAGTACGCGATCCCGCAGGTCTTCGCGGAAGTGCAGGCGGTCTACACCAACACCACCCCCGTCGACGCCTATCGCGGCGCCGGCCGGCCCGAGGCGACCTTCGTCGTCGAACGGCTGATGGAAACGGCGGCGCGCGAACTCGGCGTCGACCCGGCCGAACTGCGCCGCAAGAACTTCGTGCGGACCTTCCCGCACCAGACGCCGGTGATCATGGCCTACGATGCGGGCGACTACGAAGCGAGCATGTCGGCCGCCCTCGCCGCCGCCGACTACGACGGCTTCCCGGCCCGTAAGGCCGAGGCCGAGCGCCGTGGCAAGAAGCGCGGCATCGGACTGTCCTGCTACATCGAGGCCTGCGGCATCGCGCCGTCCCAGGCGGTGGGCTCGCTCGGGGCCGGCGTCGGGCTCTGGGAGTCGGCGGAGGTGCGGGTCAACCCGGTCGGCACCATCGAGGTGCTCACCGGCACCCACAGCCACGGCCAGAGCCACGAGACGACGTTCGCCCAGATCGTCAACGAGCGCTTCGGCGTGCCGACCGATTCCGTGTCGATCGTCCACGGCGACACCGACAAGGTGCAGTTCGGCATGGGCACCTACGGCTCGCGCTCGGCCGCCGTCGGCCTCTCTGCCGTCTTCAAGGCCCTCGACAAGGTCGAAGCCAAGGCGAAGAAGCTCGCCGCCCACCTGATGGAGGCGGCGGAAAGCGACATCGTGCTGGAGGACGGCAGCTTCAAGGTCGCCGGCACCGACCGGAGCCTGGCCTTCCACGAGGTGGCCCTCGCCGCCTACACCGCCCACAACATGCCGGAGGGGATGGAGCCGGGCCTGAAGGAGACCTCCTTCTACGATCCGACCAACTTCACCTTCCCGGCCGGCTGCTACGTCTGCGAGGTTGAGGTCGATCCGGACACCGGCGTGACGACGATCGTCCAGTTCGTAGCCGCCGACGACTTCGGCCGCATCATCAACCCGATGATCGTCGAGGGTCAGGTCCACGGCGGCCTCGCCCAGGGCATCGGCCAGGCCCTCATGGAGGGCTGCGTCTACGACCACGAGTCGGGCCAGCTGCTCACCGCCTCGTTCATGGACTACTGCATGCCGCGCGCCGAAGATCTCCCGTCGTTCAAGGTGATGACGACGGAGACCGTCTGCCCGGGCAACCCGCTCGGCGTGAAGGGCTGCGGAGAGGCGGGCGCGATCGGCTCGCCGCCGGCGCTCATCAACGCCCTCACCAATGCGATCGGCACCAACGAGCTCGCGATGCCCGCCACCCCGCTCAGGGTCTGGCAGGCGCTGAAGAGATCGTCCCCGAACGCGGTCGCCGCATAACTCCGAGTAAGGACAGGACCATGTACGCCACGCACTACTCCAAAGCGACTTCGCTGGACGACGCCGTCGCCAAGCTCGGCGGCGCGGAAGACGGCAAGTTCCTCTCCGGCGGCCAGACGCTGCTGGCCACCATGAAGCAGCGGCTCGCCGCGCCGTCCGATCTCATCGACGTCACCCGGATCCCCGAGCTGAAGGGGATCTCCCTCGACGGCGACACCCTCACCGTGGGCGCCGCCAGCACCCACTACGAGGTGATGTCGTCGGAGACGGTGAAGAACGCGATCCCGGCGCTCGCCGAGATGGCCGGGGTGATCGGCGACCCGGCCGTCCGCAACATGGGCACCATGGGCGGCTCCATCGCCAACAACGACCCGGCCGCCGACTATCCGGCCGCCCTCGTCGGCCTCAACGCCACGGTGCACACCAACAAGAGGGCGATCTCGGCGGACGAGTTCTTCACGGGCATGTTCGAGACGGCGCTCGAGGACGACGAGATCGTCGTGAAGATCTCGTTCCCGGTCCCCGAGAAGGCCGGCTACGAGAAGTTCCGCAACCCCGCCTCGCGCTATGCCATGTGCGGCGTGATGGCGGTGAAGCTGAAGGACGGCTCTATCCGCGTGGCGGTGACCGGTGCCGGCGACGGCGGCGTCTTCCGCGTGCCCGAGATGGAATCCGCCCTCGCCTCCAACTGGTCGCCGGATGCGGTCGCCTCGATCACCGTACCGGCCGACGACATGATGGGCGACCTGCACGGCTCGCAGGAATACCGCGCGCACCTGGTAACGGTGATGGCGAAGCGGGCGGTTGCCGCCGCCCACTGAGCAGACAAATACCCGACTGAAACGGGAAAGCCCGGCCTCTCGCGAGGCCGGGCTTTTTCATGCCTGGACGGTGAAAGGGTGCGGCAAGCCGCGCGAGGCGCTACGCGTCCTCCACCGTCACGACGGTGAACGTGTGCATTTCGTCGTCGTCGTCGCGCACCGACACGTACTCGCCCGGGACGAAGGCGTGGGCGCCGAATCGGTAGCCGCTCTCATCGTCCTCGTCGCCATCGATGTCGTAGCGAAAGGCCCAGCGCCCGCCGGGACCGTGCACGAGATGGCCGATGTCCCACTCCTCGTCGGCCCAGAAGCGCCGCACGGTGCATTTCTCGCGGACCGTGCGCCACGCCTCGGCATCGATGTGGCCGTCTTCGTCCAGCGGCGCGAAGAACTCGTAGCCGTGCCTGGCCGAGCCGTTCGGGAATTCCTTGGTGCGCGCGAGATTGAGGCGGATTCTCTTCAGTTCGGTGTCGCTCATCGTCTTCTCCTGGCAATCGGCGGCTGGAGCCGCATCCCGTCGGCCGACATCGCCGGACCGAAACCTTGGCTCCAGATCCAATCGTGTGAGCAGGTCGTTCCCGTCCAGATCGGGTCGATCCGGCCGGAAACCCCTGCTGGGCTTCCTCCCGCGCCGTCTTCCTGCGCAGCGTACGGCTGTGCGCCCTGACCGCGCGCCGGATCGGGGCATCGGGTCATGGAACGCTCCGGGGCATCGGACGGTTCTGTCCGGACGGACGATCGGTTCGAGGCCCCGCGCCGATGCTCCGCAGGTTTCGCCTTGCCGGTCAAGCGCAGCAGCCGCTTGCGACACGACGACACCGTCGGCGCAGACGCCTTGATGCGGGTCAAACCGGCGCCCAGACTTCGGGCGTATTTCCGACTGCCGCTTTCCGGAGGACGACATGAGCGCCGAACCGAACGCTTCGGACCAGGACGGGCAGGCTGCGGTGATCGCCTTCCTGGAGGATCCGGCGACCCATGGCGGCGCACGCACGCGCCGGATCGATACCCATGCAGCGATGGTCTTCCTGGCCGGCGACGACGTCTACAAGGTCAAGCGGCCGGTCAAGTACGCCTACCTGGATTTCTCCACCCTGGAGCGGCGGAAGGCGGCCTGCGACCGCGAGCTGGAGGTCAATCGCGCCTATGCCGGCGAGATCTACCGCGGCGTGGTGCCGATCACCCGCGATCCGGCCGGCGGGCTGGCGATCGACGGGGACGGCGTGCCGGTCGAGTGGGCCGTGCACATGCAGCGTTTCGACGAGACCGCGACCCTCGACCACGCGATCCTCGACGCCCCGCTGCCCGCCGATGTGCTCGACATGCTTGCAGACCGGCTGGTCGAGGCCCATGCGGTCGCGCCGCGCCGGGACGGAGGGCCGTGGATCGACGACCTCGGCAGCTATCTCGACGACAACGCCGCCTCGTTCGCCGCCGCCCCCGACCTGTTCGCGGTCGACGACGCGGACCGGCTCGATGGCCGGGCCCGCGACACGCTTGCCGCGATCCGACCGCTGCTGGAAGCGCGCGGCAGGGAAGGCAAGATCCGCCACATCCACGGCGACTGCCACCTCGGCAACGTCGCGATGATCGACGGCGCCCCGCGCTTCTTCGATGCCATCGAGTTCGATGACCGTATCGCCACCGGCGACGTGCTCTACGACCTCGCGTTCCTGGTGATGGACGTCTGGCGCCACGGGTATCCCGCCGGCGCCTCGCGCATCTTCAACCGCTACCTGACGGTCCACGGCGACGCGGGGGATCTGGCGGCGCTGGAGGCCTTTCCCTTCTTCCTGATGATGCGGGCCGCGATCCGCGCAAAGGCGGGTGCGGCGCGGCTGCGCTTGATCGACGAGAGCGAACGCCCCGACGCCGGGCGTGACGCGAGCGACGCCTTCCACCACGCCTGCGGCTTCCTGGAGCCGGTGCCGGCCCGCCTCGTCGCCGTCGGCGGACTGTCCGGAACCGGCAAGACGACTATCGCGCGCCGGCTTGCCCCTGCCCTCGGCCGCCCCCCCGGGGCGGTCCATCTGCGCACCGACGTGCTGCGCAAGCGCCAGGCGGGCGTGGCGCTCACCGACCGGCTGCCGCCCGAGGCCTACACCAGAGCGGCCTCGGAGGCCGTCTACGCCGAGCTGTTCGCCCAGGCCCGCACCGTGCTGTCGGCCGGCCAGGCTGTGGTGCTCGACGCGGTGTTCGCCGCGCCGGACGAACGCGCCGAGGCCGAGCGCATCGCCACGGAGACCGGCGTGCGCTTCTCCGGCATCTGGCTGGACGCGCCGCCGGAAACCCTTGAGGCACGGGTCGGAGCGCGTACCGGCGATGCCTCCGACGCCACCGAGGACGTGGTGCGCACTCAGGCATCCTACGATCTCGGCGAGATCGGCTGGCGGCGGGTCGCGGCCGGCGGCACCGGCGACGCGACATTCGAGGCGGCGCAGGACGCAATGGAGCAGGGCGGCGGCTGACGCCTCCCCGGGCGCCTACTCGTGCGTGAGCCGCGCGCGGACGAAGATCGCCCCGGCAATGGCGACGGCTCCCAGGGAGGCCGCAAAGATCGTCATGCCCTCCGCCTGGCCATAGACATCGACGAGGACGCCCGTGGCGAGGGCCGACAGCCCGCCCATGAGATAGCCGCCGAACGAGAACAGCGCCGTCGCCTCGGCGCGGTTGCCGGAGGGCACGTGCAGCCCAATCAGGGTGAACCCGCCCAGCTGCGCGAAGCCCTGCGCCGCGCCGGCGAGTGGCGCGGCCGCGATCAGCAGCACCGCGCTCGACAGGACCACCGCGAACGTCATGGAGACCGTCGCGGCCAACGTCAGCGCCGAGCCGATCAGCAGCAGGGTGCGGATCGACAGCCGGCGCAACGCGAACTGGACGCCCGTCGCGGCGATGAACATCAGGCACGCGGTGCCGCCGGCCACCAGCGGGCTGGTGACGCCCAGAAGCCGCGACAGCACCGATGGTCCGAGCGACAGCACGAACGAGGTGGCTGCCATCGCCGGCGCGAAGATCGCCAGGCCGGCGGCCAGGTTCAGCCCGTTGCCGGCCGGGATGCGCGGCACGCCGAAGCGGCGCGGCGCACGGTCCCCCATCGGCGGAAAGGTCAGGAGCGCGACGACGACGAAGGCCGCCAGCATGGAGGCGAACAGGACCGCGAAGACCGGCACGGCAGGACGGTCGAGGATCTCGGCCATCGCGCCCGCCAGCAGCGGGCCGATGGCCGCGCCCAGCACCGTTGCCGCGGACGCCGCCAGCGACGCGCGCCGCCGCCGGTCCGGACCGCCCAGGTCGAGGATCGCGGCAGTGCCCACCGACACCGTCGTTCCGCCGGCGATCCCGGCGAGCACCCGCGCCGCGAGCAGCATCGCCACGTTGTCGGCGAAGGCGAACAGCAATGTGGCCACGAGGCCGCACGCGATGCCCGGCAGCAGCACCGGCTTGCGGCCGTAGCGGTCCGACAGCTGGCCCGCCACCAGCAGCGCCGTGAGAAGGCCGCCGATATAGGCCGCAAAGACGACGGTGATCGTCCCGGCCGAGAAGCCGATCTCGTGCTGCCATGAGACGTACAGCGGCTGCGGGGCGTTCGACAGCGCGAACACGGCGGCCACCGCCCACGCGGCGGCCCACATGCGCCAGGCGGGATGGCGCTCGGAAGCGGAAGATGCCGGGGGATTGAACAAGAACGCACGACTCGCGGCAGGGACGGACGTGCGCACTCTATGGCCTGCGCGCGCCTTGCGCGAATATCGTTTGCAGCACGCAGGCATTGCCGCGCCTGCCATGACCTGCGGTAGGCTGAGGACAGCGGAACGCCCCCGGCCGGCGTCGACATGCTTCTGTCGGCCGGGCCTCCGTGCTATGCGCGAAGAAACGGCGCGTTGTTGCCGTGTCTGGGAGGACCTTGGCTGTGAAGGAAATACTCGGCGAACTCGAAGCGCGGCGCGCGGTGGCGCGACTGGGCGGCGGCGAGGCCCGCATCGCGGCCCAGCACAAGCGCGGCAAGCTGACGGCCCGCGAACGGCTGGAAATCCTCCTCGACGAGAACTCGTTCGAGGAGTTCGACATGTTCGTCGAGCACCGCTGCACCGATTTCGGGATGGAGGAAACCAAGTTTCCGGGCGACGGCGTCGTCACCGGCTGGGGTACCATCAACGGCCGCACCGTCTACGTCTTCGCCAAGGACTTCACCGTCTTCGGCGGGTCGCTGTCGGAAACCCACGCCCAGAAGATCGTCAAGATCCAGGACATGGCGGTGCGCAACCGCGTGCCGATCATCGGCCTGTTCGATGCCGGCGGCGCCCGCATCCAGGAGGGCGTGGCGGCGCTCGGCGGCTACGGCGAGGTGTTCCAGCGCAACGTGCTGGCCTCCGGCGTCATCCCGCAGATCTCCGTCATCATGGGCCCCTGCGCCGGCGGCGACGTCTACGCGCCGGCGATGACCGACTTCATCTTCATGGTGCGCGACACCAGCTACATGTTCGTCACCGGTCCCGACGTGGTGAAGACCGTCACCAACGAGACGGTGACGGCGGAGGAACTCGGCGGCGCCTCGATCCACACCACCAAGTCGTCGATCGCCGACGGGGCGTTCGACAACGACGTCGACACGCTGCTGCAGGTCCGCCGCCTCGTCGACTTCCTGCCGGCATCCAACGTCGCCGAGATCCCCGAGATCGAGACCTACGACGACCCGGAACGGACCGACCCCTCCCTGGACCGTCTCATTCCGGACAATCCGAACAAGCCCTACGACATGCGGGAGCTGATCCTGAAGGTCGTCGACGAGCGCGACTTCTTCGAGATCCAGGAAAGCTTCGCCAAGAACATCCTCACCGGCTTCGGCCGCATGGAGGGCCGCACGGTCGGCATCGTCGCCAACCAGCCGATGCTGCTCGCCGGCGTGCTCGACATCGACGCCAGCCGCAAGGCGGCGCGCTTCGTCCGCTTCTGCGACGCCTTCTCGATCCCGATCGTCACCTTCGTCGACGTGCCGGGCTTCCTGCCGGGCACCGCCCAGGAATATGGCGGCCTCATCAAGCACGGCGCAAAGCTGCTCTTCGCCTACGCCGAGGCCACCGTGCCGAAGGTCACCTGCATCACCCGCAAGGCCTATGGCGGCGCCTACGACGTGATGGCCTCCAAGCATCTGCGCGGCGACCTGAACTATGCGTGGCCGACGGCGGAGATCGCGGTGATGGGGCCGAAGGGCGCGGCCGAGATCCTCTATCGCTCGGAGCTCGGCGACAAGGAGAAGATCGCCGGCCGCATCGCCGACTACGAGCGGCAGTTCGCCAACCCGTTCGTCGCCGCCGAGCGCGGCTACATCGACGAGGTGATCATGCCGCAGTCGACGCGTCGGCGGATCAGCCGGGCACTCCGCCTCCTGCGCAACAAGACGCTGGAGAACCCCTGGAAGAAGCACGACAACATCCCGCTGTAGGCGGGCTTCGTTTCGCTCACGCGTGCCAACTTCGTTGGCCGCTGCGCGGGCGCGGCCTGACCGGCCGGCGCGCGGTCGCACGCCGGTGGGTGCCGTCCGGAAACGCTTTTGCCAGATGGCTGCGCGCCCGCCCCCCTCCGCCCATCCCCGATTTCGCGAGGATGCGCGGAGTGAAGGGCCTCAGCCCGCCAGCACCCGCTGATCGACGGGCTGTCCGGCCGCCACGAACGACGGGTTGAGGAAGTCGGCCACGCCCGCCCGGCCCCGCTTGCCGTAGGCGAGCGGAACGCCGTCGAAGGTGGTGCAGACGCCGCCGGCCGCCCGCAGCACCGCATCGCCGGCCGCCGTATCCCACTCCATCGTCGGCCCGTGGCGCGGATAGAGATCGGCCGCCCCCGCCGCGATCCGGCAAAATTTCAGCGACGAGCCGGCCGACACGATCTCAGCCGCGTCGACCCGCGCGATGAACGCGTCGGTCTCGGCCAGGCGATGGGAGCGGCTGGCCAGCACGGTCGGCCCCACAGCCGGCACGGCGCGCACGGCGATCGGCCGCTCGCCGGCGACGGCGGCGCCGTGGAGGCGCGCGGCGAAGGCTCCCTCGCCCACCGTTCCAAAGAACGCCTCGCCCGTCACCGGCACCGTGACGATGCCCCAGGCCGGCGCGTGGTCGACCACCAGCGCGATGTTCACCGTGAACTCGCCGTTGCGCCGGATGAACTCCTTGGTGCCGTCGAGCGGGTCGACCAGGAAGAAGGTGCCGCCGGTGTCCGGCACCCGGCCGGCCGCGGCCTCCTCCTCGGCGATCACCGGGATGTCCGGCGCGATCGCCCTGAGATGGCGCAGGATGATCGCCTCCGCCGCCCGGTCGGCCTCCGTCACCGGCGAGCCGCCCACCTTGGTCTCGACAGGCGTGCCGGCCGCGTAGAAGCGCAGGATCGCATCCCCCGCCTCGATGGCGGCGGGCAGGAGGTCGGTCACGCGGGGCCGCGTCATCGCATTCAGTCCCTTGTCCGGAGGTCCAGTTCGGAAGACGCGCTCACAGCCCGTCGACGAGCGCGATCCATTCGTCCTCGTCGAGGATCTGCAGTTGCAGCTCCTGCGCCTTCTTCAGCTTGGAGCCGGCGCCGGGTCCGGCCACCACGATGTCGGTCTTCGCCGACACGGAGCCGGACACCTTGGCGCCGAGGGACTCGGCCCGCGCCTTGGCCTCGTCCCGGGTCATCTTCTCCAGCGTGCCGGTGAAGACGATGGTCTTGCCGGCGACGGGGGTGTCGGCCGTGCGGCCGGCATCGTCCTCGGGCGTCACCTCCTTGAGGAGCGCCTGAACCACCTCGACATTGTGCGGCTCGCCGAAGAACTCCGCCAGCGCCTGGGCCACCGTCTCGCCGATGCCGTCGTGGGCGACCAGCTCGTCATGGGCGGCCGTATCGCCCTTCGCCAGCGCCTCCATCGCCGTCTCGAACGCCGGCCAGCTGCCGTAGGCCTCCGCCAGCATGCGGCCGGTGATGTCGCCGACATGGCGGATGCCGAGCGCGAAGATGAAGCGCCTGAGCGCGATGGTGCGGCGCGAGTCGATCGCCTCGAACAGCTTCTTGATCGAGGTGGCGCCCCAGCCCTCGCGGTCCTTCAGCTTCTTCAGGCTGTCCCTGTCGCGGGCCTCCAGCGTGAAGATGTCGGCCGGCGTGCGCACCAGGCCGTCCTCGTAGAACGCCTCGACCTGCTTGGCACCCAGCCCCTCGATGTCGAAGGCGGCGCGCGACACGAAGTGCTTCAGCCGCTCCACCGCCTGGGCCGCGCAGACGAGGCCGCCGGTGCAGCGCCGGACCACGTCCTCCTTGCCGGTGCGCGGATTGATGTCGCGCACCGCATGGCTGTTGCAGACCGGGCAGCGGGTCGGGAATTCGTAAGGCACCGACTCCTTCGGCCGGTGCTCCGCGAGCGCGCGCAGCACCTGCGGAATCACGTCGCCGGCGCGCTGCACCACGACCGTGTCGCCGACGCGCACGTCCTTGCGGGCGATCTCGTCCTCGTTGTGCAGCGTCGCGTTGGAGACCACCACACCGCCCACCGTCACCGGCTCCAGCTTCGCCACGGGCGTGAGCGCACCCGTCCGCCCGACCTGGATCTCGATGGCGTTCAGCACCGTCGTCGCCTGCTCGGCGGGAAACTTGTGGGCGATCGCCCAGCGCGGCGAGCGCGAGACGAAGCCGAGCCGGCGCTGGTAGTCGAGCCGATCGACCTTGTAGACGACGCCGTCGATGTCGTAGCCGAGCCCGGAGCGGCCCTCCTCGATCTCGTGATAGACGGCGATCAGTTCGTCGACCGTGGTGCAGCGCCGCATCAGCGCGTTGGTCTGGAAGCCCCAGTCCTTGAACAGGGCGACCATCTCCAGCTGGGTCTCGCGCGGCAGCGACGGGATCTCGCCCCACGCATAGGCGAAGAACTTCAGCGGCCGGCTCTCCGTCACCTTGGGATCGAGCTGGCGCAGCGAGCCCGCCGCGGCGTTGCGCGGATTGGCGAACACCCGTCCGCTCTCCGCCTGCATGCGCTCGTTGAGGGCGCGGAAGTCGGCGTGGGTCATATAGACCTCGCCGCGCACCTCGACGACGTCCGGCGCACCATCGGGCAGCTGCACCGGAATGTCGTCGATGGTCCGCGCGTTCTGCGTGACCGCCTCGCCGACCACCCCGTCGCCGCGGGTCGCCGCCACCGTCAGGCGGCCGTTCTCGTAGCGCAGGTTGAGCGACAGGCCGTCGATCTTCGGTTCGGCCGTGATCGCCAGCTCGTCGTCGGCGCCGAGCCGCAGGAACCGCCGGATGCGGGCGGCGAAGTCGGCGACGTCCTCGTCGGAGAAGGCGTTGTCGAGGGAGAGCATCGGCACGGCATGGCGCGCCTCGGCGAACGCCTCGCTCGGCGCCGCACCCACCGTCTGGCTCGGGCTGTCGGGGGTCACCAGGTCCGGGAACGCCGCCTCCAGCGCCTGCAGCCGCCGGCGCAGGGCATCGTATTCGGCGTCGGAGACCGTCGGCGCGTCCTTCTGGTAATAGCGCTTGTCGTGGGCGCGGATCTCCTCGGCGAGGCGCGCGTGCTCCTCCGCCGCCTCGACCGCCGTCAGCGTGTCGACGCGGCCTGCCGGGGTCTCGTCGCCTGCGGATGTGTCTGCCGACTTCGCCACCTGAAGCTCCGACCTCGCATCAACCTTTTGCGATCTGTCTCGCACAATTTGCCCAATCCCGCGACTGTCGTCAGAACGCGAACAGCCTGTTTCCCACGGGCGGGTTCACACCGGCGGTGAAACGCCCAACTTGCGGCCTTGTTCGCAACTGCAACAGGAGTGCAGCCGCATGCTGATCCGCACCGTCGCCCTGGCGACCACGCTCGCCCTCTCCCCCGTCGCCGCCTTCGCCGACTGGCAGATCGATCCGTCCCACACGGCGGTCGTCTTCGAGGTCGAGCACTTCGGCTATTCCGAGGTGACCGGCGTCTTCCCGACGGTCGAAGCCACCATCGACAGCTTCGATCCCGAGGACCTGGACACCGCGAAGTTCTCCGTCACCCTCGACGCGACGGCGATCACCACCTTCTGGGGTCCGCGCGACGAGCACATCAAGAGCCCCGACTTCCTCGACGTCGCGAACTTTCCCGAGATCACCTTCGTCTCGACCGCGGTGAAGACGACCGGCGACGGCACCGCCGACGTGACCGGTGACCTGACCATCAAGGACGTCACCAAGCCCGTCACGTTCAAGGCGACGGTCAACAAGATCGGCGAAAGCCCGGTGATGCCCGGCACCCAGGTCGCCGGCTTCACGCTGACCGGCGAGATCGACCGCACCGAGTTCGGTGTGGACACCTACGCACCCGCCGTCGGCGCGGTCATGCCCGTGACCATCAACGTCGAGCTGAACAACAAGAGCTAAGGCCGGCTCTCCTCCCCGTCCGGGCCGTACGGGCCCGGACGGGGGCATGAGCGTTTCAACCGATCGAAGCTGCCGTCGTTTCCCGTGGCCGCGGCGTCGCCGTCCCATCGGAGATCGCTGCAGCCACGGAACATCCTCCATGCACACGAAAAACACGACCGAGAGCTGGGGCTGGCCGGCGCGGCTCCTCCACTGGTCGATCGCCGCGCTGATCCTCTTTCAGCTCGGGCTCGGCCTGTACATGACCGATTTCGTGCCCGACCTGTCCGAACAGTTCAAACTGTTCCAGCTGCACAAGAGCTGGGGCTTCGTGGTCTTCTGTCTCGCCGTGATCCGCGTCGCCTGGCGCCTCGCCAATCGCCGCACACCCCGGCTGCCCGCCGGCACGCCGCGCTGGCAGGCGGTCGCCTCCCACGCCAGCCACGGGCTGCTCTATCTGCTCATCCTGGTGATGCCGCTGTCGGGCTGGGTGATGTCGGCCGCCTCGCCCACCCAGGACTATCTGGGTATCCAGAACATGGTGTTCGGCGCCTTCGCCATGCCGGATCCGTGGGTGCCTGGCGTGCGCTGGATCGCCGAGGCGGCCAAGGAGATCCACGAGCTCAGCGCCTGGGCGATGATCGCCATCCTGGCGATCCACGTGGCGGCGGCACTGAAGCACCACGTCGTCGACCGCGACGCGGTCCTCCGTCGCATGAGCTGGGGCGCGTGAGCCCCGCTCCCGTGCCGAACTCTCGAGCCTTTTCCGATCAGGTGGAATCACCTGATCGGAAAAGGCTCGAGAATCAATGACTTGAGCAATTCCTTGTCGTTCAGATCGTTTCGATCTGAACGGGAAATGCTCTATGTCCCCGCGCCCATGAGCTTCGAGGCGGCGGCGCGCGCCTCGTCGGAGATGGTCGCGCCGGAGAGCATCCGGGCGATCTCCTCCAGCCGGTGCGGTCCCTCGATCAGGCGCACCCGCGTCGCCACCTGATCGGTCTCCAGCGGCTCCTTGGCGATCAGCATGTGATCGGCGGCCCGCGCGGCCACCTGCGGCGCATGGGTGACGGTGAGCACCTGCACGGTGTCGGCGAGGCGCGCCAGCCGGTTGCCGATCGCCTCGGAGACCGCCCCGCCCACCCCGGAATCGATCTCGTCGAACACCAGCGTCGGCGCCGAGCCGCGCCCGGCCAGGGACACCTTCAGCGCCAACAGGAAGCGCGACAGCTCGCCGCCCGAGGCGACCTTCATCATCGGGCCGGGCCGGGTGCCCGGGTTGGTGCGCACCCAGAACTCGATCTGGTCGATTCCGTCGGCGCCGCCGCCCTCGCCGACGCTCTCGATGCGCACCTCGAAGGCCGCCCGCTCCAGCCGGAGTGACGGCAGCTCTGCGGCCACGGCCGCCTCCAGCGTGCGGGCGGTCTCGGTGCGCGCCTCCGACAGATGCGTCGCCGCTGCCCGGTAGGTCGCGACCGCCGCCTCGACGGCCTTGGCAAGCCCTGCCAGGCGCTCCTCGCCGGCATCGAGGTCGGCAAGGTCCGCCGCCATCCGGTCGCGCAGTGCCGGCAGCTCGTCCACCTGCACCTGGTACTTGCGCGCCGCCGCCCTTAGCGCGAACAGCCGCTCCTCGGTCTGTTCCAGCACCCGCGGATCGAAGTCGGTGCGGGCGATGGCGTCCTGCAGCGCGGAGCGCGCCTCCTCGAGGTCGTCGAGGGCGCGGCCCAGCGCATCGGCCGGCACCTGCAGGATGTCGGGGGCGCTTTCCGCCTTGCGCGACAGCCGGCGCATCAGGCTGGACAGCTGCGGGATCGGCGACGCCGGCCCGTCGAGCTCGCCGAACGCCTCTGTCAGGTCGCCGGCCACCTTCTCCACCTGCATCATCTGCTGGCGCCGGTCGGCCAGCACCGTCTCCTCGCCGGGCTCCGGCTCCAGCGCCACCAGCTCCGCCACCGCATCGCGCAGGAAATCGGCCTCGCGGCGCGCGGCCTCGATGCGGCTTTCGTGCTCCGCCAGCGCCCGTTCCGCGTCACGCCGCGCCTGCCAGGCCGCCCGCACGGTGCGGACGTCGGCGCCAAGCCCGCCGAAGGCGTCGACCAGGTCGCGGTGCACGGCCGGATCGATCAGCGCCCGGTCGGCGTGCTGGCCGTGGATCTCCACCAGCGCCCCGCCGATCTCCTTCAGGAGGCCGACGCTGACGGGCTGGTCGTTGACGTAGGCCTTCGAGCGCCCGTCCGCCGACTGCACCCGGCGCAGGATGAGATCGCCGTCGGTGTCGATGCCGTTCTCCTCCAGCCGCGCCAGCACCGGATGCACCGGGCCGACGTCGAACACCGCGGTCACCTGCCCGTGCGGACAGCCGTGACGGACCAGCGCCGCGTCGCCGCGGGCGCCGAGGGTGAGCGAGAGGGAATCGAGGAGGATCGACTTGCCGGCACCGGTCTCGCCGGTCAGCACGGTCAGGCCCTCGGAAAAATCGAGGTCCAGCCGGTCGATGAGGACGATGTCGCGGATCGAGAGGCGCGTCAGCATGTCGATGCACCGGCCACTAGAGCATGTCCCGTCCGGCCGACATCGGTCCGAACGGGTCGGCAACGCCAGAGCGGCTGTTTCCGAGCCGTTGCCGAAGGGTCAGGCGCATCCCCCAGCCCGCACGCGGCGAGGTCGGGCGGCGGATGCGACGCGCGCAACCCCGCGCGCCGGCATGCGTCCGGTCAGAGGAGCTTGATGCCCTCGAAGGCGCGGCTGATCCAGCTCTGCTTGTTCTCGCTCGGCTCATACCCGCCCGTCTTCAGGAGAGAATAGGCATCCCTGTACCACCGCGAGTCCGGGAAGTTGTGCCCCAGCACCGCGGCGGCCGTCTGCGCTTCGGGAACGATTCCAAGAGCATAATAGGCTTCGGTCAGCCGGAACAGCGCCTCTTCGATGTGGCGCGTCTGCTGGTACTGCTCGACCACGACCCGGAACCGGTTGATGGCGGCAAGGTAGTCCTTCCGCTCCAGATAGTAGCGGCCGACTTCCATGTCCTTGCCGGCGAGCTGATCCCTGGTCACCTGGATCTTGTGGCGGGCGTCGTTGGCATATTCCGAATCGGGATAGTTGCGCACCAGCTCGTCCATCGCGGCGAGCGCCCGTTGGGTCATCGCCTGGTCGCGGCTGATTTCCGGGATCTGCCGGAAGTAGGAATTGCCGATGATGTACTGGGCGTACGGCGCATCCTCGTGGCCGGGATACAGCGCCAGGAAGCGCTGGGCGGAGTTGATCGCCTCTTCGTACTGGCCGCGCTGGTAGTAGGCGTAGGCCAGCATCACCATCGATTTGCGGGCGTATTCCGAATAGGGATGCAGCCGGTCGACTTCCTGGAGCTTGACCATCGCCTCCTTGTAGTCCCCGTCGTTCAGGAGAACGAGGGACTCGTTGTACAGCTGGTCGGCCGGAACGTCCTGGAACGCCAGCTTGTCGGTGTCCTTCGACGAACACCCGGCCAGCATCAACACGGCAATCACGGCAAAGACGCTACGCTTCATCAGCCGAAAACTCGCTCCGTCGCCATTCGCTTCGCTGCCCGCACCGGTCCGGCAGACCGGATCCGGCGGCCGGCAAGCCGCCATCTGCGTCCGTTCCGGTCCGGGGGGATTCGGATCGGCCGCGCGAGACCATACCCAAACTGGCTCGCCGGATCATCCCCACCCGCATGCCATCGGCACATCGGGCGAAGCGATCGATCCGGCAGACACGAAAAAGCCAGCACCCGGCAGGAAATCACCGGACAGGTGCTGGCCCCAGATTTGAGCAGAACTGTGGCGGACGGGCTCAGACGCGCTCGTCGAGCGCCAGCTCGCGAACCATCGCCGGATATTCCGGCGCGGCGCCGGCCGGCGCGGGGACCAGCTCATAGGCCGAGCTGTCCGACATCAGCTGCCGCACCACCTGATAGTTGACGCGGTGCCCGCCCTTGTAGGAGCGGTAGAGGCCCAGGATCGCATGACCGGCCAGCGCGAGATCGCCCACTGCATCGAGGGCCTTGTGGCGCACGAATTCGTCCGACCAGCGGGTGCCGCCGAAGTTCAGCACCCGGTCGCCGTCGATCGCGACCGCGTTGTCGAGCGAGGATCCGCGGGCGTAGCCCATCTTCCACAAAGCCTCGACCTCGTGGAGGAAGCCGAAGGTGCGCGCCCGTGCCAGCTCCTTGCGGAACACGCCCGGGGTCAGGTTGAAGGCCATCGACTGGGTGCCGATGATCGTGCCGGCGAAATCGATGTCGATCTCGAAGCGCGGCATGTCGTGCGGGAGCAGCTCGGCAACCGAGCCGTTGATCTCGACGCGCACCGGCTTCAGCACCCGAATCATCCGGCGGCGCTGGTTCAGCGGGTAGACGCCGGCGAGATCGAGCTCCTCGACGAAGTCCGACGAGCTGCCGTCCATGATCGGCATCTCCGGGCCGTCGATCTCGACGAGCGCGTTGTCGATGCCGAGGCCGCGGAACGCAGCCATCAGGTGCTCGATGGTGCCGATGGTCCGTCCGTCCGCACCGGCAAGCATGGTGCAGAGTTCGGTGGCGGCGACGGACTGCCAGACGGCAGGGACCGCCGGGCCGACGTCGCCGTCGGTGCGCTGGAAACGGATGCCCGTATCGGCGTCGGCCGGAACAATGGTGATCGTGACGGATGCGCCGGAATGAACGCCGATGCCGGTCAGCTCCACCGGGCGAGCCAGGGTGGTCTGAAGGGCCGAGTCTTGATGCACCATTAGAACGCCTTACTGCCCAAACGAAAACGGGCTCTCGGGAAGGCCGGCCCAATCGGGAGGAATCGGTCGGCCGTCAGAAATCGACGGCCAGAACCTAGCGATGGTTTTCCGCAGATCGGAATCAAGCTCTGTTACGGAATGTAACGTGGTGGAAGAAACCCTAACAAAGCCAAGGCGCCCGCCTCCGGATGGAGGCGGGCGCCCTGCATTTTCAACCTCTGTACCAGCCCCTCGCGGGAGGGATCCGGAACCGATCGGCGCTTGAGCCTCTAGGTGGCCTGGCGGCGGAGGAACGCCGGGATTTCCAGCTGGTCGTCCTCGTTGTAACCGCGCGCCGCAGGCCGCGTGCGCGCCTCCGGCTCCTGACCGGAAGACCGCGGCCGGCGGTAGCTTTCACCCTGCGGCCGCGCCTGGGGCGGACGGCGGGAGAACTCGGTGCCGTCGGCACGCCGCTGCTGCGGCTCCCGGGCCTCCTCGCGCACCGGCTGGCGGGCCGGAGCCTGCGGAGCGGCCTGCTGGACGGCCGGCTCCTCGCGCGGCCGCTGGGCCGCCCGCGGCATCGGCTGATCGGCAACCCCGGCGTCCTCGTGCTCCTCCTCCTCGCGACGGCCGAGGCCGTTGGCGAGGCGGCGCAGCAGGCCCATCGGCCGGCGGTCGTCGGTTTCGGCGTGCTCCTCGCGGCGGCGGGTCTCGCGCGGCGCCACCGGCGGGAAGTCCTCGACCTCCGGCATGCGCGGCATCCGGGTCGGGGCGGCGGCATGCTTGTCGGCGCGCGGAGCAACCGGCTCCACCGGCGCCTCGGCAACCCGGAGGTCGGCGTCGGCCATGTCGTCGTCGATGAACTCGTCGTCGGCGAACGCCACGCCCTCTTCTTCGATGAAGGCCTCGTCCTCGGTGAGGAAATCGCTGCCGATGTCGCTGTCCTCGGCCCAGCCGCCCGGTGCGGCGTTGGTCCCGAGGTCGGCGGCGACGGCGGAGAGCGCCGTTTCCGGAACGGCGGTCGCCTTGGCGCGGGCGCCCTGCGCCGGGCGCGCGCCCTGCGACTGCGGACGCAGGCGGTCCGACAGCGCGACCACGCGGTCGCCGTCGTCTTCGTGGTCGCCGGTCTGTTCGAACGGCTTGTCGATGCCGGTGGCCACGACCGACACGCGCATCATGCCCTCCATGGTCTCGTCGAAGGTCGCACCGAAGATGATGTTGGCGTCGGGATCGACCTCCTCGCGGATGCGGGTGGTCGCCTCGTCGACTTCGAACAGGGTCAGGTCGTAGCCGCCGACCACGGAGACGAGCAGCCCGCGGGCGCCCTTCATCGAGGTCTCGTCGAGGAGCGGGTTGGAGATCGCGGCCTCGGCGGCCTGCATGGCCCTGCCCTCGCCCGACGCCTCGCCGGTGCCCATCATCGCCTTGCCCATGCCGCGCATGATCGAGCGGACGTCGGCGAAGTCGAGGTTGATGAGGCCCTCTTTCACCATCAGGTCGGTGATGCAGGCGACGCCGGAGTAGAGCACCTGGTCGGCCATCGCGAAGGCGTCGGCGAAGGTGGTCCGCTCGTTGGCGATGCGGAAGAGGTTCTGGTTCGGGATCACGATGAGCGTATCGACGTGGTGCGACAGCTCCTCGATGCCGGAATCGGCGAGCCGCATCCGGCGGTGGCCCTCGAACTGGAAGGGCTTGGTCACCACGCCGACGGTCAGGATGCCCTGGTCGCGGGCGGCCCGGGCGATCACCGGGGCGGCGCCCGTGCCGGTCCCACCGCCCATTCCGGCGGTGATGAAGGCCATGTGGGCACCGGACAGATGGTCGGCGATCTCGTCGATCACCTCCTCGGCGGCGGCCCGGCCGACATCCGGCTGGGAGCCGGCACCGAGACCTTCGGTGACGGCGATGCCCATCTGGATGATGCGCTCGGCCTTGGACAGGGCGAGCGACTGGGCGTCGGTGTTGGCGACCAGGAAATCGCAGCCCTGAAGGCCGGCCTGGATCATGTTGTTGACGGCATTGCAGCCTGCGCCGCCGACGCCGAACACCTGGATGCGCGGCTTCAATTCGGTCAGGTCGGGGGTCTTAAGGTTAATCGACGGCATCACACCCTCACTGTTCTTTTCCGCTCCGCCGCTCTCGCGGTCCGTGGTCGCCAAGTCCCACTCGGCACCGAAATCTGTCTCGTGTTCATTGCCCATCATCAGAAGCTGTCCCTCAGCCAGCGTCCGACCCGCGAGAAGTATCCGTCCGTACCTGTCATTGCGAAGGCGGACGGCCGCTCGGAGCCGGAGGTGTCGAGGACGGCGACTTGTGGGAAGATCAAAAGTCCGACGACGGCCGAGAAGGATGGTCCCTTCGCGGCTTGCGGAAGGCCCGCGATACCGAGCGGCCGGCCAAGCCGGACGCTGCGGCCGAAGACCGACCTTGCGACGTCGAGGAGCCCGGTCAGTTGACTGCCGCCGCCCGTAAGAACGATTCGCCGACCGACCCGGCTCGAACATCCGGACGCGACCAGCCGGTCGCGCACGAGTTCGAGGATTTCCTCCGCCCGCGGCCGGATGATCCGGTTCAGCGCGGCACGGGGGATCTGCAGCGGAGCACCGCCGTCTTCTTCGCCCACGGGATGGATCGTGAGCATGTCGTGATCGTCGCTGGAGACCGAGAGGCAGGTCCCGTGCAGCGTCTTCAGCCGTTCGGCGTCGTCCAGGCGGATCGACAGGCCGTTGGCAATGTCCAGGGTCACGTGGTCGCCGCCGATGGCGATCGCGTCCACGTGCAGCAGACGGCCGTCGCCGTAGACGGCGATCGAGCTCGTGCCGCCGCCGATGTCGACCACCGCGGCCCCCAGTTCCGCCTCGTCGTCGACGAGGGTGGAGAGCCCGCTGGCGTACGGTGTCGCCACCATCGCTTCGACGTCGAGATGGCAGCGGTTGACGGTCAGGCCGAGATTGCGCTGCGGCGCCTCGTCGGACGTGACGACGTGAACGTCGACGCCGAGCCGTCGTCCGACCATGCCGCGCGGATCACGAATGCCGCGCTGACCGTCCAACGTGTATCCAATCGGCAACGCGTGCACGACGGAGCGTCCTTGTCTCACCGAGTGCGTGCTTCCGGCCGCCAAGACCTTTCGAATATCGTGATCGCTCACCGACTCGCTGGTGAGATCGACTTTGGCCGTGAAGGTTTCGCTGCCCAACCTTCCGCACGTTTGGGTGAGGATAAGTGATTCGACCGTAACTCCGGCCATTCTTTCTGCGGCATCCACCGCCAGTCGAACGGCGTGTTCGGCCGCATCGAGGTCGATGACCACGCCGGACTTGATGCCGCGGGCCCGCTGGTAGCCGTATCCGACCACCTCGATGGAGTGGGACCGCCCCGGCATCACCTCTTCGGGAGGCCGCGGCTTCAGCCGGGCGATCAGGCAGGCGACCTTGGTCGAGCCGATGTCGAGAACGGTGACGATCGACGGACGACGGTTGGAGAGGCGCGGCCCGTCCTGGCCGCCGCGATGAGGCAGGAACAGGCTCATATGCGGGCCTCCCGGCGGACCTTGCGCGGAGATCCGGCCTTCGCGTCCACCGCGAGGGCTGCCTCCGTCGGGCGGATGGCGATCCGGTCGCTGAGGCGCACGTCGATCGAGGCGATGTCGCGGTCGAACAGCGCTTCCCGGCGGTCGATCTCGACCAGATTGGCCAGCGCCTCCCGGGCGCCGTGCTCGGGAAGCCGGATCTGGACGCCGTTGGCGAGCACGACGTCCCAGCGCCGTCCGCCGACATAGACGGCGGCGCGGCTGCGCGCCTGGAAGTCGGGGAAGCCGGCCAGCAGGGTGAGGATCGCGTCCACCTGCTCGTTGGCGTCGGTGCCGACCAGCAGCGGCAGGCCGGCGAAGCGGGCGTCGTAGCCATCGGCCAGCACGTTGCCGTCGCGGTCGATGACCGACAGCACGCTCTCATGCTGCCAGAGGGCGGCGGCGGACCGCTCCTCGATCTGGACGTAGACGGATCCGGGATAGGTCTTGCGGACGGTTGCCTCTTCGATCCACGGCAGCGACACCAGCCGCGCCCGCGCCTCGCCCGCATCGACGGAAAGGAGCGACGAATCGGGACCGATGCCAAGGGCCGCGAGGATCGCGCTTTCGGAGGTTTCGCGCTGCCCGTCGAGATGGACCTGGGCGACGCTGAAGCCGATCGCGCTGCCGGCCGCATCCAGCACCGTGTTGGTGTGGCCGCCGTAGCCGATGCCGGCACCGACGGCGACGGCGAGAAGGCCGAATGCACCGAGCGTGCCGAGGCCGAGCGCGCGCGTCGGCTTGCGCTCGAGGCGCCCGCCCGTGCGTCGTCCTTTTCGGCCTGTCCGTGCGTTCATCGACGGCAACTCGCGTCCTCCACCAACCAGCTGACCAGCCGCTCGAAATCGTAGCCCGCGTGTGCGGCCATTTCGGGCGCCAGTGACGTTTGCGTCATGCCGGGCTGGGTGTTCACTTCGAGACAGATGAGAGTCTCTGTCGCGTCGTCGAACCTGAAGTCGGCTCGCGACACTCCGCGGCACCCGAGCGCCCGATGCGCTTCAAGGGCCAATCTTTGGACTTGTTGGTAAATATTTGGTTTAAGTTCTGCCGGAAGGATGTGTTTCGACCCACCTGGCAGGTATTTTGCGTCGTAATCGTAAAATCCCTGCCCCGCCGTCACGATGTCGATCACCCCGAGCGCCTCGTCGCCCAGCACGGCGCACGTCAGCTCCCGCCCCGGGATGTAGCGCTCGACCATCACCTCCTCGCCGAAGGTCCAGTCGTCCCGGTAGAGCGCCTGTGGCGGATGGGTGGCGCCCTCGCGCACGATGATCACCCCGAAGCTCGATCCGTCGGCGACCGGCTTGACCACGTAAGGCGGCTCCATGACGTGGGTCTTGGCGGCCACGCTGCGCTCCACCAGCTGGTGCACCGTCACCGGAATTCCCGCCGCCGCCAGCACCGCCTTTGCCTTGTCCTTGTTCATGGCCAGCGCCGAAGACATCACGCCGGAGTGGGTGTAGGGGATGTCCATCACCTCCAGGATGCCCTGGATGCAGCCGTCCTCGCCGAACGGCCCGTGCAGGGCGTTGAAGGCCACGTCGGGGCGCAGCTCCGCCAGCCGGGCGGCGATGTCGCGCTGCACGTCGACGCGCGTCACGCGGTAGCCCGCGCGCTCCAGCGCGTCGGCGCATTGAGCGCCCGAGGACAGGCTGACGGGCCGTTCCGCCGACCAGCCGCCCATCAGCACCGCAACGTGGGGTCCAACCGGCATCGTCAGTGCTCCGTGAACGGGGTGAATTCGGGAACGGCGAGGCCGGCCGGCCAGCTGCCGAGGCGCTTGATCTCCCAGTCGAGCCGCACGCCCGAGGTGTCCAGCACCCGCGCCCGCACGGTCTCGCCCAGGCGCTCCAGGTCGGCCGCCGTGGCATCGCCGGTGTTGATCAGGAAGTTGCAGTGCAGCTCGGAGACCTGCGCACCACCGATGGTCAGGCCGCGGCATCCCGCGGCGTCGATCAGCTGCCAGGACTTGGCGCCGGGCGGGTTCTTGAAGGTCGAGCCGCCGGTGCGGCTCTTCACCGGCTGCGTCGCCTCGCGGCTTTCGGTGATCGTCTGCATCTCCGCGCGGATCGCGGCCTGATCGCCCGGCTCCGCCTGGTAGAGCGCCTCGGTGAAGATCAGGTCGCCAGGGGCCTCGGAATGGCGGTAGGCGTAGCCGAAGTCGGCGTTCGACAGCACGTGCACCCGCCCCGCCCGGTCGACGGCGCGCGCCTCGATCAACCGGTCCTTCGTTTCGCCGCCATAGGCGCCGGCGTTCATCCGCAAGGCCCCGCCGATCGCGCCGGGAATGCCGCGGTAGAACGCCAGGCCCTGCAGGCTCGCGTCGGCGGCGGCCTTGGCCACCTTCACGTCGGGAGCGGCGGTGCCCGCGCGCACCCGGTCCCCCTCGACCGCGATCCGGCCGAAGCCGCGCGCAGACAGCCGCACCACCACGCCGGCGATGCCGCCGTCGCGGATCAAGAGGTTCGAGCCCAGCCCGATCGGCAGCACCGGCACCTCGGCCGGCAGCGCCGCCAGGAAGGCCGCCAGGTCGTCCTCGTCGGCCGGCTGAAACAGCAGCTCCGCCGGCCCGCCCACCCGGAACCACGCGATGTCGGCGAGCGCGCGGTCCGGCTCCAGGACCCCGCGGATCTCCGAGCGTGCCGCTCCGAGCGCGTCGAGGATGTCGGCTCCGCTCATGCGCCACCCTTCGGCGCGAGCGCCTCCAGCTGGCCCGGCAGTGCCTGCGCCCACTGGGTGATCGAGCCGGCGCCGAGGCAGACGACGAAGTCGCCGGGCCTGGCGATGTTGGCGACCAGCCCGGCCAGATCCTTCGGGTCGTCCAGCGCCATCACCTGGCGGTGGCCGCGGGTGCGCAGGCCGGCGATCAGCCCGTCGCGGTCGGAGCCCGGGATCGGGCTCTCTCCGGCGGAATAGACGTCCGCCACGATCACCGCGTCGGCGTCGTTGAAGCAGGCGCAGAACTCGTCGAAAAGCGAATGCAGCCGGGTGTAGCGATGCGGCTGCATCACCGCGATCACCTTGTGCTTGGTGGAGGCGCGCGCCGCCTTCAGCACCGCCGCGATCTCCACCGGGTGGTGGCCGTAGTCGTCGAACACGTCGACGCCGTTCCAGGTGCCGGTGTGGGTGAAGCGGCGCTTCACCCCGCCGAACGCCTTGAGGCCGGCGCGGATCGCGTCGGCGCCGATGCCGAGCCGGTCGGCGACGGCGATCGCCGCGGTGGCGTTGGACACGTTGTGCAGCCCCGGCATCGGCAGCACGAGGTCGGCGATCGTCTCCTCCCGGCCGGTCACCCGGTCGTAGAGGTGCACGTCGAACCGGCTGGTGCCGCGGTCGGAAGTTACGTCGGTGAAGCGCACGTCGGCTTGCGGGTTGGCGCCGTAGGTGATCATCCGCCGGTCCTCGATGCGGCCGACCAGCGACTGCACCTCCGGATGGTCGAGGCACATCACCGCGAACCCGTAGAACGGCACGTTCTCGACGAACTGGAGGAACGCCTCGCGCTCCTTCTCGAAGGTGCCGTAGTGGTCCAGGTGCTCGGGATCGATGTTGGTGACGATGGCGATGTCGGCCGGCAGCTTAACGAAGGTGCCGTCGGACTCGTCCGCCTCGACCACCATCCACTCGCCGCCGCCCAGCCGGGCGTTGGTGCCGTAGGTGTTGATGATGCCGCCGTTGATGACCGTCGGGTCGAGCCCGCCGGCCTCCAGCAGCGTCGCCACCAGCGACGTGGTGGTGGTCTTGCCGTGGGTGCCGCCGACCGCGATCGACTGCTTCAGCCGCATCAGTTCGGCCAGCATTTCCGCCCGCCGCACCACCGGCAGCAGCCGGGCGCGAGCCGCCATCAGCTCGGGGTTGTCGCGCTTCACCGCCGACGACACGACGATCACGGTGGCCGCGCCGAGGTTGGCGGCGTCGTGGCCGATGTGGATCTCGACGCCGCGCTCGCGCAGGCGCTTCACGTTGGCGTTCTCGGCGATGTCGCTGCCCTGCACGGTGTAGCCGAGGTTGGCCAGCACCTCGGCGATGCCGCTCATGCCGATGCCGCCGATCCCGACGAAGTGAACCGGTCCGATGTCGGTGGGCAGCTTCATTGTGTCGTCCCTTGTTTCCTGTCGTCGCCGGCGGGCGTGAGCCCGGCAACGGTGGCGACGAAATCGGCAAGCCGCGCGGCCGCATCGGGCTGCGCCATGGCCTTCGCCGCGGCCGCCGCCGTGGCAAGCTGCTGCGGCGCCGCGGAAAGCGCGGCGATCTCGTGCGCCAGCCGGTCCGGCGTGAAGTCCGTCTGGTCGATTTTCCATCCGCCGCCGGCGGCGGCGAATGCGGTGGCGTTTTCCCGCTGGTCCTGGTCGAGCGCGTTCGGAAGCGGCACCAGCAGTGCCGGGCGACCGATCGTGCCGAGCTCGGCGACGGTGGAGGCGCCCGACCGGCCGATCACCAGGTGGGCAGCGGCGATGCGCCCCGGAAGATCGGAGAAAAAAGGCGCGAGTTCGGCGGCGACGCCGGTTTCGGCATAGGCCGCGCGCACCGCGTCCAGATCCTCCTGGCGGCACTGCTGGACGACCGACAGCCGGCGCCGCAGCTCGTCCGGAAGCAGCGCCATGGCCGGCGGCAGGATCTCGGAGAAAACCCGCGCGCCCTGGCTGCCGCCGAACACCAGCAGGCGGAACGTCCCGTCGGCGGCGGGCACCGGATAGGGTGTCGCGGCCGCCTCGATCACGTTGGGCCGCACCGGCATTCCGGTGTGGACAGGCGCGTCGGCGCCGCTTGCCAGGCCGCGCGCGTTGGGGAATGCGACCGCCACCTTGGCGAAACGCGACAGCAGGCGATTCGCGCGGCCGAGCACGGCGTTCGCCTCATGGACGATGGCCGGCCGTCCGAGCATCCGCGCCGCCAGGATCGGCGGCAGCGTCGGATAGCCGCCGAAGCCGACGACCGCGGCGGGCTTCGCCCGCCGGATGATGCCGGCCGACTGCACGAAGCCCGCCCCCAGACGGGTCATGGCGCCGGCCATCGCCGCAGGCGACATCCGGGTGGTCGCCGACGAGGAGGAGACGACATGCATCGCCCGCGCCGGAAACGTCGCCCGGTAGGGCTCGGCGCGCTCGTCGGTGACGAGTTCGACGGTCAGGCCGCGGCGGCCGAGCTCGTGCGCCAGCGCCTCGGCCGGGAACAGGTGCCCGCCGGTGCCGCCGGCCGCCAGGAGGATCGTCGCGCCCATGGTCTCTCCGCCCTGCATGCGCCCTACGCCGGCTGCGGGGTGGCGTAGCTCGCTTCGGGAGCGAACGGGCCGATGTGGACGGTCTGCGGGCGCCGCCGCGTCAGCGCCAGCACGAAGCCCATGCCGAGGGCCACCGCGACCAGCGACGAGCCGCCGTAGGAGATGAACGGCAGGGTCATGCCCTTCGCCGGCATCAGATGCAGGTTCACCGCCATGTTGATCATGCTCTGCACGCCGAACAGCACGATCAGGCCGCAGACCGACAGCCGCGTGAAGGCGTCGTGCATCCTGAGCGCGTGCAGCAGCCCGCGCAGCACCACGAAGCCGAACAGCGAGACCAGCAGGATGCAGATGATCACGCCGAATTCCTCCGCGGTGACCGCGAAGACGAAGTCGGTGTGGGAATCCGGCAGGATGCGCTTCACCGTCCCCTCGCCCGGTCCCTGGCCGAACCAGCCGCCGCGCACGAAGGATTCGATCGCCGTATCGACCTGGAAGGTGTCGCCCGAGGTCGGGTCGAGGAAGCGGTTGATGCGGGCGGCCACGTGCGGAAGGTTCATGTAGGCGAGCCCGAGCCCGCCCATCCCCATGAAGCCCAGCGACACCACCCATTTCCAGGGCATGCCGGCCAGGAAGAACATCGCGCACCAGACGATCGCGATCAGCATCGTCTGGCCGAAGTCGGGCTGGGCCACCAGCGGCGCGACCACCATGGCCAGCAGCAGCACGGCGAACAGCTTGCCGGGAAGCTCCGGGCGCTTGCCGCCCTCGGCGAACAGGAACGCCGTCAGGATCACGAACGCCGGCTTCAGGAACTCCGCCGGCTGCACCGACACGCCGAGGATCGACAGCCAGCGGCGCGCACCCTTCGCCTCGTCGCCGAGGAACAGCGTCGCGATGGTGGCCACCAGCATCACCGCGAACAGGATCAGCGCGAGCCGCCGGACCTTGCGGCTCGGCAGGAACGAGACCCCGATCATCACGGCGAGGGCCGGGATGGCGAAGAACGCCTGCCGGATGACGAAATGGTAGCTCGGCAGGCCGAGGCGTTCGGCCACCGGCGGGCTCGCCGCGAACGACAGGACCACCCCGCCCGCCAGCAGCGAGACCAGGGCGATCAGCATCAGCCGGTCGACGGTCCACCACCACTCGGCAAGCATGCTGCGGTCGGCGCGCGAAACCATCAGGCAACCCTCCGTTCGATGCCGTCGAGACCGAGGACGAGCGCCTTGAACGCCTCGCCCCGGACTTCGAAGTTCGCAAACTGGTCGAACGACGCGCAGGCCGGCGACAGCAGCACCACCGCCTCGCTTTGCCCGTTTGCGGCGTCGGCGGCCGCCTGGGCGACGGCCGTCTCGAGGTCGCCGGACACGACGGCCTCGGCGCGGCCCTTCAGCGTCGCGGCGAACACGTCGGCGGCCTCGCCGATCAGGTAGGCCCGCGCCACCCGCGGGAAGAGATCGTCCAGGCTCTCGATGCCGCCGGTCTTCGGCCGGCCGCCGGCGATCCAGTAGATGCGCTCGAAGCTCGCCAGCGCCCGGCGGGCGGAATCGGCGTTCGTCGCCTTGGAATCGTTGACGAAGAGGACGTTGCCCCGGCGCCCGACCTGTTCCAGGCGGTGGGCAAGGCCGGGGAAGCTGGCAAGCCCGGCGGCCGCCCGATGCGGATCGTGGCCGAGGCCGACGAGGGTTGCCAGCGCGGCGGCGGCGTTCTCGGCGTTGTGGCGCCCGCGCAGGCTGCCGATGCCGGAAATGTCCGTGATGGTCGTCTCGGCGCCGCCCCGGGCACGCACGATGCGGGTGCCTTCGGCAAACACGCCGTCGCGCACCGGACCCGTGGTCGAGACCCGCAGCGTCGGCAGGCCGCGCCCTTCGCGGCGCTCGGCCATCTCCAGCGACCAGGCGTCGTCGACGCCGACGACCGCGACGCCGGCACGGGCGACCACGCGCTCCTTGATCGACGCGTAGTGGGCGATCGTGCCGTGGCGGTCGAGGTGGTCCTCGGAAATGTTGAGGTGCAGCCCGACGGTGGGCGCCAGGCTCGGCGCCAGGTCGATCTGGTAGGACGAGACCTCGACCACCGCGACGCTTCCCTCCGCCGGCACCGGCAGGTCGAGCACCGGAATGCCGATGTTGCCGCCGACGTGGGCCGGAATTCCCATCGCGTTCAGGAGGTGGCCGATCAGCGCGGTGGTCGTCGACTTGCCGTTGGTGCCGGTGATGGCCACCAGCGGCGCCTGCGGCGCGCGGGCCCGCCGTTCGCGCTCGTAGAGCTCGATGTCGCCGATCACCGGCACGCCGGCCGCCTGCGCCATCACCACGGTCCAGTGCGGACGGGGATGGGTCAGCGGCACGCCGGGCGCCAGCACCAGCGCGTCGAAGGTCTCGAAGGGCACCGTCCCGAGGTCGGCGGTCGGAACGCCGGCTGCGGCGGCCTGCGCCACCTTCGCCGGCTGGTCGTCGTAGGCGGTGACCAGCGCGCCGCCGGCCATCAGCGCGCGCGCCGTCGCAAGGCCCGACCCGCCCAGCCCGAACAGCGCGACCTTGCGGCCGGAGAAGGTGGCGACCGGGATCATCGGCGCCCCCTTCGGGCGGTGCCGCGCGTGCCGGTCGAATAAGTGGGCCTGACGGGGCGGGTCACGTCCATTCTCCTCAGCGCAGCTTGAGTGTGGCGAGGCCGAGAAGCGCGAGCACCACGGCGATGATCCAGAAGCGGATCACCACCTGCGGCTCGGTCCAGCCAAGCTGTTCGAAGTGGTGGTGGATCGGCGCCATCTTGAAGACGCGCTTGCCGGTGAGCTTGAAGGAGGCGACCTGGATGATCACCGACACCGCCTCCAGCACGAACAGGCCGCCGATGATCGCGAGCACGATCTCGTGCTTGGTGGCCACCGCGATCGAGCCCAGCATGCCGCCCAGCGCCAGCGAGCCCGTGTCGCCCATGAAGATCGCGGCAGGCGGCGCGTTGAACCAGAGGAAGCCCAGTCCCGCCCCGATCACCGCGCCGCACAGCACGGCGAGTTCGCCGGCACCGGCGACGAAGTGGATCTGCAGGTACTCGGCGAACACCGCGTTGCCGCAGAGATAGGCGATCACCCCGAACGAGCCGGCGGCGATCATCACCGGCACGATCGCCAGCCCGTCGAGGCCGTCGGTCAGGTTCACCGCGTTGCCCGCGCCGACGATGACCAGCATCCCGAACGGGATGAAGAACAGGCCGAGATTGATGACGAAGTCCTTCACGAAGGGCAGCGCCAGCGCCGTGTCGAGCGGCCCCTGGCTCAGCGACGACACCACCGCCGCCGCGATGCCGGCGATGATCGCCTCCAGCAGCAGCCGGATGCGTCCGGAGAAACCGCCGTGGGTGGCCTTCGAGACCTTCAGGTAGTCGTCGTAGAAGCCGATCATCCCGAAGCTCAGGGTGACCAGCAGCACGACCCAGACGTAGGGGTTCGAGAGATCCGCCCACAGCAGGGTGGCGGCGAGCAGCCCGAGCAGGATCAGCAGGCCGCCCATGGTGGGCGTGCCCTTCTTGGTCATCAGGTGGCTGGCCGGGCCGTCGGCACGGATCGGCTGGCCCTTGCCCTGCCGCAGCCTGAGGCTGGTGATGATGCGGGGCCCGAAGAAAAAGACGAGGAACAGGGCGGTCAGCATCGCCCCACCGGTCCGGAACGTGATGTACCGGAACACGTTGAGGCCTGAAACTTGGCCGGCGAGCTCGCCCAGGAGATAGAACATTCGGACCCCTCAGCCCTGCGGATGAATCGGTGGAAGCGGCGCGTATCGCTCGACCAGCGCCGACACGACATCCGTCATGCGGCTCGCCTTGGAGCCCTTGATCAGAACCACGTCGCCGGCCGCCACGGCCTGGCTCACCAGCGGCGCGAGGTCGGCGGCGGTCTCCGCCCAGGCGCCGCGGCGCGCCTGCGGCAACGCGTCGAACAGGATCCGCATCAGCGGGCCCGAGCAGAAGACCAGGTCGATGCCGGCATCCTCGAGCGGGCCGGCCAGGTCCCGGTGGTAGGCGGGCGCGTTCGCGCCGAGCTCCAGCATGTCGCCGAGCACGGCGATGCGCCGGCCGCCTGCCCCCGTCGCCGTCAGCGCCAGCGTGTCGATGGCGGCGCGGACCGAAGACGGGTTGGCGTTGAAGGCATCGTCGATGAGGCGCAGCCTGCCGCCTGTCACCGACAGATCCGTCTGCTTGCCGCGGCCGGTGCCGGCCTCCAGGCCGGCGAGTGCCTCGGCGCCCGCCACCACGTCCGCCCCGACCAGGTCGACCGCGGCCAGGACGGCAAGCGAGTTCATCGCGGAGTGGCGGCCGGGCGCGCCCAGCACGTAGCGTACGGTGGTGCCGAACACGCTCGCCGTCACCGTCGACCGGACCGGCCCGGCCTCGAGGTCGACGAGGCGGACGTCGGCGTCCGGCCTGGTGCCGAAGGTCACGATGCGGCCGACACCCGCGGCCCTCGCATCGGCGCGCAGGACATCGGTCACCGCGTCGTCGCCGTTGAGGACCGCCACACCGCCGGGCTCGAGCCCGGTGAAGATCTCGGCCTTGGCGTGGGCGATCGCCTCGACCGAACCGAAGAACTCGATGTGAACGGGCCCCACCGTCGTCACCACGGCCACGTGCGGCCGCACCATGGCGGCCAGCGGCGTGATCTCGCCGGCATGGTTCATGCCGATCTCGAAGACCCCGTAGGCACTGTCTGGCGCAAGCCGGGAGAGGGTCAGCGGAACCCCCCAATGGTTGTTGTGGGAGGCCAAGGATGCATGAGTCGGCCCGCAGGCGGAAAGCGCCCGGCGCAGCGCCTCCTTGGTGCCGGTCTTGCCGACGCTGCCGGTGACCGCCACGATCTGCGCCGATGCGCGGGCCCGCGCGGCGCGGCCGAGATCGCCGAGCGCCTCCAGGACGTCCGGGACGATGATCGCGGCGTGGCCCGCCGGCGGCTCCGCCCTCTCCGACACCACGGCCGCGGCCGCACCCGCCTTGTAGGCGGCGTCGACGAAGGCATGGCCATCGAACCGGTCGCCGCGGATGGCGAAATAGGCATCGCCCGGGTTCAGCGTGCGCGTGTCGATGGAGACGCCGGTCACCGCGCAGTCCGCACCGGCGAGGTGGCCGCGCGCCGCGTCCGCGATCGCCTGCGCGGTCCACAGCGGCGGGCCGTCCACGGCCGTCCCGGATGCCAGCGCGGCGCGGATCTCCACATGATCGGAGAAGGGATGGGTGACCCCGCCGACGATCTGGCCCGTCTCGTGCCCCTTGCCGGCCACGACGCACACGTCGCCCGCCTCCAGCCCGGCCACCGCTGCACGGATCGCTGCCCGTCGATCGGCAATTTCGCGCAGCTTGGGCGACGCGGCCAGGATCTGCGCACGGATCGCCGCCGGGTCCTCGGAGCGCGGATTGTCGTCGGTGACGATGGCGATATCGGCCAGTCTCGCTGCGATCTCGCCCATCAGGGGCCGCTTTCCGGTGTCGCGGTCGCCGCCCGCGCCGACCACGACCACGAGACGGCCGCGCGCAATGGAGCGCAGCGTTTCGAGCACCGTCTCGAGCGCGTCCGGCTTGTGCGCGTAGTCGACGAAGACCGGCGCGCCCTCTGCCGTGCGCCCAACCAGCTCGAGCCGCCCGGGCGCCCCTTCGAGCGCGCCGAGCGCCCTGAACGCCACCTGAAGCGGAACGCCCACGGCGATCGCCAGACCGGCCGCGAGCAGCGCGTTGTCGACCTGGAAGCCGCCCAGAAGCGGCACCTTCACGTGGTGCGAGCCGCCGCCGGCCTCGATGGTCAGGCGCTGGCCGTCGGCCTCCACCACCGTTTCGATCAGGCGCAGGTTGGCGCCCGCCGTGCCGACGGTGAACGTCGTCAGGCTGCGCGCCTTCGCCACGTCGGCCACGGCCTCGGCGCCGGGGGCGAGCGGATCGAACACGACGACGCCGTCGGGTCCGAGCAGGGTATCGAACAGCCGCAGCTTGGCGGCGAGATAGGCCTCGACGCTGGCGTGGTAGTCGAGGTGATCGCGGCCGAGATTGGTGAAGGCGGCGGCCTTGATGCGGACGCCGTCGAGGCGGCGCTGGTCGATGCCGTGGCTGGACGCCTCGAAGGCGAGATGGGTGACCCCGGACCGCGCGAGGTCGGCGAGTTCCTGCTGGAGCGCCACCGGATCCGGGGTGGTCAGTCCGCCGTAGCTG
This sequence comes from Amorphus sp. MBR-141, assembly GCF_053628695.1. Classification (NCBI taxonomy): domain Bacteria; kingdom Pseudomonadati; phylum Pseudomonadota; class Alphaproteobacteria; order Hyphomicrobiales; family Amorphaceae; genus Amorphus; species Amorphus sp. MBR-141. The sequence goes on from NZ_JBRJGW010000002.1 coordinate 124,311, forward strand.
GCGCCGGTGTTGGTGACGACGCCGAGGGTGCCGACGCTGGCCGCCTGGTGGCCGGCCGCCTCGAAGATCTGGCGGGTGAAGGCGGCGACCGATGTCTTGCCGGCCGTGCCGGTGACCGCGACGATGGTCTCGGGCTGGTCGCCAGCGAACCGCGCCGCCATCAGCGCCAGCCTGCGGCGCGGATCGTCGTCGCGGACGACCGGGACGGCGAGGTCTGCCGGCAACGCGGCGTCGGTGCCGGCCAGGATGGCCGCAGCGCCGCCGGCGACCGCGTCGGCGACGAAGGCCGTTCCGTCGGCACGGCTGCCCGGCAGGGCCGCGAACAGCATGCCCGACCGCACCTTGCGGCTGTCCGCAGTCAGCCCCGAGATCGCGACACCGCCGTCGGTGCCGAGATCGAGATCCGGGGCCAAATCCTGCAGCCGCATGTCGCTTGCCTCTTCGTGCGTGTCAGGGCGGGCGCAACCTCGGTGCGCACCGCCGAACAAGAATCATAATGAGCCGGAATTGTTGCCGGCTCGTTTACCATGTTCGCCCGGGCAAGACGCAGCCGCGCACAGCGCGGCTGCCTGGTCCCGATCGTGTGTCGCGCGCCGCCGGCGCGCCTCAGTTGTTCTCGAACGACACGAGCAGGGTTTCGGCGTCGTCGGTCTCGAACTTGGGCGGCACGCCGAGCATCGGTGCGGCGCGTCGCACGATGTTGGCCACGGTGGGCGCGGCATTCCAGCCGGCCGTCGCATAAACCTTGCCTTCCTCGGGCTCAGGCTCGTCGAGCACGACCAGGATCACGTACTGCGGATCGTCCATCGGGAACGCCGCGAGGAAGCTGTTGCGCCGCTTGTTGTGGGAATAGCGGCCGTTGACGACCTTGTCGGCGGTGCCGGTCTTGCCGCCGACCCGGTAGCCGTCGACCTGGGCGTTGCGGCCGGAACCCGTCTGGCCGTTGAGCAGGAACAGGTCGCGCATTTCCATGCTCGTGCGGGTCGAGACCACCCGCTTGGCCGACGACAGGGCTTCCGACCGGGTGCGCGGGAAGAAGGTCGGATTGATGAGATTGCCGCCGTTCATCAACGCCACGGTGGCCACCGCCGCATTCATCGGGCTGACCGAGAGACCGTGACCGAAGGAGATGGTCATGGCCGCAAGGTTGGACCACTTCGGCGGCAGCATCGGCGCCGCGACTTCCGGAAGCTCGGTCTGAACCCGGTCCAGGAGCCCCACCCGCTTCAGGAACTCCCGCTCCGCGTCGACGCCGACGCTCAGTGCCATGTGAGCCGTGCCGATGTTCGACGAATGCACGAAGATCTCCGGCACCGTCAGGATCCGGTTGGTCCCATGGTAGTCGTTGATGGTGAAGGAGCCGACCCGGATCGGGCGGCGGGCATCGAAGCTGTCGGTCAGCTTGACCTTGCCGCTGTCGAGCGCCATCGCGGTGGTGAACGTCTTGAACACCGAGCCGAGCTCGAACACGCCGCCCGTCGCACGGTTCATCCGATCCTGGTCGAGGGCCTGGCCGGGGTCGTTCGGGTCGTAGTCCGGCAGCGACGACATGGCCATCACCTCGCCGGTGTGGATGTCGAGGATGATGCCGATCGCCGCGATCGCCTTGTAGCGGTCCATCGCGCGGCTCAGCTCGTCGCGCACGGCGTGCTGGACACGGATGTCGATGGACAGCCGCACCGGTGACAGATCCTCGCCGGTGCGGGCGAGGCCCGCCTGGTGCAGGGCCGACAGGCCGTTGTCGTCGATGTACTTCTCGAGGCCGGCGATGCCGGCGTTGTCGACGTTGACGGCGCCCAGGATATGACCGGCAAGGCCGCCGCCGGGATAGAAGCGGCGGTTCTCGGTCAGGAAGTCGATGCCCGGAATGCCGAGCGCATGGATCCGCTCGCGCTGCTCGGCGGTGATCTCGCGCTTCAGCCAGACGAAACCGGCGTCGGAGGCAAGCCTGCGGCGGGTGGCGGCGGTGGCCAGATCCGGCATCACGGTCGCCAGCGCCTCGATTGCTTCGTCGACGTCGAGCAGCCGGCGCGGCTCGGCGTAGAGCGACGCGGTCGACAGGTCCGTGGCCAGGATCTCGCCGTTGCGGTCGACGATGTCCGGACGGGCTGCCGACACGGCTTCCTGCGCCGTCTGGTAGGCGACGTTCGGCCGTTCGTCGGTCATGCCAAGAACGACGAGGCGTCCGGCAATCACCACGTAGGCGATCACGAAGGCCGTCATGGCGAGAACGATGCGACCCCGGCCGCGCTCATCGCGCGCGGCAGCCTTCATGCTCGAGGCGCGCCTGGCAGCTTCTGCGGTCTGTTTGTCTTTTGCCATGACGTGCCCCTATCGGCCGGTTGTCGCGCCCGCGGCCGGCGATCCGTCGAACGGATCTGCCGGTGGCGCGGGAGGGCGACGCGGAATGTCTCGGAAGGTGCCGATCTGGGCGGCCTCGATCGGCTTCAGGACGAGAAGGTCCTGATGCTGGTCGACGAGCTGCTGCAGCCGGCCCGGATCGTCGGCGACGCTCCAGGCGGCCCGGAGCTCGCCGATCTTCGCCTTCTCCTCGGTGATCTGGCGGTGCAACCGGCCGGCCCGCTCGGCCGCCCGCTCGGCGTCCTTCTTGATGGCGAACACCGACGAGGCGGAGAACAGCACGCCGATGGCGAGAAACAGGATCAGGAAACGGTAAGCGGTCATGCTTCCCACCCCGCAAGCTCGGGCACCATCGGCACGCCGAGCGCCTTCGGATCGATCGGACGCGACGGCGCCGCGGTGCGCACGGCGGCCCTGAGCCGGGCCGAGCGCGCGCGCGGATTGCGGCGCGTCTCGTTTTCGCCCGGCGTGTCGGGCTTGCGCGTCAGAAGTTCGAAGGTCGCGTCGGGAATGGTGCTCTCCGGAAGGTGTCTGGAGCCGCCGGCCAGCACCCGGCTGCGGTCGGCCAGGAAACGCTTCACGATGCGGTCCTCGAGGCTGTGGAAGGCGACCACGACGAGGCGCCCCGCCTCGCGGAGGATCCGCTCGGCAGCGGCCAGCGCCTCGGCGAGTTCCTCGAGTTCGCGGTTCACGTAGATGCGCAGCGCCTGGAAGGTCCGGGTCGCCGGGTTGATCTGGTCGCGCGCCGACGGCACGACGCGCGCCACCAGGTCGGCGAGCTGGGCGGTGGTCTCGATCGGCCCCTTGGTGCGCTCGGCGATGATCGCCCGCGCCACCGCACGGGCCCGGCGCTCCTCGCCCAGGCGCTGCAGGATCTGGGCGATCGCCCGCTCGGGAGCGGTGTTCACCAGGTCGGCGGCGGTCGGCCCGTCCAGGCCCATGCGCATGTCGAGCGGCCCGGACTGCCGGAACGAGAAGCCCCGGCCGGCAGCATCGAGCTGGGCGGAGGAGACGCCCACGTCCAGCACCACGCCGTCGACGGCGGGGAAGCCGCTGGCGATGGCATGGGCGTCGAGCTGGCTGAACCGGCCCCGGACGATGATGAGCTTGTCGCCCCACTCGAGGGCAAGCGCCTCGGCGCGGGCGATCGCTTCCGGATCGCGATCGATCGCGATGACGGTGGCGCCCGCCTGAAGCAGCGCGGTCGTGTAGCCGCCCGCCCCGAAGGTGCCGTCGATGATGACGTCGCCGGGCTTCGGCGCGAGCCGCTCGACGACCTCGTCGCACATCACGGGGAGATGGATGGAGCGTTCCGGTGGGGCGTCGTCCCAGGCGGTCATGACGGGGCGCCCCCGCCGGCCGGCTGACCACCCAGCATGCCGAACGCCTGGCGCATCGCGGCGGCGCGGTGTTCGGCGAAGCGCTCGGGAGCCCAGATCTGGAACTTGTAGCCGAGACCGACGAAGACGACCTGTTCGGCGATGCCGGCGTGGGCCTTGATCGTTTCGGACAACATCACCCGGCCTTCCCCGTCCACCTTCAAGACTTCACTGATGCCAAACAGGGCCGTCGACACGAGGTCGTGGTCCGCGGAAAGGGTCTGAAATCCGCCGAGACGGCCTTCGATTTCAGACAGGAGTCCGTTGCCCCCGGCATCGACTGCCGGCTGATGCGGAGAGGGGAAGCAGTACAGCCCCTCGAACCCGTCGCGGGTGAGCACGGCACGGAACTGGGCCGGGATCGACACCCTGCCCTTCGCGTCCAGCCTGTTCGTGTAGTGAGACACGAACCCGTGCATCGGCCCTCTCGCAGTCCATCTGACGGGCCAATGACCGGGTCGACTGCGCCCGGAGCGGTCTCCATGTGCGTCTGCACGGCATCGACCCAACCGACCCCAGGCGTCGCAGGCACGAACATCCGCCCCCGATAATGGCGCCGTCGCTCGCTCATCCGACCGGGTGTATTTGGGATACCATGGGGGTGTATGGGCGTCAATGGAATCTCCTGGGTCGGAATGGATTCCGCCCTGGTGATTCGCGCGACGCAACCCCGCCGTTTCCGGCGTGGCGGAGCGGCGGATCACCGCCAGAAAAGACAACGCAAGCGCTTGAAAAATCGACGCTTTCGCAAGCTGGGGCCGGCCCGCTCGCGACGGCCCTCGACCAGGCCGTCCGGCAGGACGCTCTGCAGCATGACAGGAGACGGGTTAACGAAGAATCCACCTCGGCCATGGCCGGCCGGGAGGCCGCCGGCGCCGGCCTCGGGCGCGGTGGGGGCCGCGCCCAGCCGGCGCGCGCGGCCGGGCCGGCGCCGCAGGCCGGGAAATCGAGATCGCCAGCCGGCCTGTAAGCCGGGTTCTGTAAGGTGCCCGGACGGATCCGGACACGTGACGGCCATTCATCTGGGACGCCCGTTGCGGGACGCCTCACGCGACCTACCCGAACGGCTGGTCTGGAAACGGACTGGACGGCCTTTCGGCCGGCCGCGCCGTTCCTATTCGGTCTTGCTCCCGGTGGGGTTTACCATGCCGGTCCTGTTGCCAGTCCCGCGGTGGGCTCTTACCCCACCCTTTCACCCTTACCGGCGCGGTGGCCGGCGGTTTGCTTTCTGTGGCACTTTCCCTAGGGTTTGACCCCCGCCGGGCGTTACCCGGCACCGTGTTTCCATGGAGCCCGGACTTTCCTCCCCGGCAGCCTTTCGACTGATGCCGGAGCGGCCGTCCGGCCGGCTGGCGACCTCCAATAGGGCGCGCCGTCCGGCAAAATCAAGAAGCCGCCGCGCGAGAACCCGCACGGCGGCCTGATTGACCCCGGAAATCGGCACGGAGCGCGAGGGCGTTCGTCCGATCGGCCGCGTGGCGGACGGCAGGCGCTCAGCGCGATCCGCTCTTGCGGCACAGCGCACAGACGTCGGTGATCCGCAGCCGGTCCTGCCGGTCGGCCACCAGAAAGCCCTTGCGCTTCATGTCGGAGATGATGCGGCTGACGGTCTCGATGGTGAGGCCCAGATAGTCGGCGATCTCCTGGCGGGTCATGGTGATCCGCACCACCGCCTCGTCGCGGTCGCCCTCCGGCCGGCCGCGGCAGTGCTCGCCGAGCGCCCGGCCCGGCACCATCTGCGTCAGGTAGCTCGCCACCCGCTCGAAGGCCGACTTGCGGCCGAGCAGCACCGAATGCTCGCGCAGCCCGGCGAGCTGGCGCAGCAGGCACCCGTTGATGTGGGTCAGCAGGGCGGCGGACTCGCGCACGTCGCGCCGCTCGATTGCCTTCAGCACCGACGGCACCAGCGTCTCCGCCGTGCTGTCCTGATCCTCGCCCGCCGGGAGGCCGAAGATGTCGCCGCGCCCGAGGATGCCGACCACCTGGCGCCGGCCGTCGGGCAGAAGCTTCACCAGCATGACGGCACCGTCGACGATCTCGTAGAACCGGTCGGCCGGGTCGCCCTCGTAGTAGACCACCGAATGCTCGGCCAGCCGGACCGACTTGGTGCGTGCGGAGGACAACAGCGCGGCCCAGTCTTCCTCGCCGGCAACCTGCGCTGCCACCGGCGTGCGTCGCGCGTCGACCAGAGTGTGGACGGTATTCATGCTGTCCTCCTGAGCCCGGATCCTGTGGACTCCGGCTCCCTACCACGGCCGATGAAGCCGCAGATCGGGCCGGATGCCGCATGCGGCGCGGTGCCGCGATCGATGAGGGGACGCTAGCCGCTTGGCGCGGCGCAGGTAATTCGGCCGGCTACGTACGATGAACTGCGTACGTGATCGTGCGGACGGACAGGACGCCGCAGGGGCTCAGCCGCCCGCCTCCGTCTCCGGCGGTTCGCGGGCCGCCAGGAGATCCGCCAGCGCCGCGCCGTCCAGCGGCTTGCGCAGCATCAGCGGTGCCGGCTCGTTGCGGAAGGCTCGCGCCAGATACGGCTCCGACTGGCCCGAGATCGCCACGATCCGCGGCGCGCTCTCCAGCCGCCGAAGCCAGCGGATCACCTCCACGCCGCCGATGCCCGGCAGCGCCACGTCGACGATGACGAGATCCCCCGCAGCCGGCGGCGGCGCCTCGAAGAAACTCTCGGCCGAGCGATGCAGCACGACACGCTCCCCGGTCAGCTCCAGGAGAAGCCGCATGGCGTCCAGAACGCTGGTGTCGTCTTCCAGTATGTGAACGGCCACGGGCCCTGTCCTCGACGTCGATGGCCCTGACGATAGGCCGACGGCGTGCCGTCGCGACATGACAAAGGTCAAGCCGGAACCCCGCTGGACTAAAACCAGGAGGTTCAGATTTCGCAGGACAGCTGCGAGATTCCGGCCAAACCTCCGGGCGGATCGATGCGCGAATCCGCCATTCCCTGCGATTTTTGCAAAACCGTGCCAGATTCAGGATAATGATGGCTCACCTGAAGCCTGAAGATTGACGAGGCCTGATCACGATGAAAGCCGATACGTCCATTCTCGACCGCCTCTATGCCATGGAAGGCGGGCCCGAGACCTGCCGGGACATTTACGCGGACTGGGCGAACGACTACGACCGCGACACCCTTGACGGGATGGGATATGTCGGCCCGTCGCTGGTGGCCGAAGCGCTGGCCGAGCGCATTTCGTCCGGCGCCCGCATTCTCGACGCCGGCTGCGGCACCGGCCTCGCCGGCGAGCAGCTGGCGGCGCGCGGCTTCATGCGCGTCGACGGCATCGATGTCTCGCCGGAGATGCTGCGGGTGGCGCGCGGCAAGAACGTCTACCGCTCGCTGCGCGTGGCCGACCTGACCGCCCCCATCGAGCTGCCGGACGACAGCTACGACGCCGCGGTCTGCGTGGGCGTGTTCACCAACGGCCACGTCGGCCCGTCCGCCCTCGACGAACTTGCCCGCGTCGTCCGTCCCGGCGGCACCATCGTCGCAACGGTGCACGAGAACGTCTGGGACGTCGACGGCTACGCCGAGCACCTCGAGCGGCTGGCCGAAACGGGCGCCGCCAGCATCGTCGCCGCCGCGGTCGCCCCCTATCATCTCAAGGAAAACTACAACTGCCGCCTGTGCGTGCTCCAGGCCGCCTGAGCCCGGCGGCAGACAGGCCCACGTGCGGGGTGCGGGCGGGCCAACCGGTGCCCACTTTTCCTCATCCCGCTCAGCGCGTGCCGCTGGCCGAGTGCCCGAGCACGATGCGCACCAGATCGGCGACGTTGCGCGCTCCGAGCTTCTCCATGATGCGGGCGCGGTGCACCTCGATGGTGCGCGGGCTGATGCCGAGCCGGCGGCCCGCCTCCTTGTTGGAGGCGCCGGCGATGATCTCCGACAGCACCTCCTTCTCGCGCGGCGTGAGCAGGTCGGACCCGGCAAAGCCCGGGTCCAGACCGGCCGCCGCCGCGTCGCGTTCCAGACGCGCGGCCATCGCGCCGCGCACCCGGTCGATGAGCTGATCGGCATCGAACGGCTTCTCGAAGAAGTCGAAGGCGCCTTCCTTGATCGCCAGCACCGCCATCGGGATGTCGCCCTGGCCCGACATGATGAAGATCGGCTCGGGATAGGTGGCGGCGTTGAGCAGCTTGAGGATGTCGAGCCCGGAACGGCCGGGCATGTGGACGTCGAGGATCGTGCAGGCCGGTTCGGCCTGGGCGCGGCGGATGAACTCCGCGCCGTTGGAGAATGCCTCGACGCGGAATCCTTCCAGGCGGAACAGCTCCGACAGCGCGTCGCGCACCGCGGTGTCGTCGTCGACGACGTAGATCAGCGCCCCGTCGGCACCGTTCTCGCTCATCTCGCCTCCTCATCGACCTGATCGCCGGGGCCCGGCAGGGGCGGCACGACCGGAAGGTCGAGGCGAAAGCAGGCCCCGTGGCCGCCGCCGCCCGGATCGACCGTCAGGTCGCCGCCGTGGTTCTGGGCAATCGAGCGCGAGATGGCCAGTCCAAGCCCCAGCCCGCTGCGCTTGCTCGACGCGAACGCCTTGAAGAGGTCCGGCAGTTGGTCGGCCGGGATGCCCGGCCCGCTGTCGGAGACCGAGATCCGCAGCACGTCGTCCATCTGCGCCGCGGCGATCTCGATGCGCCGCTCGTCGGCCTCGCCGATCACCTCCACGGCGTTGCGGAACAGGTTCACCAGGATCTGCTCGATCTGGATCGCGTCGACGTCGACGGTCGGAAGCTCCGGGGAAACGTGGCGGACGATCTCGATGTCGCGCCGCCGGGAGCCGACGAGGGCGAGTTCGAGAGCATCGTCGATCAGGGCGGCGACGGCGCAGTGCTTCCGCTTGGGCTCGCGCTTTTCGATGAAGTCCCGCATCCGCTGGATGATGGTCGCCGCCCGGCCGGCCTCCCGCACGGCCTTGCCGACGACGTCGAGCACCATCGGGTCGGGCGGCGCCTCGGCCTGCTTCATCCGGCGGGTGGCGGCCTGCAGATAGAGCATCGCGGCGGTCAGCGGCTGGTTGAGCTCGTGGGCGATCGCCGAGCCCATCTCGTCCATCGCGCTGACGCGCGCCATGTGGACCAGCTCGGCCTGCAGCTCGGCCAGGCGCTCCTCGTAGGCGGCGCGCGGCCGGCCGTCACGCAGGATGCCGATGAACTGGCGCCCGTCGGGCGTCTTCGCCTCGCCCACCGACAGGTCGACGGGAAACACCGTGCCGTCGCGGTGCATCGCCTCGACCTGGCGGCCGATGCCGATGATCTGCGCGTCCCCCGTCCGGCGGTAGTTGTCGATGTAGCTGTCGTGAACATCGGAGTAGCGCGGCGGCATGATCGCCTTGACGTTCTTGCCGATCATCTCGGCGGCGGGATAGCCGAACAGGCGCTCGCAGGCGGTGTTGTAGACGAGAATCCGCGCATTCTCGTCGATGACGATGATCGCATCGACCGCCGTGTCCAGCACGCTGAGGAGGCGCGCCGCGGAGACCCCCTCGTGCTCCGGACTGTCAGGCCCGTGGTGATCGCGCATCTGTGGGATAGCTTCCGCTTGCCATGCGTTTCTGAGACGAGGTCCAGCCTACGACCGACCATAAGGGCATTCATCAAGCACGGTAAAGGTGCCCCCACCCCGCCCCCGCCTCACGCGCGCTTCGGCCGCGGGCCGCGCGCCGCCGCCTCACAGCGGCGCCGCCGGAGAGACGTTGTCGCGCAGCTTTGCAAGCAGACGCTTCCAGCGCACCACGATCCACAGGGCCGCGACGACGTTGCCCAGCACGAACAGGGCGGCGATCAGCACCACCGCGACCGGCCGGCTGCGCTCGGTCAAGGCGATCACCAGCCCGAACACAACGAAGCCGAGATAGAGATCGGCCAGCGCCACCAGCCCCCAGGGATCCGACAGGATCACGGAGAAGCTGGCGAGAAACGGGGATTCGGTGGCCGCCCATCCGATCAGGATGCCCAGGGCCACGGCGAAGACGACAAGCAGTGCTCTCATGACACGCTCCCAGCGGAAAATCGTGAAGTCGGTTCGGGCCCAATCGGCCCGTCTGCAGTCAGATCCCAAGGTGCCGACCGATTCGGCGGCGTCGTCGCCTGGAGCATTGCCGGCCCGATCGGGGCGGGCTGAACGAGCGACAAGCGCTCAAGGCATGGAGACCGTCTCTATCTTCACTGACCCGATGCGTCTGCCTGGTCGGAAAGGCCTAGTCGCCCAGATAGTGCAGCGTCAGGGTGCGCGGCCGTCCGCGCGCCCGGTGCTCGATCAGGAACAACCCCTGCCAGGTGCCGAGATCCATCCGCCCGTCGAGGACGGGAACGGCGATGCTGGGACCGGTAACCATCGTCTTGATGTGGGCCGGCATGTCATCGGGCCCCTCGGAGCCGTGGCGATAGCCGGCGTTCGCCGGCGCGATCCGGTCGAGGGCATCCAGCAGGTCGGCCAGCACGTCGGGGTCGGCGTTTTCCTGGATGGTCAGCGACGCCGACGTGTGGCGCAGGAACACCGTCAGCAGCCCCTCGCCCGCGCCGATGGCGCCGAGCCAGCCGTCCACGTCGCGCGTGACGTCGTGCACATGGCGGGGCCGCGTGTCGACCGTCACACGCGTCAGGGTCTGTCTGAGCCCGGTTTCCTTCGTCGTCGGCATTTTCCGATGCTCGCTCATGGTTTAACGCTTGCAGGCGGACGCCGACGGACCGCGCGAAAGGACCTGCAGCCGATGCCGGCACTTCAAACTCAAGTCTCGTTCGTGAACGCCTGGGAATGCGATGAGAACGATCACCTCAACGTCCAGTTCTATTTCGGGCGCTTCGAGGAGGCCGACCAGCATTTCCGTGCGATGACCGATCGCGACCCGGCGCTCGTCCGCTCCGCCCGTCACGTCCGCTACCACGCCGAACTGCGCAAAGGCGACCTCGTCGAGGTGGAAAGCGGGTTCGCCGACGACGGAGACGGCGGCGTTTCGGTGGTTCACGCCCTGAAGAACCTGTCCGACGGACGCATCTGCGCGACCGCTCTCGACACGTACGATGCGCACCCGCGCGAACTCACCGCGACGGCGACCCGATCGGACGCCTTCACCGACCTGCCGGTAAAGCTCTATGGCCCGCGCGGGCTGAGCGGCACGCTGCCGGAGGCGATCGCCGCCGAGACGCTGCGCGACCGGGGCGGGTTCGTCACCGCGCGCAGCGTGATCTGGCCCGCCGACGCGGGCGCGGACGGCCTGGCGACGGAACGCGCCCACGTCGGCCACGTCTCCGACGGCGCCTCGAACGTCTGGGAGACCATCGGGCTCACCAAGGCGCTGCTCGACGAGCAGGGATGGGGCCGGGTGGCCGTCGAGATGCGCCTCACCATGTTCGACGCCTATGCGCCCGGCGACCTCGTGGAACAGATCAGCGGCCTCATCGAGGCCACCGACCGCACGATCCATTTCCGCCATCATCAGTTCGAAGCCCGGTCGGGCCGGCTGATCGCCATCATCGAAGCGATCGGGCTGGCCATGAGCCTCAAAACCCGCAAGGCGGTCCGCTTTTCCGATGACGTGATCGCGGCGGCGCCGCGCCTGTCGATGGCCGGCGCATGACGGCCATGGTCAGGGGGCAGCTCCTTCTCCGCGCGCTCTTCTTCGGTGCACTCCTGGCCCTCGCCGGCTGCCAATCGACGGCGGAGCCTCCGCCGGAGGCGCTGGAGCCGCCCCCGCCGGCGATCGAGGTCGCTCCTATCTCGGTTCTTCTGGGCACCGGGGAGGTCCGCGGCCGTTCGGTCTACGTGGCCGACATGGTCACCGGCAAATCGCTCCACGAGGAGAACGCCGAGGCGCTCCGCTTCCCCGCCTCGCTCACCAAGATGATGACGCTGTTCCTGCTGTTCGAGGCGGTGGAGACGGGCCGGCTGTCGCTCGACGACGAGTTGCCGGTCTCGCAGACCGCCGCCTCCAAGCCGCCGTCGCGCCTCGGCCTGAAGGCCGGATCGACGATCCGGGTCAGCGACGCCGCCCAGGCGATGGCCATCAAGTCGGCGAACGATGTCGCCGTGGTGGTTGCCGAAGCCCTCGGCGGCTCGGAGTCCGCCTTTGCGGAGCAGATGACGGCGAAGGCGCGCGAGCTCGGCATGCAGCGCACCCGCTTCGTCAACGCGTCCGGGCTGCCGGACCCGATGCAGGTGACGACGGCGCTCGACATGGCGATCCTCGGCCGGGCGCTGAAGACCCGCTACCCGCGCTTCGCGCCCTATTTCCGGACCGAGGAGTTCACCTATGCCGGCCGCCGCTACGAGGCGACCAACAAGCTTTTGGGCAAGGTGCGCGGCGTCGACGGGATCAAGACCGGCTATGTGCGGATGTCGGGCTTCAACCTCGTCGCCTCGGTGAACCGGCGCGGACGGCGGCTGATCGTCGTGGTGATGGGCGGGCGCACCGGGCGCGAACGCGACCAGGAGGTGACGGAGCTGATCGAGCGCTATCTGTAGATCGCCGGAATCCCCGGGCGCAATGCAGGCATCTACTGCGGCGGCGGGGCGTCCGTCTGGTAGTCGCGCTTGAGGCCCTGGACGATCCCGAAGAAGCGCCGCATGGCGCGCTCGGTGACGTCCAGCGCCTGGTCGAGCTCGTCGTCCATCGACGTGTCGGAACTGGTCGACGGGGTGCTGGGGGCGACCGCTGCGTCCGGGCCGTCCACGGGGCTCTCCGCCAGCCCGATGATCGCGTCGAGCCGTGCTTCCAGGGCGCTGACGCGGCGCTCCAGCACGGCCTTCTCCTTCTCCAGCCGGACGATCTCGTCGGAATAGGCCGTCCGATCGTCGGCGATCAGGTCGCAGGTCCAGCCCTGGTCGCGCTCCCGACAGAGCGACACCTCGCCCGACGTGTGGTCGAGCCTCAGAAAGCCGGCCCGAACCTCCTGCAGGGTGAAGCGCCCGCCGTCCGTATCCGGAGCGGCCTGCTGGGCGAACGACGGACCGGCCGTGAGGCAGATCAAGGCGAGGGCGAGCGGTGCGCGCGCAATCATGAGACAGTCCTTTCATCATCCGGCGGACGCCAATCATACGCAGCCGCGTGACGCAAGAATGGCAGAAGCCAGGCCCGCCCGGATACACGGAGGTTGCCCATGCACGCGATGATCCTGGAGCGGCCGGGCACGCCGCTGCGCCCGGTGGACCGGCCGACGCCGGCGCCGGGGCCCGGCGAGATCCTGATCGAGGTCTCCGCCTGCGGCGTCTGCCGCACCGACCTCCACGTGGTCGACGGCGACCTGCCGGACCCGAAGCTGCCGATCGTCCCCGGCCACGAGATCGTCGGGCGCGTCGCCGCGCTGGGTCCCGGCGTCGACACTTTCGCGCTCGGCGAGCGGGTCGGCATTCCCTGGCTCGGCCACACCTGCGGCACCTGTCCCTATTGCGGCAGCGGGCGGGAGAACCTCTGCGACGCGCCGGTGTTCACCGGCTACACGCGCGACGGCGGCTACGCCACCCACACCCTCGCCGACGCCTCCTTCGCGTTCCGGATCCCGGACGCCTACTCCGACGTCGAGGCCGCGCCGCTGCTGTGCGCCGGGCTGATCGGCCACCGGACCCTGAAGCTCGCCGGGCCGGGCGAGACGATCGGCATCTACGGGTTCGGCGCTGCCGCCCACATCGTCGCCCAGGAGGCCCGCCACCAGGGCCGCCGGGTGCTGGCCTTCACCCGCCCGGGCGACACGGAAGCCCAGTCCTTCGCCCGCAGCCTGGGCTGCGTCTGGGCCGGCAGCTCCGAGGAGCCCTCCCCCGAGCCGCTCGACGCTGCGCTGATCTTCGCCCCGGTCGGCGCGCTGATCCCGGCCGCCCTGAAGGCGGTGCGCAAAGGCGGCACGGTCGTCTCCGGCGGCATCCACATGTCCGACATCCCCGCCTTCCCCTACCGCGACCTGTGGGAGGAACGGGTCATCCGCTCGGTGGCGAACCTCACCCGCGAGGATGCCATCGAGTTCCTGGCGCTCGCCCCGAAGGCGGGCATCCGGACCCAGACCGTGGCCTATCCCCTTGCCGAGGCGAACCGCGCCCTCGACGACCTGCGCGCCGGCCGTCTGAAGGGCGCCGCGGTGCTCACCATGTGAGCCCCGTCAGGAGCGCTGCACCGCCGCCGTGGCGAGCCCGGCGGCGATCAGCACGGAGCCGCCGATCCGCTGGGCGATGCCGAGCGTCGACGGCCGCCGGAACCGCTCGCGCACCTTCGAGGCCAGCATCGCGTAGACGAGCGCATTGACGATCGCGAGCACCACGAAGGTGACGCCGAGAAGCAGCAGTTGCGGTGCCAGCGGCGCCGACGCCGAGACGAACTGCGGCAGGAAGGCGATGAAGAACACGATGCCCTTGGGATTGAGCGCGGTGACCAGCCAGCAATGCAGCAGAATGCGCCGGCGATCGTTCTCCGGCGGCGCCGTGACATCGATCGCCGTGGCACCCGCCCGCCACATCCGGACGCCGAGATAGACCAGATAGGCCGCCCCGATCCATTTGAGGATCATGAACAGGCTTGCGGACGCCGCGAGAATCGCCCCAAGCCCTAGCAGGGAGACGGTGGCGGCGGTGGTGTCGCCCAGCGCGACGCCGATGACCGAGGGCAGGATCGCCGGCCGGCCGCGCGACACCGCGTAGGAGACCACCAGCAGGATGGTGGGACCAGGGATCGCCAGCACCACGAAGGTGGCCAGCACATAGGCGGCAAAGACATCGGCAGTCATGGCGTGACCGTCCTTCACGGGCAATGGGTCGAACCGAAATCAAGCACCAGGCGTTTTCCCTTCGCAAGGCCGGGATTGCCGCCGGAGCCGTTGCGGTCGGGGGACGACCCGATCGACACGATACGGCTTCGGATGCGACAGGCTGGGCATGCGCGTCCGCATCGACGGGGCGGCCGCCCGGCGGACAGAGGTTCAGGAGGCTCGACGGTCATCACCAGCACCCACATCCGCCGGCTGCGTGCGGCCCTGCCGCTTGCGGGCGCGCTGATCTTCGGCGCGACAGCGATGGCTGCCGAAGCGCCGCCGACCCCGATGCCGCGCCCGGACGGCGCGCCGGCGGTGGACGGTGGCGTCAAGCGGTCGATCGCCGTGGTGCCGAGGCCGCAGCTTTCGCCCGGCCGCACGCCGACGCCGGCGTCACGGCCGGACGGACAGGCAGAGGGCCCCGGGGCGCCGGCCGACGGTGAGGGCGCGACGTCGGCTCCGGCCGACGCGCCGCCCGCCACGGCCGCGCCGCCCGTGGCCGTCGCGCCACCGGTCGAAGCCGCCCCGCTCGGCCCCCTGCTCGACACCGGTGCCAAGGATCCGCCGCCCGAGGGAGGCGAAAGCCCGCCGGCCGCCACCGTGTCGCCGGATGTGGCGAAGTCCCCCGCGCCGGCAGCAGCCGAGGCCCCGCCGGCCACCGACACCGGCCCGATCGGACCGCCGGCGCCCGCACGCCCGGGGCCGGACAACGCGCCGGTCGCCCGTCCGCCGTTCGAGGCACCGCCGAAGCCGCCCCTCGACGACCAGTCGGTCGCCACCCGCGACGCCTTCGGGCCGCCCAAGGCCAACCCGCTGATGGCCGACCGCCAGTGCGTGTTCGCGCCGGCGGTGCACGCGGTGTTCTCGCTGAAGCCCGAGATCGAGACGGAGGAAGGCTGCGGGATCGAGAACCCGGTGCGGCTGGAAAGCGTCGGCGACGACCCGAAGATCAGCTTCGTCGACCCGCCGATCTTCTCGTGCGCGTTCGCCAACGCGATGGCCGACTTCCTGGTCGGCGACGTGGAGAGGCTGGCCGCAAGGCACCTGGAGTCGCCGGTGGTCGAGGTCGGGCCGGGCACGTCCTATGCCTGCCGCGGCCGCAACAACGACGAGCACGCCAAGCTGTCGGAGCACGCCTTCGGCAACGCCTTCGACCTGCAGGCGCTGCGGCTCGCCAACGGCACGTTCCTGACCGTGGTCGGCGGCTGGAACACGGTGGGCGCGGAGAAGGATTTCTGGCGGGCGCTCCACAACGATGCCTGCGCGCGCTTCAAGACGGTGCTCGGCCCCAACGCCAACAAGCTGCACGAGGACCATTTCCACCTGGACATGGCCAAGCGGAACCGCGGCTACGCGCTCTGCGAATGACCTCTGCGAATGAAAAAGGCGGCGGGGTCGCCCCCGCCGCCTGTTCGTCTGGTCCTTACCGGCCGCGGCCGGTGGACCGAAGCTGAGACCCCGGAGCGGGATGCGGGCCGGAAGCCGGCGCCCCCCCTGATCCGGGTTCGAGTCTAGTCGTCCAGGCGGATCGCCACGAAACGCAGCTCGCCGTTGCCGTTGGAGAGCAGCAGCAGCGCGGTCTTGCGGCCGTCGGTCTTGAGCGCCTCGACCTTTTCCGCCACCTCGGCGGGGTTCGCCACCGGCTCCTGACCCACCTCGACGATCAGGTCGCCGGCCTGCACGCGCTTCTCCGCCGCCGGGCCATTGGGATCGACCTCGCTCACCAGCACGCCGTCGACGTCGTCGGAGAGGTCGAACTTGTCGCGCAGGTCGTCGGTGAGCACCGTCAGGGTCATGCCGAGCAGCGACTGCTCCTCGACCTCGGCCTGGTCCGCGTCGGGCGCCGCACCGGCGTCTCCCTGCTCGGCGGCCAGCTCCCCCTTCTCGGCCTCCTCGAGGCGGCCGAGCGTCACCGGGATCGTCACCGTCTCGCCCTTGCGCAGCACCTCCACGTCGACCTCGGTGCCGATCTGGGTGTCGGCCACCATCCGCGGCAGGTCGCGCATCGACGGCACCCGTTCGCCGTTGAAGGTCAGCACCACGTCGCCGGCCTCGATGCCGGCCTCTTCCGCCGGGCCGCCCTCGGTCACGCCGGCAATCAGCGCGCCGTAGGCCTCGTCCATGCCGAGGCTGTCGGCGATGTCGTCGGTGACCGTCTGGATCCGCACGCCCAGCCAGCCGCGGCGGGTCTCGCCGAACTCCTTGAGCTGGTTGATGACGTTGATGGCGATTTCGGAGGGAATCGAGAAGCCGATGCCGATCGAGCCGCCGGACGGCGAGATGATCGCGGTGTTCACGCCGACGACCTCGCCCTTCATGTTGAACAGCGGACCGCCGGAGTTGCCGCGGTTGATGGCCGCGTCGGTCTGCAGGTAGTCGTCGTAGGGACCGGAGTTGATGTCGCGGTCGCGGGCGGAGACCACGCCGACGGTCAGCGTGCCGCCGAGCCCGAACGGGTTGCCGATCGCCATCACCCAGTCGCCGATCCTGAGATCGTCGGAGGAGCCGAAATTCAGCGCCTTCAGCGGCGCCTCGGGCTCGACCTTGAGGAGGGCCAGATCGGTCTTCGGATCGTGGCCGAGCACCGTCGCCTTCAGGCTGCGGTCGTCGCTGAAGTTCACCAGGATCTCGTCGGCATCCTCGATGACGTGGTTGTTGGTGACCACCAGGCCGTCGGAGGAGATGACGAAGCCGGAGCCGAGCGACTGGACCCGGCGCGGCTGGTCGTCCTGTTGCTGCTGCTTGTCGAAGAACTCGTTGAAGAACTCCTCGAACGGGGAGCCGTCGGGGATCTTCGGCATCGGCACCGACCGGCGGCCGGTGACTTCCTGGGACGTGGAGATGTTGACCACCGATTCAAACAGCGGCTCGGCGATGTCGGCCACCGATTCCGGCCCCTGGGCGCGGGCCGGCAGGACGGAGAACGCCGCGCCGGCAAAAAGCGCTGCGGTCATTCCCCGCGCCAGCCTGGTCCAGGTCGACGGTGCGTGCTGCGTGATGGTGGTCATAGTCCCTCCTTCAGCGAGGTGCGTCGCGTGCGGTGCCGGCCGGACGAGAACCGTGTCCGGCAGGCTCAACTCGGGCCGCCTGCAACCATGCAGCACCGCCGTTGGGATCGGGCCGATCCGAACGGCGAATGCCCTAGCCGCGGGCCAACCAGACGACCAGGACGCCGATCGCGAGGGCTCCCACCCCCGCGATCCGCAGGACCTGATCGGGCGTGTCGATCGCCTGGCGCATCATCCGCTTGAGCGGACCGGGAACCACCGCATAGAGCGTTCCCTCGATGGCCAGCACGAGACCGACCGCCACGATGAAGTCAGTCATTGCGCCGGCTGCGGAGCCGGCGTCGTGGCGCTATCGGAGGGCGCCGGTGCGGCGTTGCCCGACGGTGCCGGTGCGGCATTGCCCGAAGGCGCGGCCGGAGCCGTGCTTCCGGAGCCGGTGGCCGGTGCGGTCGAACCCGCCGCGCCGCCGGCCGGGGCGCCGTTTCCGGTCGCCTCGGTCTCCCGCTCCGCCTCATCCTCGACCGCGTTCACCTCGTCCTGAACCTGTCGGTCCAGCGTGCCGCCCCCGGCCGCCGAACTGCTCTCCAGCGGTGCGGACGCGCCCGAAGCAGGCGCCCCGTTCGCGGGTGGAACCGGCGTGCCCAGGCTGGGCAGGCTCTGAGCGTTCCGGGGATCCGGGAGCACGCGCGGATCCTCGCCGCCGGTCGGGCTGTTGAAGTAGCGGAAGAACTCCGAGTTCGGCGAAATCACCAGACGGGTGTCGCCGGAGTTCATGCTGACTTCGTAGGCCCGCATCGACCGGAAGAAGGCGAAGAAGCCCGGATCGCGGTTGTACGCGGTCGCGAAGATCTTGCTTCGCTGGGCGTCGCCCTGACCGCGGACCTGTTCGGCCTCCTTGTTGGCCTCGGCGACGATGACCGTTGCCGTGCGGTCGGCGTTGGCGCGAATGCGCTGCGCCGCCTCCTCGCCCTCGGCACGGATCTCCGTTGCCTCCTGCTGGCGTTCGGTCTGCATCCGACGGAAGATCGCCTGGCTGTTGGCCTCCGGCAGATCGGCCCGGCGGATGCGCACGTCGACGACGGTGATCCCAAGGGCGTCGGCACGGGTCTGCACCTCGGCGCGGATCCGTTCCATCAGCCCCGGCCGGTCGTCACGCACGATCTCCGTGAACGTGGCGTCGGCGAGCACGGCACGCAGGGCCGACTGCATGAACGTCGACAGTCGGCTGGCGCCTTCGGCGATGTTGTTCACCGACTGGTAGAACAGCACCGGATTCTGGATCCGGTACCGCGCGAACGCGTCGACGACGAGCCGCTTCTGGTCCCGGGCGATGATTTCCTGGGCCGGGACGTCGAGATCGAGAATGCGCTTGTCCAGGAACAGCACGTTCTGGACGAACGGGATCTTGAAGTAGAGGCCCGGCTTGGTGATGGCCTGGCGCACCTGACCGAACTGCACGACGAGTGCCTGCTGGGTCGGGTTGAGCACGAACAGCGACGTGTTCACCAGGATGAGTGCGCCGACGATGACGGCGATGAGTGCGATGAGACCTGTGCGCATCACTGGCCCCCACCGGTCTGAGTGTTGGTTCGCGACGTGGTGGCAGACGGCCTGGCCTGCAGCTGGTCGAGCGGCAGATAGGGCACGACGCCCGACGAGCCGCCGGCTCCTTCGCTGATGATGACCTTGTCGGTGCGGCCGAGCACCCGTTCCAGCGTTTCCAGATACATGCGCTGACGGGTCACGTCCGGCGACTGGGCGTACTCCTCGTAGACGGCGACGAAGCGATCCGCCTGACCTTCCGCCTCGGCGACGACGCGGTCCCTGTAGGCGTTGGCCTGCTGGACCACCTGGGCCGCCTCACCACGCGCTTCCGGGATGACCCGGTTGGAGTAGGAGTTCGCCTCGTTCTGCAGACGCTCCTGGTCGGCGCGGGCCGCCTGAACGTCGCGGAAGGAGTCGATGACCTGCTGCGGCGGGTCGACCTTCTGCAGCTGGACCTGCGCGATCTCGATGCCAGCCTCGTAGTTGTCCAGGGTCTGCTGCATCAGCTGCTGCACTTCGATTTCGATCTGCTGGCGTTCCTGGGTGAGGATCGGCTGAATGTTCCGGGTGCCGACGACTTCACGCATGGCGCTTTCGGCAACCGCTTTCACGGTGCCTTCCGGATTCTGAATGTTGAAGAGATATTCCTCGGCGTTCGAAATCCGCCACTGCACGCGGAAATCGACGTCGACGATGTTCTCGTCGCCGGTCAGCATCAGGCTCTCTTCGGGAACGTCGCGGCCCGGGCTCGACACGGCGCCCACGTCACGGATGCCGACGTTGAGCTCGCGGATGCGCAGCACGTCGGGCGTGTACACGCTGCCGAGCGGATAGGGCCAATTGTAGTTCAGTCCCGGCTGGGTCATGCCGGCGAAGCCACCGAGCACCAGCTCGACGCCGACTTCACCCGGATTGACCCGGTAGAAGCCCGTCGCGAGCCAGATCGCGCCGACCGCAACGACTGCAACGAGCGCGCCCTTGATGCCGACGCTTCGGCCACCGCCGCCGCCCGATCCGCCACCGGGGAAGACTTTCTTGATGCGATCCTGACTGCGCCTCAGGAGCTCCTCGAGATCAGGTGTCTGGCCGCCACCGCCGCCGGGCTTCTGCCCGCCGCCCCAGGGACCGTTGCTGTTGCCGCCGCCGCCGCCGCCCCACGGGCCGCCGCCGCCCCCCCAAGGGCCGCCGCTCTTGCCGCCGCCGCCGCTCTGATTGCTCCAGGGCATCCGTTCTCCTTTTTCGCTCCGCCTTCACGACCGGCACGCAGATGACGTCTCCGGCCGAGCGGGAAACGGATCGTCTGATGCAGCCGGTCACGCCGTCGCGACGTTTCATCCATCGCTTGTGGTGGTTGGGTTATAGGAAACACGCCGTCCGCTTTCAACGAACGTGCCCCTCTCCGCGCACCGACCCTTGATATAGGCAGCCACACGCCGCGTTGCGACCGCTGTCAGTGCTCGAAGTGTCACACCATCGCGATCGCCGCAAGCGCCCGTCCCGCGGCGGCAAGCCCGGTCAGCCGAGCGCCGTGCGCCGTCGAGTACGCATCAGGCGACGTCGCCTCGCCGGCGAAGAAGAGGCGAGCCCCCACCGGATCCGCCAGCCGGCGGCGGCGATTGGCCTGCCCGGGCATGGCGCAGGAGTAGGCGCCGCGCACCAGGGGATCGGACGACCAGCGCGTCGTCGAGGTGCGATGAACCTGCGACCGGATACCGCTGCCGAACGCGTCGGCGAGCGCGGCCAGCGCGAAATCCACCATCGCCGCCTCGCCTGCCTTCTCCAGGTCCCGCGCCACGTTTCCGCCGAGCTGGCCGACCGCCATGGGCCGGCCTTCGGAGTCCTCCTCGACCGTGAAGTTGATCGCCGGCCGATCCGGATCGGTGGGGTCCAGGGTGTCGACGTAGGCGGAGGGATCGAGGCCGGGCAGCTTGTTGGCGAAGGAGATGGCCACCTTTTCCGCATAGCCGACCGGACAGGCCGCAAGCGCCTCGGCGAAGTCCACCGGCAGGTCCGGGGTGAAGCGGATGCCGCCACCGGACAGCACGTTGGTGGAGACCGTGACGATCGCCGACTTCGCCTCGATCGTGCCGGCCGTCGTGTCCGCCCGCACCCCCTTGCCGGACCAGTCGATGGCTTTGACGGCGACGCCGGTGCGCACCGGCACGTCGCGCCCCGCGGCGGCGACGAGCGCGCCGTAGCCGTCGAGCACCGGCCAGTTCTCGCCTGTGTCGGCGTAGCGCGCCAGGTCGAGCGTCGAGATGTCTTCCGGCGCGAACGCCGACAGCAGCCCCATCCAGTGCACCACCATGCGCCGCCAGTCGTCGGGCGGGTCGATCGCCTCGGAGGCCGGCACGTCGAGGCCGCGCTCGCCCGCCGCATGCGCGTCGCGGAACGCCGCCTCCACCGCGTCCCAGGCGGCCTTGCGGGTGGCCTCGTCGGCGAGCTGGTCCTTCAGGAAGAGATGCGCCGCGCGGCGGCTCTTGCGCACCAGGTAGCGATAGCCGAGGGCATCGGCGATGGGCCGGAACGGGTTGACCGACGCCGAATGCAGCCAGTGGCAGCCGCGGTCGAAGGGCACGCCGAACACCGAGCTGTCGGACCAGGCGCGGCCGCCGATCCGGTCGGCGGCCTCCAGCACCACGAAATCGGCCCGCTCGGCGTTCAGCCGCTCGCCCGCGGCGAGGCCCGCGGCGCCGGCGCCGACGACGAGGACGTCGGTCTGGCTCATGGCCGGTCTCTGTCGCCCGGCAGGCGCCGCTGATAGGTGACGAACGTCATCGCATGGTCATCCTTTTCGCCGGCCGGGACCTCCGTCCGGGCGGTCTCCCGCCACATGCTCGGCCTGATCTGGGGAAACACCGCGTCGCCCTCCATCTGGCAGTGGACCTCGGTGATCTCAAGCCGGTCGGCGTCGTGCATTGCGGCGGCGTAGACCTGCGCGCCGCCGACCACGGCGATCTCGTCCGCACCCATCTCGAGCGCGGCGTCGCGCGCCAGCACGAAGGCATCGGTCAGCGTCGTGGCGACGATGGCGCCGCTGGCGACGAAGTGCAGGTCGCGGCTGACGACGATGGTGCGCCGCCCGGGCAGCGGCCGGCCGATGGAGAGCCAGGTTCGCCGCCCCATGATCATCGGCTTGCCCAGGGTGAGCGCCTTGAAGCGCTTGAGATCGGTCGACAGCCGCCAGGGCAGCTGGTTGTCGCGCCCGATCACGCCGGTCTCCGACACCGCCGCAACGATGACCACCGGCGGGTGGCGGCCGTACTGGCTCACGACGTCCGTCCTCCGGTGGCGGCGAGCGCGTCGCCGGTCAGCCGATAGGTCGTCCAGTCCGCCATCGGCCGGGCGCCCAGGCTCTCGTAGAACGCGATGGACGGGGCATTCCAGTCGAGCACCGTCCACTCGAGCCGGCCGAGATTTTCGGCGACGCAGCGCGCGGCGAGGCCCGACAGAAGCGCCTTGCCGATGCCGTGGCCGCGCCGCTCGGGTTCCACGAACAGGTCCTCGAGCCAGATCCCGTGGCGGCCGACGAAGGTGGAGAAGGTGTAGAACCAGAGGGCGAACCCCACGGTCTGTCCGTCGAGGCGCGCCACGTCGCAGAACACCCGCGGCGCGGCGCCGAACAGCGCGGCGGCGAGATCGTCCTCGCTGGCCCGCATTTCCGGCAGCAGCCGCTCGTAGTCGGCGAGCGCGCGGATGAGCCGGACGATGTCCGGAACGTCGTCCCGCTCGGCCGGGCGAATGACCAGTGTCACCATGAAGCTCCCGGGAAAGGTCGGCCGGCCTCCGGCAAGGTCCGGTCCGGCGTCACCGAAGACGGATCAGTGCGAAACCGTGCTCGAGAAGATGTTGATGATGCCGACGCCCGCGATGATGAACAGGATGCCGATGATCGCCGGAAGGTCGAGCATTTCCTTGTAGATCACCACCCCGGCGATCGCGACCAGGACGATGCCGAGGCCGGCCCAGATCGCATAGACGATGCCGATCGGCATCAGCCGGATGGTGAGGGTGAGGAGATAGAAGGAACACAGGTAGCAGGCGAACATCGCCAGCGTCAGCCCGATGCGGCTGAACCCGTCGGTCGCCTTCAGCATGCTGGTGGCGACGACCTCGAACAGGATCGCCAGGCCCAAGGTTACGTAATGCAAGGCGGTTGCCTCCACTCGCGCACCCACGCGCTTTCAGCCGGATCTGCGCCGCGGACGGGTCAGACCGACACTTCGGCGCGGATCAGCGGATGCGGATCGTAATTGTCCACGCGAACGTGCTCGTAGCGGAAAGCGAACAGATCGTCGACGGCCGGATCGAGGTGCAGGCTCGGCAGCGGCCGGATCGGCCGGCTGAGCTGGAGTTCGGCCTGCTCGATGTGGTTCTCGTAGAGGTGGGCGTCGCCGAAGGTGTGGATGAACTCGCCCGCTTCCAGCCCGGTCACCTGCGCCACCATGTGGGTGAGCAGCGCGTAGGAGGCGATGTTGAACGGCACGCCGAGGAAGATGTCGGCCGAGCGCTGGTAGAGCTGGCACGACAGCCGGCCGTCGGCGACGTAGAACTGGAACAGGCAGTGGCACGGCGGCAGCGCCATCGCCGGCACGTCGGCCGGGTTCCAGGCGGATACCACGAGGCGCCGCGAGTTCGGGTTGGTGCGGATCTGCTCCACCACTTCCGAGATCTGGTCGATGGTGCGCCCGTCGGGGGCCGCCCACGAGCGCCACTGCTTGCCGTAGACGGGGCCGAGATAGCCGGTGGCGGGATCGGCCCACTCGTCCCAGATCGTCACGCCGTGGGCGTTGAGGTCGCGGGCGTTGGTGCTGCCGGTCAGGAACCACAAAAGCTCGTGCACCACCGACTTCACGTGGATCTTCTTGGTGGTCAGCAGCGGAAAGCCGTCGGCGAGGTCGAACCGCATCTGATGGCCGAACACCGAGCGCGTGCCGGTTCCGGTGCGGTCGCCCTTGCGGACGCCGTCGGCGAGCACCCGTTCCATGAGGTCGTGATACTGGCGCATCGGCCGCCTCCGAATCGCGAGGTTTTTGGTCGTTTAGTCTTCCCACAGGCGAGACTGCCCGCCAATTGCGACGAGAGCACGGGCGCGGCCTACCATGTGGACAAGCGACGCCGCGCCGCAAGATCGGATGCACGCGGGGGCTTTCGGAGCGGCGCGGGGACGCCTATATTCCGAGGTGCCGGCGGCAGTCGGCTACGGCGATAAACGGCCAACGTAATAAACCTATGGGACCCGGGGGCAGTACCCGGCGCCTCCACCAGAGCCCGCGATGCGGACGCGCGGGTTGTGGCGGGGGCGAAACAGGCTCGACCAAGGCGTAAAGGTTGGACTTTCGCTCGGCATGGTACCACCGTTATCGGGCTAAACATTATAGTTGCCAACGACAACTATGCTGAGGCCCGTCTCGCCGCGTAATGCAGCGTGACACCTCTACCAAGTCCTTGCCGGTAGCACGGTAAGGCGGGGTCCCGGGGGCACCTGGCAACAGAAGCCCCCACTTTGATTCATGCCTGCGCATGGTCGGCCCGTGGGCTTATCCCGTGCGGGCGCAGACACCGCGAAAGCGAGGATTTCCGACATGGCCGACGACTTGATCCGCTACGACGTCCTGGTTCAGGAGTCCTTGCGCGGCGTCGTCAGGAAGGTTCTCAAGGAAGTCGTCGACAACGGCCTGCCCGGCGATCACCACTTCTACATCGCCTTCGATACCGCAGCCCCCGGCGTGCGCATGTCCTCCCGCCTCAGGGAACAGCACCCCGAGGAGATGACGGTGGTCATGCAGCACCAGTTCTGGGACCTCAACGTCACCGAGCACGCCTTCGAGGTCGGGCTGTCGTTCGGCGGCGTGCCGGAGCGCGTGCTGGTTCCCTTCGCCGCCATCAAGGGGTTCTTCGATCCCTCCGTCCAGTTCGGGCTGCAGTTCGAGCCGCACGTGGATGCCGAGGAAGACAGCCCCGCGGCCGAGCACGGCCACGCGCCGGAACCCTCGACGCAGCAGGATGACGTCCCGGGCGCCGCCGATCCCGGCGTCAACGGCGAGCAGATGCGCCCCGACGGCGCCCAGGTTGTCTCGCTCGACGCCTTCCGCAAGAAGACCTGACGCAGCCGGTTCGTCGTTCCAGCCCGGGAGCCGCCCTTGATCACCCTCTACTGGTGCGCACGCACGCGGTCCCAGCGGATCGCCTGGCTTCTGGAGGAAACCGGGCTCGCCTACGAGCGGGTGGCGGTGGACGTTCGCGCCCCGGAAACCCTGCCCGAGGCGTTCCGCGCCGCCAGCCCGATGGGCAAGGTGCCGGCCCTCCGCGACGGCGACGCCACCGTCTGGGACTCCGCCGCCATCTGCGCCTACATCGCCGACCGATACCCGCAGACGGGCCTCGCCCCGAAGCCCGACCATCCCGACCGCGCCCGCTACCTGCAATGGCTGATCTTCGCGCCGAGCGTGGTCGAGCCGGCGCTGTCGGAGAAGGCCGGCGGCTGGGAGACGTTTCCCACCCGCAACGCCTGGGGCGATTTCGACCGGATGATCGCGGCCTTCGAGCATGGGATCGGTGACGGCCCCTGGATCCTGGGCAACCGGTTCTCGGCCGCCGACGTCATGCTCGGCTCGTCCGCCTCGTTCCTGCGCCAGTTCGGCATGATGCCCGACAGCGCCGCGCTCAACGCCTACGCCGACCGGTGCGAGGCACGGCCGGCGTACCGGCGCGCGCTGTCGTTCGAAGACGCCGGCTAGCCCCAGGCCTTTCCGCGCGCCGGCCCGCCCCTATCTCCCTTCAGTGGGCAGATGGGGAGCGGATCATGACGGTCTCGGCATTTCAGAATGCGTGCGATACGGGCCGCGGCCGGCATCGGCAGCTGGCATCGGGGCTGCTGGCCCTGGCGTGGCTGGCGGGCGCGGGGCTGCTGGCCGCAGCCGTCCCGGCATTGGCCCAGGCGGAAACCCCCTCCCCGAGCTACCATCCCTCGATGTGCCAGGCGGTGGCGCAGTCGCTGCCCGGCGCCCGGTTCGCCTCGGTGATGCCGCTGCCGCGCGACGCAAAGCCCCGCGCCACGAAGACGGCCACGGGCGACGCGCGCGACGGCATCGTCACCATCACCTTCGTCGGCCACGCGACCTTCCGCATCGAGACGCCCGGCGGCGTCATCATCGTCACCGACTATGCCGGCCCGGCCGGAGCCGGTCCGGTGCCCACCGTCGCCACCATGAACCACGCCCATTCCTCCCATTGGACGGTGGCGCCCGACCCGGGAATCGCCCACGTGCTGCCCGGATGGAACCCCAATGGCGGCCCGGCCGACCATCATCTGCTGGTCGGCGACGTCCTGATCCGCAACGTGCCGACCGACATCCGGCGCTGGGAGGGCGGCGTCGAGGCGCAGGGCAATTCGATCTTCATCTTCGAGGTGGCGGACCTGTGCATCGGCCATCTCGGCCACCTGCACCAGGTGCTGGAGGACGATCACATCGCCCTCATCGGCCGGCTCGACGTGGTCATGGTGGCGGTGGACGGGACCTACACCATGAGCCAGGCGGCGGTCGTCCAGGTCGTGCAGCGGCTGCGGGCCCGCATCGTTCTGCCGATGCACTATTTCTCGGCATGGCGGCTGAACCAGTTCCTGGGCGACGTCCGCTCCGAACTCGCCATCGACATCCGCAGCGACCCGACGATGACGGTCTCGCTCGCCACCCTGCCGCGCGAGCCGACGGTGGTGGTGCTGCCGGGATACTGAGGCGCGCACCGCGCGGGGCCCCACGCAGCCGAACGGGCTGCGGGCGGGACCTCCATCAGCCGTAGCTGCTGAACTTTTCCAGATCGATGTTGGTGATCAGCCCCAGCGGCGTGCCGGTCGGCGTGCCGTCCTCGGTGACGAACACGTCGCGGCAGGGATAGCCCGACACCGAAGCCTTCTCCATCGCCGCCTTCACGTCCGCGAGCGTCGCATGGGGCCCGACGAAAGCGACGGAGTTCGTGAAAATCGGGGCGATCGAGGGGTGTGTCAGAAACGCCTTCAGCGGCACGTTCTTCGTATTCGCGGTGGGCGGAATCCCGTTCTGCCAGGCGTAGTCGCGAACGACGGAGTCGTGAATGACGCCGTATGCCTGGCTGCCGATGATCGGAATGCGGCCGACCTTCTTGTTGAGAAGGCCGAGGACCTCTGTGTCGAAGAATGCGCTGCCCCAGTTCGGCGGGTTTGCCTCGATCGCCTGGATTCGGCTCAGGGGCACCATCGCTTCCGTCACCGAGATCTGGCGGAGTTTGGCGTCCCGAGCCTCCGATGCCGTCTTGCGCGCTTCGGAGGAAGCGAGCTGGAAACTGTCGTTGGAGAAGTAGAACGCCAGCACCGTGCCGATCCACGTGCCGACCAGCGGCAGCACCGCGAAGATATAGTTTTCGGCGAGCTGGCGGCCGTGACCGGCGCTGTCGCCATTCCACATTTGGACCGTGACAACGATAAACACACCGCACGTGAGCACCACCAGCACCCAACCGGCCTTGCCGATCAACCGGTTCGCGATTTCGCGGCGCGCCTGCGCCTTTGCCTCCGGTGTCGAGGATAAAACTGACTCGGCCATGTCGCCCCCCATATGGACGCAAGCAAAGGTTCATCGGACCCAATACACACTCATAAGTAGATTTTTGAATATTGTGCAACCAATTTCGTTGATACGCGCCGCATTGCGCCGCCCGCCCCTTCCCGGTAATTCAGGCGCAAGATCGACAGCCCTTTGCCTGGGAGGCCCGCCGTCATGACCGCGACCCGCACGGAAACCGATTCCTTCGGTCCGCTCGAAGTTCCCGCCGACAAATACTGGGGCGCGCAGACCCAGCGCTCGCTCGGCAACTTCAAGATCTCCGGCGAGCGGATGTCGCCGCCGGTCATCCGCGCGCTCGGCATCATCAAGAAGGCCGCGGCGCTGGCCAACGAAGAGCAGGACAACATCGATCCGAAGCTCGCCGCCGCCATCATCGAGGCCGCCGGCGAGGTGATCGACGGCAAGCTCGACGACAACTTCCCGCTCGTCGTCTGGCAGACCGGCTCCGGCACCCAGTCGAACATGAACGCCAACGAGGTGATCTCGAACCGCGCCATCGAGATCCTCGGCGGCAAGCTCGCCTCCAAGGACCCGGTCCACCCCAACGACCACGTCAACCGCGGCCAGTCCTCCAACGACACCTTCCCGACCGCCATGCACATCGCGGCGGCGGAAGAGTTCAACCGGACGCTCGTCCCGGCACTGGAGCACCTGCACAAGGCGCTCAAGGCGAAGTCGGACGAGTTCAAGGACATCATCAAGATCGGCCGCACCCACACCCAGGACGCGACGCCGCTGACGCTGGGCCAGGAATTCTCCGGCTACGCCGCTCAGGTGGAGCACGGCATCCGCCGGGTGAAGGAAGGCCTCGACGGGCTCTACGATCTCGCCCAGGGCGGCACCGCCGTCGGCACCGGGCTCAACACCAAGAAGGGCTTCGCGGAGAAGTTCGCCGCCCATGTCGCCACGATCACCGGCCTGCCCTTCCGCACCGCGCCGAACAAGTTCGAGGCGCTCGCCGCCCATGACGCCTACGTCTACGCCCACGGCGCGCTGAACACCGTCGCGACCTCGCTGTTCAAGATCGCCAACGACATCCGCTTGCTGGGTTCCGGGCCGCGTTCGGGCCTGGGTGAGCTGATCCTGCCGGAGAACGAGCCGGGCTCGTCGATCATGCCGGGCAAGGTGAATCCGACCCAGTGCGAGGCGATGACGATGGCCTGCTGCCAGGTCTTCGGCAACCAGACCACCATCACCGTCGCCGGCAGCCAGGGCCACTTCGAGCTCAACGTCTACAAGCCGGTCATGGCCAACGCGATGATGCAGTCGATCCGCCTGATTGCCGACTCCGCCGTCTCCTTCACCGACCACTGCGTCGTCGACATCAAGGCCGACGAGACGCGCATCAGGGAGCTGATGGAGCGCTCGCTGATGCTCGTCACCGCGCTCGCCCCGAAGATCGGCTACGACAACGCCACCAAGGTCGCCAAGACCGCGCACAAGAACGGCACGACGCTGCGCGAGGAGGCGACGAAGCTGGGCTTCGTCACCGAGGCCGAGTTCGACGCGATCGTCCGTCCGGAAAAGATGATCGGCCCGAACTGAACGAGGGCCAAATGGCCGAGATCGTCAACCTGCGGTCGGCGCGCAAGGCACGCAAGCGCGCCGACGAGAAGGACCGGGCGGCGGAAAACCGCGCGCTCCACGGTCTCAGCAAGGCGGAGAAGGAGGCCGAGGCGGCGCGTCGGACCCAGTCCGAGACCCATCTCGACCACCACCGCCTGGAGAAGGACGACTAGAGCCTTTTGCGGTCAGGTGATATCACCTGATCGATAAGAAATGGCTCCAGAATCAAACCCTTGAGCAATTCCTCTGCGTTCAGATCGCGTCGATCTGAACGGGAAATGCTCGAGGGCCTTTTCCGGTCAGGTGGGCCCACCTGGTCGATAGGAAATGGATCCGCAATCGATACCGATCCGCGGTTCACGGAAGCAGGGCGGCTCTTGTCGGAACCGCAACCCCTTCAAGCCCGAAGAGACTTCATGCCTCTCGAAAAGCGGTCCCTCACCCTCGAGCAGCACCAGACGAGCGTCGCGCTGGAGCCGGAGTACTGGGCCGAACTGGAGGCATGGGCCGAGCGCGAAGGCTCCACCATCACCGCGGTGATCGAGGGCATCGACCGGGAGCGCGACCCGCGCGACAGCCTGGCCTCGAGCATCCGCGTCGCCGCGCTGCTGCGGCTTCGCGCGGACTGACCCCCCCGGACCGCGCTTTACTGCACGTCCTGGGGCGCGATCGGAAACGGTCCCGCCACGTCCGGCTGCGACCCGGACCGCTGCTCCGGCGCCGGGCGGAGATCGATCGGCCCCCTGCTTGGCGCCCCGGGAGACGGCTCGATCTCCACCGGCGGGCCGAACGGCTCCGGCCGCAGCAGCGTCGGGCCGCGCTGGATGATCGACCCGATCGGATCGAGCGCCCCATCGATGGGCGGCAGCGGCGCCTGCGGCCGCGGCGTCGGCGCGGCGGGTGCAATCAGCGCCGCCTTCGCCGCCGCCTCTGCGGCGGCCCGCGCCTCCTCCTCGGCCCGCAGGCGCGCGGCCTCCTCTTCGGCGGCGCGAACCCGGGCTGCCTCTTCGTCGGCCTTGCGCTGGCGCTCTTCCTCGGCACGCCGCTCGGCCTCCAGCTTGCGCAGCAGTTCCTCCTCGCGCGCCCGGCGCTCCTGCAGCTGCTTTTCCAGGAGTTCCAGCCGCCGGCGTTCGATCTCGGTGGCCCGCAGCGTCAGGTAGCTGGCGAGCGGGCCGGCATCGAGGGTCGCCGAGGGTGCCGGGAGCGGCCCGGAGAACGAGACGTTCACATCGGCCATGGTGTCCGGCACCAGATCGGGATCGGGCGGAACGACGCTCAGCCCGAGCGAGCCGGATGCCGTCCACTTGGCCACGTCGAGCAGCCCCGATCCGTCGACCGTCGCCGCGTCGGTACCGACCTCGACCTCGCCGACGCGCACCGCGCCGGCGGCGATCGCCAGCGTTCCGGAGATGTGATCGAAGCGCAGCGACCCGCCCGCGCTTGCGCGCCGGAACGCTTCGGCCACGGCCGCCTCCTGCAGGTCCGCCCCCGCGTCCGCCGCGTCGATCGCCGTCCGGAAGGCGGCCGGGTCGAGATGGCGCAGCACCCCGTCGCGCAGCGCGAAGGTGCCGCTGCCGGACAGGGCCGACACCATGCCGGACACGGAGCGGCCGATGGCGTCCGCCTCGACGGTCAGGTCAAGGGTTCCGGTCGCCACCGGTTCGCCGTCGTGCTGCCAGGCAAGCGTTTCGAAATCGGCGCCGGTCAGGGCAATCCGCGTGGCGAGCGTCGCCTGCCCGTCGGCCCGGGCGAGCGCGAGATTGCCGGCCACGTCGCCGCCCGCATAATGGCCGGCAACGTCGTCGAGGCGCATCCGGTCCGGGCCGAGCACCAGGCCGAAGCGCGCGTCGTCGATCCGCGCGGAGCCGGCCCACAGCGTGTCGGTGGCGACGTCGAGGGCGATCTCCGCGCCGCTGAGGAGCGGCGGACCGAAGCCCTGGTCGGGCCAGACGGTGTCGCCGGCGGAGCTCCAGGCGTCCGGCCCGAGCACGAACTCGCTCAGCAGCCGGCCGTCCACCTCGCCGACGCGCAGCCCCCCGCGCACCTTCGCCGGATCCGCGGTCCGGTCGACCGTGGCCTGGCCGGAGATCCGCACGCCGGCGACGGACCCCGTCAGCCGGGACAGCTCCACCGTATCCGTGCTGCCGGCCACCCGGCCGCGCAGCTCGACGGGCGTGCCGCCGACCAGCACCGGCAGCGCCCGGCCGGTGGCAATCGCCAGCGCCGAAACGTCGTCGCTGGTGACGGCGACGGAGGCGTCGATGGAAGGCTTCTCGTCGGCCGGGAACGACAGCGTGCCGTCCGCCGACACGTCGACGCCGACGAGGCGCGCCGTGAGCGACGACGACAGGCCCGTCCGCGGCGTGCCGTCGACGGTGACCTCCAGCGTGCTCGGCGCGCCGTCGCCGACCGGGATGGCGTCGAAGCCGAGCTGCGAGAGCAGCACGTCGCCGGACGGGTTCGAGAGGCTCGCCCGCCCGCTGACCGAGCCGTTGCGCCAGGCCTCCCGCGTGCCGGTCATGTCGGCGCTGACCGCAACGTCGGTGCCGCCCGCGGTGCCGGAGAGCGAGACGGCAACGTCGGAGCTCCGGCGCATGCCCTGGCCGGAGACCTCGAAGGCAAGGTCCGCCGGCGCCAGGGCAGGCGCGGTCGCCGCAAGCCACCGCGCCAGCGGCGAGGCCGGCGCCACCTCCGCCACCAGCCCGGCGATGCCGGCCATGTCGGTGGCCTCCAGCGTGCCCGACAGCCGGCCGCTCGGCCGGTCGCCGGCCAGCGCGAACGAGCCCGAGCCGGCGAGACGGGCGCCGGCGAGGTCGGCGATCTCGAAGCGCTCGAGGGTGAAGGCGCCGTCGATCAGGCTCGCCGCGACGGTCAGGCCCTGCCCTTCCGCCTCGGCGTAGCGGGCGGTGTCGGCGGTGAGGTCGAGGGTGACGTCCGACCCGACCGCCGAGAGCGCGGCTGGGTCCGGCCGGTCGATCGCCAGCGCCTGGGCGAGCGCCACCAGCGGAGCGGCGTCCAGCCGCTCGGCGCGCAGGTCGAGGTCGAGGGCGCCGCGCACGTCGGGCTTCGGCGTGCGGTAGCGCAGCGACCCCAGCAGCGTCGTGCCGGCCGCGGTCAGCTGCAGCGCCGGCATGGCGATCTCCTCGGCCGTGACGCGAATGCGGCCGTCCAGCCCGAGATCGCTGCGGATGGGGATCGCGGCGCCCTGCCCGCCCCGCCACCAGCGCGCGAAATTGCCCGGCTCGGACGAGGCGAGGCCGATCTCACCGTCATAGGAGATCGGTTCGCCGACGCGCAGCAGCCCGGACGTCTCCACCCGGGTCGCGCCCGGGAGGCGGGCACGGGCCGACAGGATCCGCCAGCCGTCTTCGGTGGCGCGCGCCTCGGCGGCGATGTCCTCGATCACCGCGCCGCCCGCCACCACCGAGGCGAGCCGGGCGGTCACCACCCCTTGCGAGGCGACCAGCGGCACCGCGTTGAGGGCGTCCAGAAGCGGCGCGATCCGCTCCGCCGGCCGGCCGTCGTCGGTGCTGCGGCCGAGCGCCTTCAGCACGCCGTCGAGATCCAGCTGCCGCGACGCGACCTCGAGCCGGAATGCCCGGTCGTCGGCGAACGGCAGGTCGAGGCCGGCGGCCAGCACGACGGGGCGCTCCAGCGGGCCGTAGCGGATCTCCCCCTCGCGGACCGTCAGCCCCTCCGCCGTCATGTCCATCGTGCCCGTCGCCCGCCACGGGATCGGCGCCTCGTCGGGATCGGCGTCCGGGTCGGGCCGCGGCGCGATGGTCAGCGCGCCGATGAAGTGCTCCGGCGTCTGGGCGGTGTCCAGCGCCCCGTCGACGGCGAAGTCGACGGCCCGGTCGCGCGGGCTGATGCGGGCCTTGATGGGGAACGCGGCGCCGTCGGCATAGGCGCCGGTGGCGAAGCGGAAATCGTACGGCGTGCCCTCGAACCGCGCATCGCCGGTGGCCTCGAACGGCCCGTGGATGGAGCGCCCCGAGCCGTTGAGGGTGATCCTGTCGATCAGCGTGGTGTGGCCGGTATGCAGGTCGTCGACCAGGATCTGGCCGTCGACGACGTCGATCTGGTCGAACTGCACCTTGGCCGGATCGACCCAGTCGAGCGGGCTGTCGGCCAGGTTGATCTCGGGGCCGTGGATCATCCCCGCCGCATCGACGGTGGCGCGCACGTGCGGTCCGACGAAGGTCAGCGCCACCACGTCGATCTCGCGCTTCAGCAGCGGCGAGAGGTCGACCTCCATCTCCACCCGGTCGGCGGTGAAGATCGGCGCCTCCTCCGGCCCGACCCGCACGGTTTCGATGGAGATCCGCGGCGACGGCAGGAAGCGGACGTCGGTGCGCCCCAGAATGCGCACGTCCTCGCCGACGAGCCGTTCCGCCTGGGCCTCTATCACATTGCGATAGACGGTCCAGTCGATGAACAGCGGCCCGACGAGCGCGGCGGTGAGCGCAAGGATGACCGCAACACCGATGCTGATGAAGAACGCGTTCAGCGTCGGCCTCCGTCCTGTCCGACCGTGATCTCCCCGGCCGTCAGTGGTTCGTGACCTCGGGCAGGATCTTTCCCGGGTTCATGATATCGCGCGGATCGATCGCGCGCTTGATCATGCGCATGAAGTCGACCGCATCGCCAAGCTCGGCGCGCAGATATTTCGCCTTTCCGTGGCCGATGCCGTGCTCGCCGGTGCAGGTGCCGTCCATGGCGATCGCCCGCTTCACCAGCCGCCCCATGAAATCCTGCGCCCGGGCGACCTCGTCCGGCGCCTCCATGTCGACGAGCAGGGAAACGTGGAAGTTGCCGTCGCCGACATGGCCGACGATCGGCGCCACCAGCCCCAGCGCGTCCAGATCGCGCCGGCTCTCGGTGATGCACTCGGCCAGCCGCGAGATCGGCACGCAGACGTCGGTCGCCACCGCCTTGGTGCCGGGGCGCAGCGCCACGCAGGCCCAGTAGGCGTCGTGGCGCGCCTGCCAGAGCCTCGTGCGCTCCTCCGGGCTGCTCGACCACTTGAACTCGCCGCCGCCGAACTCGGTGGCGATCTCGGCGAACATCTCCGCCTGTTCCCGCACGCCGCTCGCCGAGCCGTGGAATTCCAGCAGCAGCGTCGGCGTCTCCTCCAGGTCGAGCTTGGAATAGGCGTTGCTCGCCTGGACCTGGAGGGTGTCCAGGAGCTCGATGCGGGCGACCGGGATGCCGGACTGGATCGTCGCGATGACCGCGTTGCAGGCCCCTTCCAGCGTCTCGAACGGGCAGATGCCGCCGGTGATCGCTTCCGGGATGCCGTGCAGGCGCAGGGTGATCTCGGTGATGATGCCGAGCGTCCCCTCGGCGCCGATCAGCAGTCGGGTGAGATCGTAGCCGGCGGAGCTCTTCTTGGCGCGCGTGCCGGTCTTGATGATGCGCCCGTCGGGCATCACCGCGGTCAGCGCCAGCACCGCGTCCTTCATGGTGCCGTAGCGCACCGCGTTGGTGCCGGAAGCGCGGGTGGAGGCCATGCCGCCGAGGCTGGCGTCGGCGCCGGGATCGATCGGGAAGAACAGCCCCTGGTCGCGCAGATATTCGTTGAGCTGCTTGCGGGTGACGCCCGGCTGGACGACGCAGTCGAGGTCCTCGGGATGGACGGCCAGCACCGCGTTCATCCGCGACACATCGACCGACACGCCGCCGTAGAGCGCGTTCACCTGCCCCTCCAGCGAGGTGCCGGTGCCGAACGCAATGACCGGCGTGCCGGTATCGGCGCAGATGCGCACGATCTCGGCGACCTCCTCGGTCGTCTCGGCGAAGACCACCGCATCCGGCGGGAAGTTGCCGATCCAGGTGGTGGTGTTTCCGTGCTGCTCGCGGATCGAGGCTCCGAGCTGGCAGCGCTCGCCGAACCGCTCGCCAAGCAGCGCGATCGCCTTGCCGATTCCCGCCTCGTTGCGTTCCATCATGCGGACCGGTTCGACACCCATACACTTACTCTCCCGGAAACGGTGCGCGCGGCGCGCTCGACGCCCACCGCTCTTTCGTCACCCTAGCAAAAAGGCAATGATCGCCAAAGTGGAGGCCGAATGCCGGCCGCGCCTTGCGAACGAACACAGGACTTGACCATGTCGCTTCCGACCATCCAAGCCCCCTTCCTGTCACCGGACCTCGGCATCGAGGAAGCCTGGATCGACTACAACGGACACATGAACGTTGCCTATTATATCGTGCTGTTCGACCGGGGTCTGGACGATGCCTTCGACGCGGTCGACATCGGCGGCGACTACCGCTCCCGCGAGGGCAAGTCGTTCTTCACCGTCGAGAGCCACGTGTCCTATCTGCGCGAGCTGACCCTCGGCGACATGGCGACCGTCACCACCACGCTGGTCGCCCACGACGACAAGCGCATCCAGACCTTCCAGGAAATGCGGCACGCCACCGAGGGCTTCCTCGCCGCCACCCTGGAGACCCTGCTGCTCCACATCGACATGGAAGCGCGCAAGGCACTGCCCTGGGCGGCGGACGTCGACGCGCGCATCGCCGCGGCGTTCGCGGCGCACCGCGATCTGCCGCGCTCCGAGCGCATCGGCCGCGCCATCACCCTGTCCGGAAAGGGATAGTCCGGCTTCCGGGCGCACCCGCGGGCCGGCGACAATGCTATTCTGACCCCTGGACGACTACCCAGCGATTCGCATCGCGGCCCTCGGACCCGGCTCGAACATGAGCGACCCCACCCGCCCGGACGACCCTTCGCGGAACCCCGCCGATCCGCCCGTTACGCTGATCTGGAGCGACATCCGCCCCAACCTGGTGAAGTTCGTTGCGGGTCGGCAGCCGCTGATCTGGGTGCTGGCGCTGGTGGTCGGTGCCGTGGTGGCGGTGGCGGCCATCCTGTTCCGCCTGCTGATCGGCCTCGTGCAGCTGCCGTGGCTGGGCACC
The DNA here is from genome assembly GCF_053628695.1 of Amorphus sp. MBR-141. Taxonomy (NCBI): domain Bacteria; kingdom Pseudomonadati; phylum Pseudomonadota; class Alphaproteobacteria; order Hyphomicrobiales; family Amorphaceae; genus Amorphus; species Amorphus sp. MBR-141. Next base: position 160,449 of record NZ_JBRJGW010000002.1, read on the forward strand.
ACCGGCGAGAATGTCGTCACGGCCGCCGCCCACGTCTCGCCGCTGGTGATCCTGCTGGTGCCGGCGGCGGGCGGCCTCGTCGTCGGGATCCTGCTGAAATACGTGCAGCCGCTCCAGCGCACCTATGCCGTCGCCGACGTGATCGAGGCGAGCGCCAAGGTCGGACGCAGCTTTCCGTTCTGGCCGGGCATCTCGTCGGCCCTGCTGACGGCGTTCTCGCTGGGCGTCGGCGCCAGCGCCGGCCGCGAGGGACCCGTGGTGCATCTCGGTGCAACGCTCGGGACCGACATCTCCCGGGTGTTCCGGCTGCCCGACGCCAGCAAGCGCATCCTGCTCGGCTGCGGCGTCGCCAGCGCCATCGCCGCCTCGTTCAACGCGCCCATCGCCGGCGTGCTGTTCGCCCACGAAGTGGTGCTGCGCCACTACGCGCTGACGGCCTTCGTGCCCATCGTCATCGCCTCGGTGATCGGCGCGCTTTTGTCGCGGCTGTGGTTCGGCGACTTCGCGGCCTTCATCATCCCCTCCCACCAGATCACCTCCTACTGGGAACTGCCGGCCTTCGCACTGCTGGGGCTCACCTGTGCGGCGGTGGCCATCCTGTTTCACCTGGCGCTGCTGTGGTCGGAGTGGATCGCCCGCCACTCCCGGCTGCCGATCTGGTCGCTGCCGGCCCTCGGCGGCCTGGTGGTCGGCGCCATCGCGATCTTCTATCCAGAGATCCTGGGCGTCGGCTACGAGACCACCGACGCGGCGCTGAAGAACCATTTGACCATCAAGACGATGCTGGTGCTGCTGGTGGTGAAGGCGGCCGCCACCTCGATCTCGCTGGCCTCGCGCTTCGGCGGCGGCATCTTCTCGCCGTCGCTCTATCTGGGCGCCATGGCCGGTGGTGCCTTCGGGCTGATCGCCGCGAAGGCGTTCCCCGAGATGGCCTCCAGCGAGGGTCTCTATTCGCTGCTCGGCATGGGCGGGGTGGCGGCGGCCATGCTCGGCGCGCCGATTTCCACGACGATGATCGTCTTCGAGCTGACCGGTGGCTACGGCCTGTCGATCGCGCTCCTGCTCACCGTCGCGATCTCCAACGGCGTGTCGCTGGCCATCCTCGGCCGGTCCTATTTCGAGGCGCAGATCCTCATGCGCGGCGCCGCTCCGCCGGACCGTCAGCGCGACGGTTCCGGCTCAGGGTGAGCGGACCGGCACCGCCGGGCCAGCCAGCGCGCGGCACATCTCAGGCGTAGTGGTTCCTGACGACCGCGCCGGCGATCTCCGCCGAATCGACCACGCCGACCACGTCCTCCGGCCGCGGCACGCCACCGCCATCGCGCTTGAGGATGACGGCGAAGCTACGCGCCCGCTTGTTCATGCGGGTGATGATGGAGTTCAGGTTGTTGGTCTCCGGCGCCACCACGAAGTCCGTCGCCATCACCGACTTCAGCGTCTGGCCGTCATGGGCCGGCCGATAGGGAACCGACCCGAACCGGACATAGCCGGAAATCCGGCTGTCTTCCGACACGATGACGTGGGTTTCCTTTTTCTCGGAAAGCAGGGCGATCGCGTCCGCGACCGGCGTTTCCGCCGGCAGGATGGCGAACCGCGCGCTCATCACCTGGCTCGCCGGCTGCACCAGATACATGTTGGTGTGGCGGACGGTGGGGATCTGCTTGCCCCGGTGGCGCAGCTTCACCGTGTAGATGTTCACCGGGATCAGGTAGCGCCGCACGCCCACCGCGAGACCGACCGCCAGCACCAGCGGCACGATGACGTTGTAGTCGCGGGTCATCTCGAAAATCATGACGATGGCGGTCATCGACGCGCCGGTCGACCCGCCGACGAGCGCGCCCATGCCGACGACGGCGAATTCCGGCACCGAGAACGCGCCCGGGGCGATCATCGCACCGACCGCACCCACCGCGCCGCCGAGCGTCGCCCCGATGAACAGCGACGGCGAGAACACGCCGCCGGACGCGCCCGCTCCGAGGCTGACGCTGGTGGCGATGATCTTCGCCACCAGCAGCACGAGCAGGAAGATCGCGCTGTTCATGCCGCCGTTGAGGACGGCCTGGATCGTCGCGTAGCCGACGCCGGCGGTGTGGTATTCGCCGGTGAACGAGAACAGGCCGTAGCTCAGCAGTCCGACGATCAGCATGCCGACGATCGAGCGGGTGTAGTCGTTGCCCGGCATCTTCGGGAACCAGTCCTCGCAACTCGCGAGAAACTTGATGAAGGCCCAGGAGGCCACGCCGCCGAGCACGCCGAGGACGGCAAAGCCGAGCAGCGCGGCGGGCGAGATCGCCGAACTCGCCGGATCGGCCGCCACCGGCACCAGGAAGGCCGGGTCGAGCCCGAAGACGATGCGGCCGACATAGGTCGCGGTGGCCGTGGCCACCACGACGGGCAGGAACGTGCGGCTGGAGACTTCCGGCAGCAGCAGTTCCACCGCGAACAGCACCCCGCCGAGCGGCGTGTTGAACGTCGCGGCGATACCGGCACCGGCGCCGGCCGACAGGAGGGTGATCTTCTGCCAGCGCGCCAGGTTCAGCCAGCGCGCCATGGTCGAGCCGAACGACGCGCCGATCTGGATGATCGGGCCTTCGCGTCCGACCGAGGCGCCCGAGCCGATGGAGATCGCCGAGGCGATCGACTTCACGATGGCCACGACGCCGCGGACGTTTCCGGAGTTGTGATAGACCGCGTACATCACCTCCGGCACGCCGTGGCCCTTGGCCTCCGGCGCGAAGGTCTTGACCAGCCACACCACGATCAGGCCGCCGATCACCGGCGAGAGAATCACGAACGGGCCCCAGAGGCTCGGCGGATCGTACTGGTTGGCGTCGTAGCTCCAGCCGAACGTCCCCAGGAACAGGACGTTGTGGGTGACCGAGATCATCACCCGGAAGACCACGGCGCCGGCGGCGGCGACGAGGCCGATCAGGAAGGCGGTGAGGCAGAGGGCGGGCATCGCGAGGTTGCGCTCGCGCAGCTCCGCGTCGGTGTCGGGAATCGCGACGGATTCCGATATCGGGGTTTTACTGGTCATCGTCCCGTGGGCGCGGGGGCCTGGAAGGAGGTTGGGGAAGCGAGGGTGTCGTGAACCCCTTGACGCGGCGAGTCAAGGCAACGGCCGCGGCGGAAAGGACGCAGGCTGCTGCGAACCTGGGGCCGGGCAAGACGGCGCGACTTTTTTCCAAGACGGCAGCGTCGCAAGCCGGCAATATCCCGCCCATGGATCAGATGACACAGTCGCTCGCTCTGGGAGAAAGGCCCGCCTCGGCCCGCGAAAGCGTCGAATTCTGGCGGGCACCGCGCTTCGACGCGCTCGAATGCCTGTCGGCGACGTTTCGAACCCACGCCTACGCGCCGCACACCCATGCGACATACGTGGTGGGCGTCATCGAAGCGGGCTGCGAGACCTATTGCGTGCGCGGCGAGCGCCACTACGCGGTGGCCGGCGACGTCTGCTTCGTCAATCCGGACGAGGTGCACGACGGCGAGCCGGCCGAGGACGGCTACAGCTATCGGATGACCTATCCGTCCGTGGACCTGATCGGCAGCCTGGTGGAAGACCTGACGGATGCGCCGCTCCGCGGCACGCCGGCATTCGTCCTGCCGCGTGTCCACGATCCGGAGCTGGCGCGCCGGTTCGCGGTCGCCCACCGCCGGCTCGGCGGCGGCAGCGACAGCCTCGCCCAGGACGAGGGGCTGACGGCCGTCTACAGCGACGCGCTGGCGCGCTACGGACGGATCGCCCCCAAGCCGGTCGGCACGGAATCGGCGGCAATCGGCCGCACGATCGAGTTTCTCGACGCCCACTTCGACGGCGATGTCACGCTCCTCGACCTTGCCGGCGTCTCAGGCCTGTCGCGCACCGGGCTCATCCGGGCGTTTCGAGCCGCGACCGGGCTGACGCCGCACGCCTGGCTGACCGACCGGCGCGTCCGCGCGGCCCGCGGCAAGCTGGCGGCGGGCGCCGCGCCCTCCGACGTCGCGCTCGCCTGCGGCTTCTACGACCAGAGCCACCTCAACCGCGCCTTCAAGGCGCGGGTCGGGGTGACCCCCGGCGCCTACCGCCCCGCCTGTTGACGCCCGGACGATCCCTTCCCCTTCCCTTCCCGATCCCCGAGGTTCGACCATGAGCGCCGAGAACCGCGCCCGCGCCCGCGCATCCCAATGGAGCGACGGCGCGCTCGCCATCCTGCCGGTGGCCGCCGCCGCCAGCCCGTTCGGCCTGCTGCTCGGCGCCATGGCCGCCCAGAAGGGCCTGTCGCCGCTCGAGACGACCTTCATGTCGGCCACCGTGTTCGCCGGCAGCTCCCAGTTCGTCGCCGTCGACCTGTGGAGCGCATCGATCGCCGTCGCCACGATCGTCTTCGCCACGTTCCTGGTGAACACCCGGCACATCCTGATGGGCGTGTCGCTGCTGCCGAAGATGGGCGCCTTCGCGTCGCGGACGAAGCCGCTGGCGCTGTTCTTCCTCGCCGACGAGATCTGGGCCCTGGCCGAGCAGCGCGCCCGCACCCAGGAGCTGCGGCCGAGCTACTATTTCGGCATGGCCATCACGCTCTACTGCGGTTGGCTCGCCTTCACCCTCGTCGGCACCTTCGTCGGCAGCGGCCTGGGCGATCCGGCACGGCTCGGCCTCGACTTCGCCTTCACCGCGCTGTTCATCGGCCTGCTGATGAGCTTCCGCCAGGCCCCGCGCTTCGCGCTCACGGTCGCGGCCTCGGCGGTGGTCTCCGCGCTCGTCGCGCTCGTCTCGACCGGGCCCAACGCGATCGCCGCCGGCGCCGTCGCCGGCATTGCCGCCGCGGCCCTCGCCCGTCCCACGCAGGCGGGCGCATGAGCGTCGATCCGCTGACCGTCGTCACCATCGCCCTGATGGCGATCGCGACCTATGCCACCCGCATCGCCGGGCTTGCCCTGGTGCACCGGGTGCCGGCGGGCGGACGCCTGCGCGCCGCCCTCGACGCTGTCCCCGCCGCCGTGCTGACCGCCCTCGTCGCCCCCGCCGTGCTGACCGGCGGGATCGCCGAACTCGCCGCCGGAGGCGTCGCGGCGCTGGCGGCCCTCAGGCTGCCCCTGCTGGCGGTGGTGGTGCTCGGAGCGGGAACCGCCGCGCTGCTGCGCGCAGCAGGACTGTAGCCGTGCGCAGCTGCGCACGGCATGGCCATTGCGCACCCGAAAAGGCCCCGAATGCGCAGAATAGCGCAAGTTGGTGCAGCGATGTGCGCACGCCGCCAGTGCGCACTTTCAACCGGTGGAATCGAGGCCGCGGCTAGCCCGCGAGGGGGCGGGTGGCGTCGATCAGCCAGGCCCGGTCGTCGGCACCTAGGTCGCCCGCGAGCGCCCCCTGTACCCGCAAATGATAGCCGTCGAGCCAGGCGATCTCATCGGCGCCGAGCAGATTCGGCAGGATCAGGCGCCGGTCGATCGGCGCCAGCGTGATGGTCTCGAACGCCAGCATCTCGCGCTCGCCGCCGGGAATCACCGCCGGCGGCGTCACCAGCACCAGGTTCTCGATGCGGATGCCGAAATGGTCGGGCTTGTAGTAGCCGGGCTCGTTGGAGACGATCATGCCCGGCTCCAGCGCGACGTGGCCGAGCTTGGAGATCCGCTGCGGCCCTTCGTGGACCGACAGGTAGGCGCCGACGCCGTGGCCGGTCCCGTGGTCGAAATCGCATCCCGCCCGCCACAGGGCGATCCGGGCGAGCGCGTCGATCTGCGCACCCGAGGTTCCGGCCGGGAAGCGCGCCGTCGCGATGGCGATGTGGCCCTTCAGCACCTGGGTGAAGCGCACCTTCATCTCGTCGCTCGGCACGCCGACCGGGACCGTGCGGGTCACGTCGGTGGTGCCGTCTGCGTACTGCCCGCCGGAATCGATGAGGAACAGTTCGCCCGGCATCGCGCGCCGGTCGGTGCGGTTGGTCACCCGGTAGTGGACGATGGCGCCGTGTTCGCCGGCGCCGGAGATGGTGTCGAAGGAGATCTCCTTCAGCGCCCCGGTCTCGGCGCGGAAGCGCTCCAGCGCGGTCACCGCCTCGATCTCGCCGAAGCCGCCGGCGTCGGCCTTATCCTCCAGCCATTTCAGGAACCGCACCAGCGCCACGCCGTCGCGATGGTGCGCCGCGCGGGTGCCCGAAATCTCGGCCGCCGTCTTCACCGCCTTGGCCGCCAGCACCGGGTCCTGCGCCTCCACGAGGCTGCCGCCGGCCTCCTCGATGGCGCGCAGATGGGCCTCCGGCGTCAGGTCGGGATCCACCAGCACCGCGCGCTTGTCCGTGCCCAGCGCAGCCAGTTGCACGGCAAGCCCGGCGGGTTCGGCGACGTCGGCGACCTCCTCGATCCCGTCGCGCACGGCGTTGGACAGCTTGCGCGCGTCGACGAACAGCGTCGGCCGCCCCTCGGCCGGCACCAGCGCCGACGCGAGAACCACCGGGATGTGGGGGATGTCGCCGCCGCGCACGTTGAAGAGCCAGGCGATCGAATCGGTGGCCGTCAGCAGGCCGACATCGGCGCCGGCCTTGACGATATCGGCCTGGAGCGCGGCGATCTTGTCCGACGCGGCGCGGCCGGACAGGCTTTCCGGATGCAGCTCGACCGGCGCCAGCGGCGGTGCGGGCCGGTCGGCCCATACGGTGTCGATGGGATTGGCGTCGAGCGGCACCAGCGTCCCGCCGGCGGCGGCGCAGGCCTTCTCGAAGCGCCGCACCTCGGCGCGGGTGTGCAGCTTCGGATCGAACCCCAGCGCGGCGCCGGCCGGCAGATGCGCCTCGATCCACTGGGTGGGTCGGGTCTCGGCGATGGCGACGGGAGCGAAGGCATCCGCGTCGACCTGCCGGCGCACCTGGGTCGTGTAGCGGCCATCGACGAAGACCGCCGCCGCGTCCGCCAGCACCACCGCGGTGCCGGCCGAGCCGGTGAAGCCCGTCAGCCAGGCGAGCCGTTCGGCGCAGGCCGGAACGTATTCGCCCTGGTACTCGTCGGTGCGGGGGACGATGAAGCCGCCGACCCCGGCCGCGCTCAGCGCCGAACGCAGCAGGGCGAGGCGCTCCGGTCCGACACTCGGATCCGCACCGTCTTCGAAACTCTGAAACATCGCGATGTCCCCGCTGCGCCGCCAGACCGGCCACCCATGCCTGTTTCGCCCCCCACGATGCCGCCGTCCACCCGGAAATTTCCATGCGTTTTCATGGGTATTGGTCGGACCGGAGCCGGCACAAGACGGCCTCTATGGTCCTCCGGAGGTCGACCGCGCCGCATTGTGCATTGCAATATCGTCAGGGCAGTCATGCACCTCAACGCATTGCGCATGGGCCTAAACGCTCTCATGTTGCATTGCAGAATTTGGGCGTGACGCCCCGGATCGAGCGTCACTACGGAAAGGACTTTCAAGATGGCCATGACCAGCACGACCGGCGATTTCCGACTGACGGGTACCGAGCGCGAGCACTCCGTCTTCCACCGGCTGATGACCCGCATCGTCGAGGCGCGCCAGCGCCAGGCGGAGCGCGCCATCAACTCCTACCTGATGAGCCTCGACGACGCGTCGCTCGAGCGGCTCGGCTACAACCGCGCCGAACTCGAGGCGCAGGGCGGCGGCGGATACCCGTTCCTGTAGACCACGCTGACGTCGCGTCGGCTCGACGTGATGAGATGACGCCCGGTTGCCTCGACTGATCGGGATCGGAGTGCGGACGGAAAACCCGTCTCCTCCATTCCGATCCGCCAGCGCGGACGAAGTTGACAGTTTCGGGTCCTTTTCTTCCTCCCGAAGGACCCGATCTTTGGGCGGCCGCCATCGTGCAGGCCGCCCTTTTTTTTTGTCAGGCCGCGAACACCAGCGTGACCCACGCGCCCATCCGGTAGTGACGGCGGAAGCGGAAGCCGTGGGCGCCGTATGTGGCGCGAATCGGGCGTTCGTCCACCAGCCTCAACCCCGACAGCACGAGCACGCCGCCCGGCTGGATCTGCCGTCGCATGGTCGGCGCCAGCGCCAGAAGCGGCCTGGCAAGGATGTTGGCGGCGATCAGCCCCGGCCGGAATTCGCGCAGCACCGGATGATCGAATCCCGGCGCGGCGACGGTTCTCACCCGGCCGGCGACCCCGAAGCCCTTGAGATTTTCATCGGCCACCGCGACCGCGACCGGATCGATGTCCGTCGCGACCACGTGGTCGACACCGAGACGCACGAGCGCTGCCGCAAGAACGCCGGTTCCGGTGCCGAGATCGAGGGCGGTCCTGGGCAGCCGTCCGGCCCGCGCCAGATCCTCGATGGCGCGCAGGCAACCGACCGTGGTCTCGTGATGCCCCGTACCGAAGGCCTGGCCGGCGTCAATCTCCAACCGCCAGCGGGAGGCCGGAAGCCGGGCGCCGTCGTGGCTGCCATGCACGATGAAGCGTCCGGCCCGCACGGGTGCCAGCCCGGCGAGACTCTTGGCCACCCAGTCTTCCTGGCCGAGCCAGTCCGCCTGGAGGCCCTTGGAAAGCGGCGTCTCTCCCAGCCGATCCCGGAAACGGGCAACGGCCGCATCCATGTCGTCGACGCCGAACACCAGCGCTTCCACGCACCAGGGCCCGTCGTCCTCGAGCTCGTAGCGGGTGATGACCGCGCTCTCGTCCTCGAGCGCCGCCTCGAGCGCCTCGGCCGCCTGGTCCACATCGGCCTGGGCGACGGGGCAGAACACCTTCAGGACGCGCACGTCCACCGCCGCGTCACTCATCGTTTCCACCTTCGTCCTCGGGCCGCCGCTCGGCTGCACCTGCGCCCGTATCGGACTTGCGCGAGCGCGCCTGCGCCTTGCGTCGCTTGAGATTTGCCCGCAATTCTTCCGCAAGGCGCTTGGCCCGCTCATCCCCGCCGGCCCGCCGTTTTCCGGCGGGTCCGCCTGTCTCGTCGCTCACGCCGCTCATTCTCCAGATCGAGGTCGCCTCCGACCGCGTCGCGGCCGCAGATTGCGTCAGGCTGTGGGCTGCACCAATGCCACCGCCGTGTGCCTTGCGCACCGGCCGCTGCTGTGGCACAACGCGCCTCGCCTGCTTCGCCCGGCATGGCGGCGGAACGCTCCGTCGTCAAGTCCAGCGCCGTCCACCGGGGCAGTGCACCGCTCCGACACCTGACGGACGATGCCCGCCTCGGCGAAGGATCGGCCCGGATGTCGACCGGTCGGCCGCAGTAGCTCAGTGGTAGAGCGCACCCTTGGTAAGGGTGAGGTCGGGAGTTCAATCCTCCCCTGCGGCACCAGCCCGCTCCGCGGGCCCGTCTCTCCCCACGTCCCAGACATCCCCGTGTGGGCCTTCCCGCTGGTCGGATCGAACGAATCGCGGGCGTCCCCGTCTCATCCCGCCGGCGCGTCCGCGGCCTGGAGGATACGCGTGGAGCTCCGCCCCGCCGACTTCGCCAGATAGAGGGCGCGGTCGGCTCGGGCGAACATCTCCTCGTAGTCTTCTCCGTCGCTTCGCCGGTTCGTCACCCCTGCCGAAAACGATAGCGGCACACTGTCGGGACCCATCACGTCCGCGAGGCCCGTCCGGACGTCGTCCAGCCACTCGGCGGCGGTGTCGGTCGTCAGCCCCAGGAACATGACACAGAACTCGTCGCCCCCGATGCGGGCCACCAGATCGGCGGCCCGGCGGCGTCTGCGCAGGATTTCCGACACCGCCCTCAGCGCGGCATCGCCGAAGCTGTGGCCATAGCCATCGTTGAGCGCCTTCAGCCGATCGACGTCGATCACCGCGAGGGCAACGCTTTCATCGCCGCTGCGCCGGCTGAACATGTCCTTCGCACGGGACAGGAGCCAGCGCCGGTTGCCGAGCCCGGTGAGCGGATCTTCGAACGAGAGATTTTCGAGGTTTGCGCGCAGGTCGTCCACCGCGTGCAGCGTCTCGTTGACGCTGCGCATCATGGCCCCGGCCTCGTCGCCCCCGGATCCGGGGAGATCCTGAATGATGCCGAAACGCCGATACGCATCGAGGGCATCGCCGACCGCCCGGATCGGAGCCAGCAGCCGCCGCACCAGAACGAGCGTCAGCACCGTTGCGGCGAGCGTTGAACCGAGCAGGACGGCAAGGACCGGAAGCAGCGCCGAATGGGGCACGCGCAGGCCGAAAAACAGGGCGACGGCGGTGATAATCAGCGGAACGTGGGTTCCAAGAAAGCACACCGCCAGGACCTTGACGAAGTAGCTTTTCGGCCATGGCAGGCGCGACATCCAGAGATAGAGGCCGAGCCGTGCCGCGTCTTTCGTCATGGACAGTCGAACCTCGTGACCCAGCCCTGCAGGGCGCGCCCCGGGGGCAACGCTGACCCTCCTGAAGGGCGAATGTCTCCATTTTGCGGCGCACGGGCAACCACGCGGCGGGATCGCACGGCAGCGCGGCCGACCTCACGTCTCTCCCGCAGCGGCCGCTGTCTGTATACATAGTTTCGACAAGCCGAGCGCCCGGCCGTTAATCAGTTCATCATCACGCAATCGAGATTCGCTCCGGATCGCACTAAGAACGAGCAACATCGGGCAGGAAGGAACCCGGCGACGTCAGGCGCCGGGCGTTGTAACAATCGGTAAACCTCGCGCCCGTGCCTTGGAGCGGCGACGCGGGACAATGTCCGGGGGGACGATGGAAGCTGAGATCGTGAGAACCAAGCCCAGACGATCGGGACGATATCTCGTTCGGCCTGCCTATCTCGCGGTGACCGTCGCAGGTCTCGCGCTGGCGATCTGGCTGGTGACCATCGATGCGATGCAACTGCTCTTCGACTTCAGCCGCGCCCATGAAGGGCTCCAACTCGACGCCGTCGTCCCCGTCCTGATGGTTGCCGGACTGGTCTCCATGGTGATCCTGGTGCTCCGCGAGCGGGACGTCCGACGGGAAATTCACCAGCGCGAATTGGCCGAGCACACCGCCGAGCGGCTCGAGCGCTACGACGAGATCACCGGGCTTCCGAACCGGCGGCTGCTGTTCGAGGAACTGCACCGCCGCATCGTCGGTGCCCGTATGCACGGCTCGCGTTTTGCCCTGTTCTTCCTGGACGTCGACCGCTTCAAGTCGGTCAACGATACCTACGGTCACGGCTCCGGCGACGAACTCCTGCGTGCCATCGGCGAACGACTGGTGCTGACGCTCCGACCGCACGACTTCGTCGCGCGGCTGGGCGGCGACGAGTATGCGGTGGTCATCAACTCCTCCCCCGAGAAGAACATCGAGCGACATGTCGCCCAGCGCATCCTGTTCTCGCTCGCCCGTCCCTTCACCATCGACGGCGGCCGACTGGACATGACCGCGAGCATCGGGATCGCATATTTTCCCGACGATGCCGAAAACGCCGAACTTCTGATGCGCAGCGCCGATACGGCGATGTACCGGGCCAAGGCATCGGGCCGGAACACCTTCGCCACCTTCGACAAGTCGATGGAGGAGATCGGCGGCCAGCTGCGCGACTCGCTCGCCAAGGGCCACTTCCGACCCTACTACCAGCCCGTGATCGACCTGAAGACGCACAAGGTGGTCGGACTGGAGGCGCTCGCGCGCTGGGACCACCCTACGAAAGGCGTGCTCGGTCCCGATACCTTCGTGGCCGTCGCGGAGGATGCCGGCCTCATCGACGACCTCTTCATCCTGATCCTGAAGCGCCTGGCCAGCGACGCCATGCGCTGGGACCCCGCACTGCGCATCGCCGTCAACATCTCTCCCTACCAATTCCGCGACGAAAAGCTCAGCAAGCGGATCATCGCCTGCCTCTCCAAGACGGATTTCCCCGCGGATCGCCTCGATGTGGAACTCACGGAGAGCGCCCTGATCATCGACGTGGACACGACCCGTCAGGTGATCGGCGATCTGAAGGAGAAGGGAGTCCGGATCTCGCTCGACGATTTCGGAACCGGCTACTCGAGCCTGCGATATCTGCGCGAGCTGCCGTTCGACAAGATCAAGATCGACCGGTCCTTCGTCCAGCGCATGGACACCGACCCGGGCAGCCGCAAGATCATCGAGTCCATCATCAGCCTGAGCCACGCGCTCGGCTACGTCACCGTCGCCGAAGGCGTGGAGACGAAGACGCAGGCAAAATGGCTGAACGACATCAACTGCGATCTCGCCCAGGGCTATCTGTTCTCCCGGCCGCTGCCGCCCGAGGAGATCGACGCCTTCCTGACACGCGACCTGGCCTCGTATACATGAGACACAGCACCCACCGACGTGGGGGCGCCCCGCGCATCGGCCGGGCGGACCGAAGGACGGTCAGCCGCCAGCCAGGGTGAGACGGCGAAGCAGCCGCTTCAAGGTCGCGATCTCGGCCGCATCGACCGTTCCAAGACGTTCCATCTCAAACCGCCGGGCGTGATTGAACAGCGTGCGCAGCCGCGCCGCGCCCTCGTCGGTGAGACTGAGCCCCGTGTCCCCGCTGCCGCCGACGAGCCCCCGCTCCCGCAGCGACGCGATCGCCTCGTCGGTGGTCTGGTCGCCCAGGTAGGTGCCACGGCTGACGAGCTCCGCCGTCGCCTCCGGGCGGAAGGAGAGGTAGGCAAGGACACGCATTTCCGGGCCGCTGGTGCCCTCCTCCTCGAGCAGGACCGAGAAGGCGGAAAACAGGTTCGAATAGGCCCTGTGGAGCAGCGGGATCAGAAAATCGTCGTAAGGGTGCGGGGTGTCCTCGGCGCGGACCGCCGCCGCCGGCTTCTCCACCCACGGATGGTCGGCCGTGATGCCGTAGCGGCCCTGGGCGAACACCAGTCCGGATCGCTCGAACCGGGCGAAGCGTTCCACCTCGCCCACCATGATGATGTGGTCGCCGCCGTCGTGCTCGGCGTGCCGGGCGCACTCGAAGACGGCCGCCGTTCCCGCCAGCACCGGCGCGCCACCACGTCCGGGGCGCCAGGAAACGCCGGAAAACTTCTCGGACCCGGGCCGGGAGAAACGGTTCGAATGATCGAGCTGCTGCTCGGAGAGAATGTTGATGGCGAAATGCGTCGCCTCTAGAAACACCGGAAGGCTCTTCGCCTCGCGCACGATGGACCAGAGCACCAACGGCGGATCGAGAGAAACGGACGAGAACGAATTGGCCGTCATGCCGACGATTTCACCCGTTTGCGGGTGCGCGGCGGTGACCACCGTCACGCCGGTCGCGAACTGGCCAAGGGTCCGCCGCAGCGCCTTGCCGTCGACGTCGCCGGCCTCGCCGGACTCGATCGGTTGATCGTCCGGATCACTCGTCACTGGCTTCGATATCACAGGTCCCCGCAATGCTGGCACGGCCAGGCGGCCGGAGTTCAATCGATTCCCCCGCGCCGCATGGACGGCGACAGGGTCGCGCGAGACCGGCGTTCATTCAAGCAAGCGTCGTTCGGTCGCACCACTTTAAATCGGTCCGTTTTCGCTTGCCGCACAGTGGACACAAAATAATCGATAATCCCACCCGTCGCCACAATCGAAGGACACGGTCCCGCGAGCGTGACGACCGGGGGTATGGACGCCGCCGGATCAAAGCGCTTCACCCAATCGTGGCAACATCGGGGAGGCTTCGAGATCTGGCAGAGTAAAGGCAAGGTTTTTTTTGCATGGCTGCCTTGCTTCCGACTGGCGGTTGCGCAAAAACGAATGCCATGCATCAATCGATAATTCCGGGCGATCGAAGTGTCTTTCCAGTCGTTAGCAGTGACAGCCGCGAGCGAGATCCGGTGCAACCGTTGCGATGTGAGCGCCACCGGGCGCTTCGTCGGCCGAGCCTAGACATTTGAGTGGGCGTCACGCGTAGGTTTCAGAATCTGCGAACGTTCTCTCAGACAGACGCGAGACACATCCGTATCCGACCGACCGGTGGCAGGCGCATGGGCCGACGGATCGGGCGATCAGACCACAACCGATCGTTGGCCCCGCCTTCAGCCGACGCGGCCTTCAGCCTCCCACAACATGCGGGCCTCACGAAAGGTTTCCAATCTACCTTTGGATTAGGAAGCCAGTTTGGATGACAGGAAAGATTAAAATGCAGAACCAGCGTTCCGCCAACTCCATTGACTATCATGTCGGCACCCGTTTGCGGCTTCGCCGCCTCGAACTGGGCATGAGCCAGGAGCGGCTTGCGGAAAAGCTCGGAATTACCTTCCAGCAGATCCAGAAGTACGAGCGCGGAACCAATCGAATTGGCGCCAGCCGGCTGCATGACATCTCCATCGCGCTGCAGGTGCCGATCAGCTACTTCTTCGAAGGTGCGGAAGGCGTGAAGCCGGGCCCGATCAGCGGCGTCGACTCGCCGCTGTCGGAAGCGCTGAACGATTCGGCGACCGTGCGGCTTCTGCGCGCCTTCTCGCAGATCGAGGATGCCAGCGTCCGTCAGAAGGCGGTGACGGTCATCGAGGCGATCGCGTCGGCGTCCGGCTCCGAAGCGGTCGTGGCCGAGAAGACGGCGTAGCAGGGTCCTGCCCGGATCGGCGCGTTCACCGAGCGCGTCGATCCGCCGCTGCCCGCCCGCCCGATCCGGCTCGCTCGCCGAATCAGACGATGATCCGGCCGGCGGCGGCTTGGCCCTCCATGGCCCGGCGCGCCGACGCCATCCAGCCAAGCCCGGCTTCCGTGCGTCCGGAAGGCCGGTATTCCGCCGAAACGGCACCCGTGTAGCCGACCGACCGGAGAAGCCGGAAGGCCGTCGCCAGGTCGACCTCACCCGTTCCGGGCTCGTGTCGTCCGGGATGATCGGCGAATTGCACGTGCCCGATCACCGCCGCCGCCCGGTAGATCGCCGCGATCAGGTCCGGCTCGGTGCGCGCGACGTGATATAGATCGAACTGCAACCGGACCGCCGGGTGATCGATCTCGCCGAGCAGGTCCAGCGCATCCTCCAGATTGTCGATAAAGTACCCCGGAACGTCGTACGGGTTGACCATCTCGACCATCACCCGGCGGCCCTCCGGCGCAAGCGCATCGGCAAGCGCCCGGACATTCTCAACCAGCACCTGGCGCGTTACGTCGGCGGCCTGCCCCGGCGGCGGCCGGCCGGTGAGGACGTTCACCATCCGGCAGTCGAGCACGTCGGCATAACGCCGCGCCGTCTCGATGCCTTGGCGAAAGCCTTCGACCCGTCCCGCATCGGTCGACAGACCGACGTCTCCGGCACCGGGGTCTCCGGCCGGCGCATTGATCAGGTGGATCGGGCAGCCCGCAGCGGCTCGGGCGATCAGCACCGGGTCGCTGTCATAGGGAAACTGGATCTCGACCCCATCGAACCCGGCCGCAGCCGCTGACGGTATCCGTTCGAGGAGGGGTCGCTCGGTGAACAGAAGCGAAATGTTGGCGATCAGCTGCATCGGGGCCCCACGTCATGATCGCGGACACTGTGCGGTCGGGCGGAAGGGGTTGCAAGGCCGTGGTCCGCGCGCCCGCACCGCTTGACCGCCCGGACCGGCAGGCGCAAGAGCGGAGGGTGCGCCTCAGACGGCCAGGATCTTCGATGACGCCAACCGACATCCGCTTCCGTCCCGCGAGTGACACCGACGGCCCCAGCCTGGCGCGCGTCATCGCAACGGTGTTCGCCGACTATCCGAACTGCCACTTCGTGCCGGACGAGTTTCCCGAACTCGACGCACCCGCCACCCACTACGCCTCGCGGGGCGGACGCCTCTGGGTGGCCTCCGACGGTGACCGCGTCATCGGATCGTGCGCAATTGCGCGGACGGCGGATCGCACCGTCTACGAGCTGTTCAAGGTGTATCTGCTGCCACAGGCGCGCGGAGGCGGTCTGGCCCGGGCCATGCTCGCCGAGGCGACGGCATTTGCGCAGGCCGGCGGCGGTCGGCGGCTGCGGCTGTGGACGGACACCCGGTTTGCCGAGGGCCACCGGTTCTATGAGCGCAACGGCTTCGTCCGGCTGCCCGGCAGCCGCGCCGTGCCGGACGCCTCCGACACCTGGGAGTTCGCCTACACCCGCGAGATCCCCGCCGACGCGACAGCTTCCCGATGAGAAACGAGACGGGCTTCGCGCCGGTCGCGCTCGTGCTTCTGGCCATCGGGCTGCTGTCGGCGATGGATGCCGGCATGAAGATGCAGGCGACCCTGATCCCCCTCCTCCAGGCGGTGTGGCTGCGGTATGCGACGGCGACGGCCGTTCTCGTCCCCGTGTTCCTCGCCCGCCCGCAGAGGCTCACCGTCCGCTCGGTGCGCGCCAACGCGCTCAGGGGCGCGATCGTCGCAGCAACGGCGCTTTCCTTCTTCTACGCGATCGCGGTCCTGCCGCTCGCGCTGGTGGTCGCGATCGCCTTCGTCGCACCGTTCTTCATCGCGCTGCTGGGCTGGCTGCTTCTCGGCGAACCGATCCACCCCCGGATCTGGCTTGGAATCGGCGTCGGCTTCGCCGGCGTGCTCGTGATCTTCGGTGGAGAGCTTCGGGTCGGCGTATCGGCCGACCAGCTGGGCGGCTTTGCCGCGGCCCTGGCCGGGGCGTTCGGCTATGCGCTGGTGGCCGTGCTGATCCGCCGCCAGGCGGCGACCGATCGGACGCAAACGATGGTCCTGCTGCAGACCGCGACGGCCGGGCTGATCCTGACGCCGCTGGCGATCGGCGTATGGGAGCCACTCGACCAGACGACGTTGCTGCTCGGGATCGTCATCGGATGCCTGGGCGCATTCGGCCAGTTGGCGGTCGCCGCCGGCTTCTCCCGCGCACCGGCCGCCCGATTGGGCGTGCTGGAATACACCGGGTTCCTCTGGGCGGCGGTCTTCGGTTTCGTCTTCTTCGCGGAGATTCCGCGTGCCGAAACCCTGGCGGGGGCCGCGATCATCGTCGCGGCCTGCCTGATCGCGCTCCGGCCGGCCCGTGCGGAACCAGCCGGCCGGGCAACCGCGCGGGCGCCCTATGTGGATCCCCCGCGCGACAGCTGAGGCCTCGTCAGGCGGCGAGCTTCGCTGCGATCTTGGCGACGTGCCCGCCCTGGAAGCGGGCGCCGGCGAGTTCGTTGTCGCTCGGCTGACGCGATCCGTCGCCGTCGGCGAGGGTCGTGGCACCGTAGGGGCTGCCGCCGGAGATCTCGTCCATTTTCAGAAGACCGCCGAAGGCATAGGGCAGCCCGACGATGACCAGGCCGTGATGCAGGAGCATCGTCTGGGTGGAGGTGATGGTGGTCTCCTGGCCGCCGTGCTGGGTGGCGGTCGAAGCGAACACCGAGCCGACCTTGCCGACGAGCGCGCCGGACATCCAGTGGCCGCCGGTCTGATCCCAGAAATTCTTCATCTGCGCGGACATCACGCCGAAACGGGTCGGCACGCCGAGGATGATCGCGTCGTAGTTCTTCAGGTCGTCGACCTCTGCGATCGGCGCGTCCTGATCCATCTTGTAGCCGGATGCGCGCGCGACCTCTTCGGACACCAGTTCGGGAACGCGCTTGATGTCGACCTCGGCGCCTTCGGCACGCGCCCCTTCCGCGACGGCCTTCGCCATCGTCTCGATGTGGCCGTAGCTCGAATAGTAAAGAACCAGGACCTTTGCCATTGATCACTCTCCTCGCACACCGGCCCCGGAAATCGGGTCCGCTACTTACTCACCCAGATAGCGGTGCGATCTCCCGGACACGAGGGCCGAGCGTTGAACAGACCGTTGCGGATTAGCGAACCATGCCCACATGGGGGCGACGGGCGGCAGAAAAGTCGCCCCTCTGCTCTCTTGACAGGTCTGGCGACCCCGCCTACGTCAGGCCCGTCGCTAGCACTCACTAAGCCGGAGTGCTAGCGACGCCGGTGGCCGCTCCTCGGAGCGCCGACGGCCTGCTCCGATCCCACCGAGCGGACGCCTGTCCGCTTACCGAGTTCAAGAGGGAAGCAAGCGATGAATTTCCGTCCTCTTCACGACCGCGTCGTCGTGCGCCGCATCGAGTCCGACACCAAGACGGCCGGCGGCATCATCATTCCGGACACCGCCCAGGAGAAGCCGCAGCAGGGCGAAGTCGTCGCCGTGGGCGCGGGCGCCCGTGATTCCAAGGGCGAAATCGTCGCCCCGGACGTGAAGTCCGGCGACAAGGTGCTGTTCGGCAAGTGGTCCGGCACCGAGGTGAAGATCGATGGTGAGGAGCTCCTCATCATGAAGGAATCCGACATCATGGGCGTTCTCGCGTAAGGCAGGCCCCAGGCCGCCCGCGACGCCCCATCGAACTGACATAAAAGGAACCATCCCATGGCCGCGAAAGAAGTTAAGTTTTCGCTCGAAGCCCGCGACAAGATGCTCCGCGGTGTCGACATCCTCGCCAACGCCGTGAAGGTGACCCTCGGTCCGAAGGGCCGCAACGTGGTCATCGAAAAGTCGTTCGGCGCCCCGCGCATCACCAAGGACGGCGTCACCGTCGCCAAGGAGATCGAGCTGGAAGACCGCTTCGAGAACATGGGCGCCCAGATGGTGCGCGAAGTGGCCTCGAAGACCAACGACCTGGCCGGTGACGGCACCACCACGGCGACCGTTCTCGCCCAGTCGATCGTCAAGGAAGGCGCCAAGGCGGTTGCCGCCGGCATGAACCCGATGGATCTGAAGCGCGGTGTCGATCTCGCCGTCGCCGAGGCCATCAAGGATCTCGAGAGCCGCTCGCGCTCGATCGACACCTCCAACGAGGTTGCTCAGGTCGGCACCATCTCCGCCAACGGCGAGAAGGAGATCGGCGAGATGATCGCGTCGGCCATGCAGAAGGTCGGCAACGAGGGCGTCATCACCGTCGAGGAAGCCAAGTCGCTCGAGACCGAACTCGAAGTCGTCGAAGGCATGCAGTTCGACCGCGGCTACATCTCGCCGTACTTCGTGACCAACTCCGAGAAGATGATCGCCGATCTCGAGGATCCCTACATCCTCATCCACGAGAAGAAGCTTTCCAACCTGCAGGCGATGCTGCCGGTGCTCGAAGCCGTCGTGCAGTCCGGCAAGCCGCTGGTGATCATCGCCGAGGACGTCGAAGGCGAGGCGCTGGCCACCCTGGTGGTCAACAAGCTGCGCGGTGGCCTGAAGGTCGCGGCCGTGAAGGCGCCGGGCTTCGGCGATCGCCGCAAGGCCATGCTGCAGGACATCGCCGTCCTGACGGGTGGCACGGTGATTTCCGAGGACGTGGGCATCAAGCTCGAGAGCGTCACCCCGGAGATGCTCGGCCGCGCCAAGAAGATCACCATCACCAAGGACGAGACCACGGTCGTCGACGGTGCCGGCGAGAAGTCCGACATCGAAGCCCGCGTGTCGCAGATCAAGGCGCAGATCGAGGAGACCACCTCGGACTACGACCGTGAGAAGCTGCAGGAGCGTCTCGCCAAGCTGGCCGGTGGCGTCGCCGTCATCCGCGTCGGCGGAGCGACCGAGGTCGAGGTGAAGGAGCGCAAGGACCGCGTCGACGACGCGCTCAATGCGACCCGCGCAGCCGTCGAAGAGGGTATCGTCCCCGGTGGCGGCGTGGCTCTGCTGCGCTGCAAGGCCGCCATCTCCAAGCTGAAGTCCGACAACGCCGACGTCCAGGCGGGTATCTCGATCGTGGTCCGTGCCCTCGAGGCGCCGATCCGTCAGATCGCCGAGAACGCCGGTGCCGAAGGCTCCATCGTGGTTGGCAAGATCCTCGAGGACTCCAATCCGGATCTCGGCTTCGACGCCCAGACGGAAGAGTACGTCAACATGATCGAGAAGGGCATCATCGACCCGACCAAGGTCGTGCGCACCGCCCTTCAGGATGCCGCCTCGATCGCCTCGCTGCTCATCACCACCGAGGCGATGGTCGCCGAGCTGCCGAAGAAGGACTCCGGCGCTCCGGCCATGCCCGGCGGCGACATGGGCGGCATGGGCGGCATGGGCTTCTAATCTCCCAAGCGACGGCCGAGATCGGCGGGCCCTTCGGGGTTCGCCGATCCGACGACGCCCACTTCGGGGCCGGCGGCAACGCCGGCCCTTTTTCTTTGCCAGCCGTCGTCCGGGCGACCCCTCATGGGCGATGGTCCCGTCCAGGGCCCCGCTCTTGAACTTTCGAGGCGATGACGTTTCATGACGTCCAACGGAAGACATCGGCGGCGGAGGATGGCGGGAGGCCCGCATCGGCGGCGGCCCTCTCTCGATCCAGACAAGGGAACAAGCGACCGTTGGACATCATCGACAAGCTGAGCACCGACGCACATTCCGTCATGGACCCGATCCTGACGTGGCTGACCCTTCAGGGGCTGTCCGTCATCTACGCTCTGGTGATTCTGGTCGTCGGCTGGCGCGTTGCCAAAGTCGTCCGCCGCCTCGTCACGCAGATGCTCGACAGGACGCGGCGGGTCGATCCGACGGTGCATGCGTTCCTGTCGAGCCTCGCCTATTATTTCGTGCTCGCATTCGTCGTCATCGCCGTGCTGCAGCTGTTCGGCTTCCAGACGACGAGCCTCATCGCCGTGCTCGGCGCCACGTCGCTGGCCATCGGCCTCGCGCTTCAGGGCACCCTGACGAACCTCGCGGCCGGCGTGATGATCCTGATGTTCCGCCCGTTCAAGCAGGGTGACTACGTGACCGTGGCCGGCCAGTCGGGAACGGTGAAGGAGATCACCCTCTTCACCACCGAACTCGCCACCCCCGACAACGTGCAGATCATCGTGCCGAACGGCAGCGCCTGGGGCACGACCGTCACCAACTATTCGGTCTACCAGACCCGGCGGCTGGAGGTCTCGGTGGGCATCTCCTACGAGGACTCGGTCGACCACGGTCTCGCGACGCTGATGCAGATCGCCACCAGCGACCCGCGGGTCCACGCAGAGCCGGCGCCGTTCGTGTACGTGTCCGAGCTGGGCGACAGCGCCGTGACGCTTTCGCTGCGCGTCTGGTGCGCGGCCAGCGACCTGTGGGCGCTGAAGACGGACTTCACGCGCCGCCTGAAGGTCGACGTCGAGGGCGCCGGCCTGTCCATCCCCTACCCGCACACGACCTTCGTTCCGGCAACGTCCGGCGCCGCTCCGGTCGGTGAGCCGCCCAAGGGTTCCTCTCAAGACGACCGGCCCGCGAGCCCATGAGCAGGCCCGTCGACGTCGCGATCGTCGGGTCCGGGCTCGGCGGCCTGATGGCCGGCGCGCTGCTCGCCAAGCGCGGCTTTTCCGTCGCGCTGCTGGAGCGTTCCGACCACTTCGGCGGCGCCGCTTCGACCACCCGGCGGGCCGGCCTCTCCCTCGGAGCGCCGGGCGATGAGGGGCGGACGCCGGGCGACCCGAACCGGCGCCACCTTGCGGAATTGGGCCTCCTCGCCGAGCTGGACCTCGTCGGCGTGCCCGACCTCTTCGAGGTGCGCGGCGGCCCGGTCGGCGCGCCGTTCAGGCTGCCGTTCGGCTTCGACGCCGCGAAGGCTGCCGTCGCGGACCGATTTCCGGATGCCGCGCGGGGCGCCGCCCGGGTGCTCGACGACATGGCCAGGGTGGCGCAAGCCCTGCAGACCACCGCAACGTCGCCGGGAATGGCCGGCATGCTCGCCCAAGCGCCCCGCATGGCCCGCGACGTCTGGCCCATCGTCTCCGGCTGGGACCGCACCCTTGACGGTGTCCTCGCCCGAACCCTCGACGGACACGAAGACGCGAAGTTCGCGCTCGCCGCCAACCTGTCCTCCTTCGACGACAGGCCCGCCGATCTCTGGTGGCCCGCCTTCGCCGCCGCCCAGTCCGCCTCTCTCGCCAACGGCATCACGTATCTGCGCGGCGGCGCCCAGGTTCTCGCCGACCGTCTCGTCGAGGTGATCCGGCAGAACGGCGGCTCCGCGATCACCGGACGGCCGGTGACGGACATCCTGCTGGCCGCCGACGGCTCCGTCCGCGGCATCAGCCATTCGGCTGCGGAAGGCGGAGCCGCGGAGGAGATCCACGCACCGGTGGTGCTGGCCAACGCCGCGCCGACGGTGGTCACCGGCATGCTTCCCGCCGATGCGCGGGCGGGCTTCGTCGACGCCTTCCGGGGCAACGCCCTGTCGATCTCGCTGTTCGCCGCGCATTTCGCGCTGGCGCGCAGACCGGCGGACTTCGGTGTCAGCTCCCATTCGACGATCCTGTTGCCGGTCGGGATGGAACGCCTCGACGGCGTCGCCGCGTGCGCGGCCCTAATGGGCGAGATGCCCGGCACGGCCCTGCCGCTTCTCGACATGGTCGACCATTCGGCGATCGAGGCGGGAGGCGCCTCGGAGGCGCCCTACCTGCTGTCCGTCGTCGGCGTCGACCGGGTGGCGAACTGGGACGGGCTCGACCCAGCCGCCCACGACGACCGGCACGACGCCTGGCTCTCGGCGATCGAGGGCGAGATCGACCGGCAGTTTCCCGGCTTTGCGTCGGCGATCACCTCCCGGATGCTTGCCTCCGCATCGACCCACGCCCGCGCCCTCAATGCGCCGGGCGGGGCGGTCTACGGCTTCGCTCCGTCACCACCACGGACGCCGGTGTGGAAGGGCTACCCGCGCTCCTGCGATACGCCGGTCCCGGGTCTGCTGCTGGCCTCCGCCTATGCCGGGGCCGGCGGGTTCGCCGGCGCGCTCAAGGTCGGCGGCCAGGCGGCGGAGCGTGTGACGCGCACCGGCAGCGGCCGTTGATCGTCGTCAGGTGGTCGCGGCGTTGCCGGCATAGGCCATCTGCTCGTCGCGCCGGCGGCGAACCTCCTTGCGCTTCATCGACAGCGACGCGCCGATCACGCCGACGGTGACGACGCCGATGAGCAGCGTACACACCGCGTTGATCTCCGGCGACACGCCCAGCCGGACGGCGCTGTAGATCTTGATCGGCAGCGTGGTGGCACCGGGACCGGTGGTGAACGATGCGATGACCAGATCGTCGAGCGAGAGCGTGAAGGCGAGCATCCACCCAGCGGCGACGGCTGGCGCGATGATCGGCAGCGTGACGGCGAAGAACGCCTTCACCGGCGTGGCGCCCAGATCGAGGGCGGCTTCCTCCAGCGACCGGTCGAAGGAGATCAGCCGCGACTGCACGATGACGGCCACGTAGCACATGGAAAACGTGATGTGCGCCATGGTGATGGTCCAGAAGCCGCGCGAGAAGCCGACGGCGACGAACAGCAGCAGCAGCGACAGCCCGGTGATCACGTCGGGCATCACCAGCGGCGCATAGACCATGCCGGAGAACAGCGTGCGGCCGCGGAACATCCCGCCGCGAATGAGCGCCAGGGCCGCCATGGTACCGAGGATGGTGGCGACGGTGGCGGACAGCAGGCCAACCCGCAGCGTCACCCAGGCGGCCGACAGAAGCTGTTCGTTCTGCAGCAGCGCGAAGTACCACTTGGTCGACCAGCCCTCCCAGACCGCGACGTTGCGGCCTGCGTTGAAGGAGTAGATCACCAGCAGCACGAT
This sequence comes from Amorphus sp. MBR-141, assembly GCF_053628695.1. Classification (NCBI taxonomy): domain Bacteria; kingdom Pseudomonadati; phylum Pseudomonadota; class Alphaproteobacteria; order Hyphomicrobiales; family Amorphaceae; genus Amorphus; species Amorphus sp. MBR-141. The sequence goes on from NZ_JBRJGW010000002.1 coordinate 183,740, forward strand.
CGGCAGGTAGAGGAAGGCGAACCCCAGCACGATCGAGGTGATGTTGAACCAGCTCGCCCCACGTCTCATCGGTCGCGCTCCTGCAGGCGTGCCTGGTGGTTCTGGAAGTACATGATCGGCACCACCAGGATGAGGAGGAGGACCACCGCGATCGCCGACGACAGAGGCCAGTCGCGGTTGTTGAAGAACTCCGTCCACAGCGTCCGGCCGATCATCAGCGTCTGCGAGCCGCCGAGAAGATCGGGGATGACGAACTCGCCCACGGCCGGAATGAAGACCAGGAAGCAGCCGGCCACCACGCCCGGAACCGCGAGCGGGACGGTGATCTGCCAGAACGCCTTCCAGGGCGGGCAGCCAAGGTCGCTGGCCGCCTCCAGCAGCGTCTCGTCCAGCTTCTCCAGCGTCGCGTAGAGCGGCAGCACCATGAACGGCAGGTAGGAGTAGACGATGCCGATGTAGACGGCGGTGTTGGTGGAGAGGATCACCAGCGGGCTCGCCGGATCGAGGATGCCGAGCCAGATCAGGAACTGGTTCAGCAGGCCTTCGCGGCTGAGGATGCCGATCCACGCGTAGACGCGGATCAGGAAGCTCGTCCAGAACGGCAGGATCACCAGCATGACGAGCAGCGGCCGCCATTCGCGCGGCGCGCGCGCCATGCCGTAGGCCAGCGGAAAGCCGATCAGCAGCGTGATCGCCGTCGCGATCAGGGCAATCTTCACGCTCGACAGATAGGAAAGATAATAGAGGGAATCGGTTGCCAGGAAGCCGTAGTTCGCGACGGTGAACTCTCTGAACTTCGCGAGATTTCCGGCGATCCCGTCAGCGATGTCGAAGACCGGCGTATACGGCGGGATGGCGATGGTGATGTCGGAGAACGAGATCTTGAAGACGATGGCGAACGGCAGCAGGAACAGCAGCAGCAGCCACAGATAGGGCACGCCGATCAGGGTCAGCCGCCCCAGGCCCAGGCGAAATCCGCGGCGCTCCAGCGGCGCGACGTCGCGTCCGCCCGGCATCGGCTCGCCGGTCAGTTCGCTGATACGGAGCGCTTCCTCGTCTGCCATCCTGTCCCGCCCCGCCCTGCATCCACCCCGGCATCGCCCAGCCGCGCGCCGCGTCGTTCCGAAGCCCCTGCCCCACCTGACCCGGCGGCCCGATACAACCGCCTCCAGCTCAGGGATATTCGCCCGGTCTCTCCGTCCACACGGCTGCGACCGGACCGAAAGGTGATACCGAAGCCTTTGAGTCCGGAGCCATTTCCCGCCGACCCGATGAGGTCCATCGGGTTGGAAAGGGCTCTAGTGCGTCAAGACCACCCCTGCGCTGTTCTCCCAGGTCAGCCACACCCGGTCGTCCCAGGAGATCGGCCGCTCCACGAGGCGTGTCGTGTTCGCCGTGGTCGCCCGCATCACCGTGCCGTCATCCAGCTTCACGTGATAGATCGAGACGTCGCCCAGGTAGGCAATGTCCCATATTTCGCCGCTCACGGCGTTGACCGCGGTCTCCGCGGGTGGGTCGAGCGACACCTTCAGCTTCTCCGGACGGATCGCGTACCACGCGGTTTCCGGATCGCCCTCGACCGGCTGGTCGGTCTCGACGACGAGACCGCTCGTCGGCGACACTAGGCGCGTCACGCCGCCGGTGCCCCTCTCGATGCGTCCCTCCAGGATGTTGATGTCTCCGATGAAGTCGGCAACGTATCGAGACGCCGGCTGTTCGTAGATCTCGGCCGGCGTCGCCACCTGGCGGATCACCCCCTGGTCCATCACGGCGATCCGGTCGGCGACCGTCATCGCCTCTTCCTGGTCGTGGGTCACGATCAGGAAGGTCATTCCGAGATCGACCTGAAGATCGGTGAGTTCGAACTGGGTCGCCTCGCGCAGCTTCTTGTCGAGGGCGCCGAGCGGCTCGTCGAGGAGCAGCACACGGGGCTTCTTGGCGATCGACCTGGCGAGGGCGACGCGCTGGCGCTGCCCGCCGGACAGCTGATGAGGCTTGCGTTTGGCGAACTGGTCGAGCCGGACCAGCTTGAGCATCTCCGCCACCCTGTCGGCGATCTCGCTCTTGGCCATGCCCTCCTGCTTGAGGCCGAACCCGACGTTCTTCTCCACGCTCATGTGCGGGAACAGCGCGTAGCTCTGGAACATCATGTTGACGGGCCGGCGGTAGGGCGGGACGCCCTTGAGGCTCTTGCCGTCGAGGATCACGTCGCCGTCGGACGGCTCCTCGAAGCCGGCCAGCATCCGCATCAGCGTGGTCTTGCCGCAGCCCGACGGGCCGAGCAGCGCATGAAACTCACGCTCGTAGATCGGCAGGTCGACATGGTCGACGGCCGTGAAGTTTCCGAAGCGCTTCGACACGCGGTCGAAATGGATCAGCGGCTTGGTGTCCGGGTCATCCCAGGGAGCGAAGGACCGCCGGATCGGACCGAGAGCCTGCTTGGCCATGTTGAAGCGCACCTGCCTGATGAGCCCGCGTCACACGGCCGATGCCGGGATGCCGTAGCCGATCGTTCTCCAAGTCGGAAGGAACGGGATCCGCCGGTTGCGGCCTCCTCGCCCCGCGCAAGAGGAGCGGCGGCATGGCGCCGCCGCCCGGTCGATCAGATGCCGGACTTCACCGTCGTCCAGCTCCGGGTCAGAAGCCGCTGGTCGCGAGGATTGTAGACCTTCACCGTGTAGAGGCGTTCCAGCACCTCTTTCGGCGGATAGATCTGCGGATCGTCGAGGATCTCCTTCTCCACGAACTGCTGCGACGCCTCGTTGCCGTTGGCGTAGTAGATGTAGTTGGTGGCCTTGGCGATTTCCTCGGGCTTCATCATGAAGTTGATGAAGGCCATGGCGGCTTCCGGGTGCGGCGCATCCTTCGGAATCGCCATCTGATCGAACCACATCAGGGCGCCTTCCTTCGGAATCGAATAGGCGATGGTCACGCCGTTGTTTGCCTCTACGGCGCGGTCGCGGGCCTGGAAGACGTCTCCCGACCAGCCGATGGCCACGCAGATGTCGCCGTTCGCCAGCCCGTTGATGTACTCCGACGAATGGAACTTCTGGACATAGGGCCGCACCTTCTTGAGGAGCTCGACCGCCTTTTCGAAATCGTCGGCGCTGCGCGCATTCGGATCGAGGTTCAGGTAATTGAGCGCCGCCGGAATGATCTCCTCGGGCGCATCCAGCATGGTGATGCCGCAGTCCTTGAGCTTTTCCGCATACTGGGGATCGAACACCAGCGCCCATGAATTGACCGGGGCGTCGTCACCCAGACGTTCCTTCACCTTGTCGACGTTGTAGCCGATGCCGGTGGTCCCCCACATGTAATTGACGGAATACGTGTTGTCCGGGTCGTAGATGGCGGTCCGCTTTTCGATGACCGGCCACATGTTCTTGATGTTCGGCAGCTTCGACTTGTCCAGTTCCTTGAACACGCCCGCCTGGATCTGGCGCGCCAGGAACGAGGCGGTGGGGACGACCACGTCGTAGCCGGTCGATCCGGACAGAAGCTTCGTCTCCAGGATCTCGTTGGAATCGAACACGTCGTAGTTGACGGTGATGCCGGTCTCATTCTTGAAGTCCGCCAGGATCGACTCGTCGATGTAGTCGGACCAGTTGTAGACGTTGACGACTTTGTCCTGAGCCGCCACCGGACCGGCAACGATCATGGCCGCCGCGATCAGACCGCCTGCGAGATGTCCGCGCATTGAAGTCGACCCTCCCCTGTTGACGCCGTATCCACCGAAGATGGTCCCTCGGCTCCTGCCCACTCGCGAGCGTAAGCAAGGTGCCCCTACCGCTCAACCATTTTTCCGCGGTCGCCTGCCCATTGTGAGGGCGTGCGGAAGTCGCCGATCGGGCAGACTGCTTTTCGCGCGGGCACCGGCGCCCGGAAGCCTCACAGATAGGTCGATCGCTCGAGCGGCGAGATCTCGGAGCGGAAGGCCGCGATCTCGGCTTCCTTGATGGCGGCGAACATGGCCCGATACTCCACGCCGAAGGTGCGCCGGATGAAGTCGGAGTTCTTGAAGAGGCGCAGCGCCTCGTCCATCTGGTCCGGCAACTGCGGCGCAGGGGCCTCGTAGGCATTGCGGTCAGTGGGCGGCGGCGGGGTCCGCCCGCTCTCGATCCCGTCCAGCATTCCGGAGAGGATCGCGGCCAGCACCAGATAGGGGTTGGCGTCCGCCCCGGCGATCCGGTGCTCGATGCGCATCGCCGAGCCCTCGCCCGCCGGAATGCGTACCGCGACGGAGCGGTTGTTGTGCCCCCAGGCAACCCGCGTCGGGGCGTAGGAGCCCGGCAGAAGCCGCCGGTAACCGTTCCATGTCGGCACGAAGACCAGCATCGCCGCCGACATTGTGTCGAGCAGACCGGCCACGGCGGCCTCCAGGGTCTTCTGGCCCTTCGCCGGATCGGCGAACACGTTGTTCCCGTCGGCATCCAGCATGCTGACATGCAGGTGCATGCCGTTGCCGGCCCACGGCATGAACGGCTTCGCCATGAACGTCGCCCGCAGAGAGTGGCGCCGGGCCGTTTCCTGAACGAGGCGCTTCAGCAGCAGCGCGTCGTCGGCGGCGGCGAGCCCGTCCGCCCGGTGCTTCAGGTTGATCTCGAACTGGCCGGGCGCGGCCTCCGAGATGATCGTGTCGATGGGCAGGCCCTGCGCCTTTGCGCCCGCCCGGATGTCGGCAAAGAGGCCCGCATAGGCGGACAGGTCCGACAGCGCATACATGTTCTGCCGGTCGGGCCCGTCCCCGAACGACAAGACCGGCCGGAACGCGTCGGCGGCGGTCTCGCCCGCCCCGGCCGTCATCAGATAGAATTCCAGCTCGAAGGCGACGCAGGGCCGCAGCCCGGCCGCATGGGCACGCGCCATGGTGGCCTGCAGCGCATGGCGCGGATCGCCGTGGAAGGGCTGACCGGTCTCCGTCGTCATGGTCAGGATGGCCTGGGCCGTCGGCACGTCCGCCCACGGCACCGGACGGAGCGATCCGGGGACTGCCATGCAGAACCCATCCCGGTCGCCGGTATCGACGTGGAGGCCGGTCTCCATGACCTCGCGGCCCCAGACATCGAGCCCGTACATCGACAGCGGAAACGCCACACCGGAGGTGAACGCCTTCTCGATGCTCCCGGCCGGCGCCCACTTGCCGCGCATCACGGCATTGGTGTCGGTGATCAGAAATTCGACGGCTTCCGTCTCCGGATGCACGGCAAGATAGCGCTCCATCTCGTCGAGAGGAGAGGCGATGGAGTCCACCGGATCTTGAGGGGTCATTGCCTGAGCGCGGTCTTGAGGTCGTCGCCCCGGTGGACCGGATGTCGGACCGGCGGCGATCGGTGTTTCAGCAGCCCGCGGCGATCACTGCAAGAGGTTTCGCGAGGGTGGGACCACTGGATCGCCGCCAACCGCACCGCCGGTCACCGGGCATGACACGCGCCCCAACGCCGAAGATCGCCGCCCCGACAGGTTGTGACCTAGGCAGTGTCCGGTCTGGCCTCTATGATGTTGGGCACTGGTTCTGGGGCCTGCATCCGGCCGCCCCGGCCGGGTTCGTCACCTCACGCGACACACGCGTGGGGAGTCCACGCCGCCATCAATGAGGATGCCGATCGGTGCGAAAGCGCCGCAGGCACACGTGTGAACATGAGCGCCGAAGACCGCCCCGAGACCGAGCAGGCATCCGCCAGAGGGGTCTCCTCCCACGAAGAGGCCGTCCGCTGGCTGAAGGAACGCCGGATCCAGGACGTCGAGTGCATCGTGCCGGATCAGGCCGGCGTGGCCCGAGGCAAGCTCATGCCGATGGAGAAGTTCGCCGCCGGGCCGTCGCTGACGATGCCGACCTCGATCTTCACCCAGACGATCACCGGCGACTACCCGGAAGACGACGATCAGTTCAAGCACGACCCCAGCGATTCCGACCTGATCTTCACGCCCGACTATTCGACGCTGTGCGTCGTGCCCTGGGCGAGCGACCCGGCCGCCCAGCTGATCCACGACGCACGCTACCGCGACGGACGCCCCGTCGAACATGCCCCGCGCCAGGTGCTTCGCCGCATCGTCGATCTCTACCGGCTGCGCGGCCTCAAGCCGGTGGTCGCACCGGAGATCGAGTTCTACCTCGTCAAGCCGAACACCGACCCGGACTATCCGCTCGAGCCGCCGATCGGCCGTTCCGGCCGGCCCGAAATCGGCCGCCAGTCGTTCTCCATCGCCGCGGTGAACGAGTTCGAGGACGTGTTCGACGACATCTACGCCTATGCCGAGGCGCAGGGGCTGGAGATCGACACGCTGATCCATGAGGAAGGCGCGGCGCAGATGGAGATCAATCTTCTCCACGGCGACCCGATCGACCTTGCCGACCAGGTGTTCCTGTTCAAACGCACGATCCGCGAGGCTGCGCTGCGCCACAACATGTATGCGACGTTCATGGCCAAGCCGATGACCAACGAACCGGGCTCGGCCATGCACATCCATCACTCGGTGCTCAACATCGAGACCGGCAAGAACATCTTCTCGACGGCGGACGGCACGCCGAGCCGCGAGTTCTTTTCGTTCATCGCGGGCCAGCAGAAATATCTGCCCAACGTGATGGCGATCCTGGCGCCCTACGTGAACTCCTACCGGCGTCTCGAACGCTGGACCACGGCGCCGATCAACGTCTACTGGGGCTATGACAACCGCACTGTGGGCCTGCGCGTCCCCCACTCGTCGCCGGACGCGCGGCGTGTCGAGAACCGGGTCCCCTCGTCGGATGCGAACCCCTATCTCGCCATCGCGGCGTCACTGGCCTGCGGCTATCTTGGCATCGAAGAGGAGCTCTCGCCGGACGAACCGATCGACGGATCCGCCCGCGAACTGCCGTACGGCCTGCCGCGCGGCCTGCTGGAGGCGGTGGCGCTGTTTGAGGAATCCGAAGAGCTGGTGGAGATTTTCGGCAAGAGCTTCGTGCACACCTACCGCGCCATCAAGCAGGCCGAGTACGAGACCTTCATGCGCGTGATTTCACCCTGGGAACGGGAGTACCTCCTCCTCAATGTCTGACGTGTCCTTGTCCAACGACCCGCAGTCGACGCCCGAACTCCGGCGCCGCGATGCCGCCCATCACATCCACCCGTTTTCGGACACGGGAGCGCTGAACGCCGAGGGCGCGCGCGTGATCGTCGGCGGCGACGGGGTCTGGATCACCGATTCCGACGGCAACCGGCTCCTCGATGGAATGTCGGGGCTCTGGTGCATGCAGATCGGCCATGGCCGGCGCGAGATCGCGGACGCGGTGCACCGGCAGATGTCGGAGCTGAGCTACTACAACACGTTCTTCAAGACGACCCACAAGCCGGCAATCGAGCTTGCCGAGCGGCTGGCGCGGCTGGCGCCGGCCCATCTCAACCACGTCTTCTTCACCGGCTCTGGGTCGGAGGCGAACGACACCGTCATCCGCATGGTCCGCACCTACTGGGACCTGAAGGGCAAGCCCGGCAAGAAGACCATCATCTCGCGCAAGAACGCCTATCACGGCTCGACCGTCGGCGGCGCCAGCCTCGGCGGCATGGGGGCGATGCACGGCCAGGGCGGCATGCCGATCCCTGGCATCGTCCACATCGCCCAGCCCTACTGGTTTGGCGACGGCGGCGAGCAGGATCCGGACGCCTTCGGCCGCTGGGCGGCACAGGAGCTCGCCCGCGAGATCGCCGCCCTGGGCGCCGACACCATCGCGGCGTTCATTGCAGAGCCGATCCAGGGTGCCGGCGGCGTCATCATCCCGCCCGACAGCTACTGGCCCGAGATCAAGAAGGTGCTCGCGGCCAACGACATCCTGTTCGTCGTCGACGAGGTGATCACCGGCTTCGGGCGGCTCGGCCGCTGGTTCGGCTCGGAATACTACGACCTCCAGCCGGACCTGATGCCGATCGCCAAGGGGCTGTCGTCGGGCTACCTGCCGATCGGCGGCGTCCTGGTCTCCGACCGGGTGGCCGACACGTTCATCGCCGAAGGCGGCGAGTTCTATCACGGCTTCACCTACTCCGGGCATCCGGCCTGCTGCGCCGCCGCGCTCGAAAACCTCCGGATCATCGAGGAAGAAGGCGTCGTCGAGCACGCAAACGAAGTCGCGCCCTATCTGCAGGAGCAGTGGACGGCGCTCGGTGATCACCCGCTCGTCGGCGAGGCGCGCATGGCGGGGCTGATGGGCGCCATAGAGCTGGTGCCGGCCAAGCCGAGCCGCAGTGCCCGCTTCGCCCACGAGGGCACCGTGGGCACCCTGTGCCGCGACAATTCGCTGAAGAACGGCCTGGTGATGCGCGCCGTTCGCGATTCCATGATCATCTCGCCGCCGCTCGTGATCACCCGGGACGAGATCGACCAGCTCGCCGCCCGGGCCCGCAAGACCCTCGACGACACTGCGGAGACCCTGAGGCGCGACGGCCGAATGGCGTCATGAGCGCGGCGGGCGCCGCATCGGCGCCGCAGAGCGGCGGCATCCCCGCCGTTCCGCGCACGCTCTACGCCGCCACCGTCCCGCAACGCTTCCACCCGCCGCTTGGCGGCGAGTCCCATGCCGACGTCTGCGTGGTCGGGGGCGGCTTCACCGGCCTGTCCGCAGCCCTGCACCTGGCGGAAGCGGGCCGGTCGGTCATTCTGCTGGAAGCCCAGCGGATCGGCTGGGGCGCGTCGGGCCGCAACGGCGGCCAGGTGCATTCCGGCCAGCGCCGCGACCAGATCTGGCTCGAAAAGACCGTCGGCCGGGACGACGCGGCGAAACTCTGGGAGCTGGCGGAGGCAGCCAAGGACCTGGTGCGCGCACGCATCGCCCGGCACCGGATCCCCTGCGAGTGGACGGATGGCCTGATCAGCGCCTCCCACACCACCGAGACGCTCGACGGCGAACGCCGGATGGTGGACCACATGGCATCCACCTATGGCGTCACCTCCCTCTCGATGCTCGGCCGTGCCGAGATCGAGACGGCGATCGGCACCGGACGGTTCGTCGGCGGCTACCGGGATGCCAGTGCCGGACATCTCAACCCCCTCGCCCTGGCCGTCGGGCTCGCCACGGCAGCGACCGCCGCCGGTGCGCAGATCCACGAAGGGTCCGAGGTGGTCGGCATCGACACCGGCAGCAACGGCCGTCGTCTGGTCCGAACCTGCGGCGGGTCGGTCGAGGCCGACCAGGTGGTGCTGGCCGGCAACGGCTACCTCAAGGACATCGCGCCCGGCGTCGAAGCGCGCGTGCTGCCCATCAACAACTACGTCGTGGCGACGGCGCCACTCGGTGCCGAGCGCCTGATACCGGGACGGGAGTGCGTCGCCGACAGCCGTTTCGTGGTCCGCTACTGGCGCCAGACCGCGGACGGACGGCTGGTGTTCGGCGGCGGCGAAAGCTACACGCGCCGGCTGCGCGACGACGTGGCAGGCCTCGTCCGCCCCTATCTCGCCGAGGTCTATCCGGACCTTGCCGATGTTCCCATCGACTACGCCTGGGGCGGGACCCTCGCCGTCACCCGCCACCGCATGCCGTTCGTCCGTCGGGTCGCGCCCGGGCTCTATGCCGGGTGCGGATATTCCGGACAGGGCGTGGCAACGGCGACGTTTGCGGGCAAGATGCTCGCCGACGCCATCAACGGCGACACCGGCACGCTCGACGTCTTCGCGCGGCTGCCCGTCCCGGCTTTCCCGGGCGGGACGCTTCTGAGAACTCCGCTGCTCGTGCTGGCAATGACGTGGTTCGCGCTGCGCGACCGGATGTAGGTGCGCGCGGCGACCGATCCGGAGGGGGGATTGACGTGTTCCGAGACCAGCCGAAGGCGCTCTACGTACTGGCACTCACCGAGCTGTGGGAGCGGTTCGGCTACTACACGCTGACCACCGTCTTCACGCTCTATCTGATCGACGTCCTGAAGATGCAGGACGCCCAAGCCTACCTGCTGTTCGGCGCGTTCACCGCGTTTGCCTATCTGATGCCGGTGGTGGGCGGCGTCATCGCCGACCGCGTCCTCGGCCACGGCCGCGCCATCGTTCTCGGCGCCGCCATGATGTCGGCCGGCTACCTGATCCTGGCGCTGAGCTCGACGGCCACCATGTACCTCGCGCTCGGCGTCCTCGTCGTCGGCAACGGGCTGTTCAAGGCGAACGTGTCCGCCCTCCTCGGACATTTCTTCGAGGACCAGGACACCCGGCGCGCGTCCGCCTTCACCATCTTCTACATGGGCATCAACATCGGCTCGCTTGCAGCCACCCTGGTCGCCGGCATCCTGGCGGTCCAGTTCGGCTACTGGGTCGCCTTTGCCGCGGCAGGCTGTGGCAAACTCCTGTCACTGCTGACATTTCTCTACGGCCGCCGCTACCTCGAGGAGCATCATCATCCACCGGCCCACGCGGCCGGGGGCCTGCGCGAAAGCGGCCTCGTGGGAGTGGCGCTCGTCGGGCTGGTGCTGATCTCGATCTATCTGATCTCCCGCCCCTCGGAGGCCGGCATCTTCCTGGCGGTGGTGGAGAGCGCGGCGATCGCGATCTATGTCGTGATGGTGTTCCGCGAGCCGGCCGAGCTGCGCAACAAGCTGATCGCCCACCTGGTGCTCGTCCTCTTCGCCGTCGCGTTCTGGGCCGTCTACCAGCAGGACGTCACCTCGGTGATGGTGTTCACCCAGCGCGACCTCGACCTGAACGTGTTCGGCTGGCAGTCGCCGCCGGAGGAGTTCGCCTCGCTCAATCCCTTCTTCATTCTGGCCCTGTCGCCGTTCCTCGCCTTCCTGTGGCCGGCGATCGAGCGGCGTGGCATCCGCTTCGACGACGTGGTGAAGTTCGCGTTCGGCCTCGCCTTCCTGGGCGTCGGTTACTGGGTCCTCACCGCCGGCATCTTCGAAACGCCGGTCGGGGCCAAGACGACGGCGTTCTGGGTTGTCCTGTTCTTCCTGCTGCTGTCGATCGGAGAGCTGCTGCTGTCGCCGGTCGGACTTGCCCTGACGACGGAGCTGGCGCCCCGCCACCTGGCCGGCTTCGCCATGGGCATCTGGCTGATGGCCACGTCCGGAGCGAACTACATCGCCGGCCTCCTGGGAGGTCTTGCCTCGGTACCGGAGGGGACCCCGCCGGCCCAGGAGGCGGCCATCTATTCCCACGCCTTCTTCGTCTATGGCGCGATCTGCGTGGCGGCGGCGGCCCTCCTGCTGCTCATGCTGCCGCTGGTCAGACGGGCGATCGGCTTCACCAAGCCGGCCCGTAACGCGGGCTGACGTGCTCCGGGCGGGTCAGGTGGTGGCCAGCGCCTTCGGCTGGGGCAGCGTGCGGGCGAGCTTGCTGACCGAGGATGCCGCGGCGACGGTCCGCTCGTTCACGAAACTCTCGTGGTTCTTCTCGATGTCGGAGAGCCGGTAGAGATAGTTGACCATCACCCCGTACGCGGATTCCAGCCCCTTGGGCGACAGGTCCGCGGCAAAATTCACCCGTTCGAGACGGGCGCCATTGCCGAGATGGAACCGCGCCACCGGATCGAGCACGCGGTTGCGCGCATCGCGAGCCCGGGTGAGGTACCACGCCGCCAGCGGGGGCAGCACCCTGGCAAGCTCCTCGCAGGCGGCTTCGTCGCGCCACCAGCCCTCGGCGTCCAGCCGGTCCAGTGCGGCCCGCATCTCGGTGGGAATCAGGGGAGACTCGTCGAGGCGGCGCTCGCGATCCAGCCACTGGGCGAAATCGGGTACCGGGGACAGGGTGACGAACGTCTTCAGCTCGCGGAGCTCGCGCTGCAGGTCCTCGACGACCTGCTTGATGAGGAAGTTGCCGAACGAGATCCCCTGCAGGCCCTTCTGGCAGTTCGAGATGGAATAGAAGACGGCCGTGTTGGCACCCTGGGGCGCAATGATCTGGCGATCCATCTCCAGGATCGGCTGGATCGCCGCCGGGATTTCGGTGGTGAGGGCCACCTCGACGAAGATCAGCGGATCGTCGCCCAGCCGCGGGTGGAAGAACGCATAGAGCCGCCGGTCCGGCAGGTCGATCCGGCTGCGCAGATCGTCCCAGCCGTGGATGGCGTGGACCGCCTCGTACTTGATGATCTTTTCCAGAACCGCGGCAGAGGTCTGCCAGTCGATGCGCCGCAGGATCAGAAAGCCGCGATTGAACCAGGACTGGAACAGCGTCTTGAAATCGTCGTCCAGGGTCCAGAAATCCGGATGGTCCTTGAGCCGGGCGAGGAGATCGACCCGCATGGACACGAGATCCGCCGTCCCTCCAGGCGCGAAGTTCAGCCGCCGGAAAAGCTCCAGACGCCTTGGCTCCGCCCGGCGCTGAACGGCCTTGGCATTCTGCTCGCTGGGATCCTCGAGAAACCTGCCGGCGGCTTCGGCCAGGGCCTCCCGATCGGCTCCGTACCTCTCCACCAGCAACCGGAAGAACGACGTCTTTCCGGCGTAGTCGAGCCCCTTGTAGCCGTCGAGCAGGTCGCGGGCCCGCACCACGCCCGAGGCTTCTCCCGGAACCGACAGCAAGAGGTCCGCGAGTTCGCCCAGGGCACGGCCGCTGGTGCGCCGGGGCTGACGGCGCCAGTCGACGAGCGCCCGTCCGCGGTCACTGATGATTTGCAGCAGATCGTTCAAGACGGAAGCCTGGTTCATGGTTTCGGATGATGCGGCAAGTGCGGCGCCGGCTCAACGTTCCGTTGCGAGGCGGCGCCATCTGGTTCGTCGATCAGGGACGCGGACCCGCGCCAGCCCTCACTTCGCACCGCGCATCAGGCGACGGACGCCTCGGACGCGGCGATCGACAGCACGCCGGCCAGCCGGTCGATCATGGTCTGGGTCGGCAGGTTCATCTCGCTGCGCGGCCCGGCCACTTCGGCAACGATGTCGAACGCCCGGCGCCGCTCCGCCGCATCCGGCAGCAGCAGCGGCAGGGCGGATACGGCCCGATCGGGCTCGAAGTCGATGATCACGGTCTGATCGTGGATCATCTGGGCCCGCTCCTCCGCCGACATCGACGCGAACGGTTCGGTCTGCGACAGCAGCGCGTTCGACCGCTCGAGCCGCGAACGGCGCACCGAGCCGCGGGCATGAGCCAGCAGGATCATCATCCGGATGACCGCTTCCGCGAACCCACCGCGATCGATCGTGTCGAGTGCGGTCTGCACCTGCGGGAGATCCCGGAACGAGGCCACCGGTGAGCCGGCCGTCCCGAGCTGCCGTCGCTCGCCGAGCCGGTGCATCCACGGCGCGCCGAAGATGGCGTTGAAGGTCAGCTCGTATGTGGCGTCGCGCATGTCCCGGTAGAGATCCCAGTTGCGCTCGACCATGTCGGCCACGGCGCGCTCGAGCACCTTGAATGGATTGTCGGCGCCGATTGGCCGGCGGTAGCTGCGGGAGAGTTCGGCAAGCGGCTCGGCCGCAGCCATCGCCGGATTGCGGTCCGACAGCAGCCGGCGGCGGCGGCGCAGGGGGTGGGCCCGGAACATTGCGTCCGCGCTGGCGGGCGTCACCATCGCCTTCACGAACGGCCGGGCCGTCATGTCGTAGGCTTCCTCGGCCAGCGTCGACAGACGGGCCACGGTGGCGAATTCCGCCTCGTCCTCACGCCCGTCGTCGTGGGTGGCGATGTCGGCAATGGTGCGGGACTGGAAGTCGACGGTGAACTTCGCGGTCGGCCCATCGCCCTCCTTGTCGACGATCTGCATCTCGTAGAGACCCGGTGCCAGCGACTCGATCATCTCGATGGTCGACGCGATCTGGGCATGCTCGCGGCGCGCCACCTTGCCGGAAACGAAGATGCCGAGATGGCCGACGTCTTCATGGACCATGTAGATGATGCGCTGGCCGCGCACGCGGATCTCCTGCTCGTCGTGGTAGAGATCCGAAATCCAGTTCAGCGCCTGCTCCGGCGGGGTGATGTTGTCGCCACGCGACGCGAAGACGACGATCGGCTGCCGGATGCGCCTGAGATCGACCGTCTCGCCCGGCACGAACGACGCCTCGCCGCGGCCAAGCTTGTTGCCGATGAACAGGTTGTCGAGGATCCAGAGAATCTCGGCCTCGTTCATGAAGAAGAAGCCCGACCACCAGCGCTCGAACTCGAGGAAGCGTTCGCGCTCGGTGTCGACCTGGTCGTAGAGGTCGTAATATTTCCGCCACCAGGTCTTTGCCGGATTGAGCGATTCGAAGTTGAGGACGAGGTTGGCGCCGTCGAACTTACCGTTGCCGAGATCCGACAGGATCAGGGCAGGCAGCGCGCCGCCCTGCAGGCCGCCCATGTAGCGCATCGGGTTCACGCCGTTGCGTCCCGACCAGTAGGACAGCGGCGCACCGTTCATGACCAGCGGCCCGGTGAGGTCGGGGTTCGAGGCGGCGAGCAGCATGCCGGCCCAGCCGCCCTGACAGTTGCCGATGACCACCGGCTTCGGCGCTTCGGGATGCAGGATCGCGATCTGGCGCAGGAACTCCGCCTCGGCGTGGGTCACGTCGCCGAGCGTCTGGCCGGGCTCGGGTTCCGGATGGAAGACCACGAAGTAGACCGGATGGCCGTTCGCAATGGCCACCCCCACCTGGCTGTCCGACTTGAAGCCGCCGATGCCGGCGCCGTGTCCGGCGCGCGGATCGATGATGACGAACGGCCGCTTGGCGGGATCGATCGCCCCGTCTTCGGGTGCCAGGATCTTCAGGAGCGAATAGTTGACGGGGCGCGGCAGCATGCGGCCGTCGACCACCGTCTCGTGCTGGAAATACAGCACCGGCGGCTGGCCCGCCGCTTCGTGCGCCAGGAAGATGTTGCCGCGCTCGCGCAGGGTGTCGAGATAGAGGAACCAGCGCTGGATCGCATCGACCCCGTAGCCGGCGGCATCCTCCGCCGCCGTCGAGGGAATCATCTTCGCACCGACGTCCGCCAGCGCCTGCTGGTTTGCCCTGACCGTGTCGTCCAGACGCGAGGTCAGCGCGCTGCCGTGCAGCGTCAGGAGCCTGGCCATCTGCCCCTGCCAGGCGACGTGGCCTGCGGTGGAGCGCTGGACGGCGTCCAGGCGCGCGTTGACGCCGAACGAATCCTGTTCGCTGTCGAACAGCGCCGCGGGATTGAAAATCCGGTCGAGGGATGTCGGTGACATTGTGCTGCCTCGTGAGTGCGCGATAGGACGGCAACCGAGTGCGATACTCGAGGATCCGACGGCGGCCACGCCGTTGTCCGTATTGCACTGCAATAAACCGAGCCCGTGACGATCCTGTGTCCGGGGATCACCTGTTCGAAGAAGGCCGAGATGATCGCACCTCCTAATGAACGCCGCGTCTCAGTCACCGGATCCACGCGCTTGCATGACGGTTTCGTAAGGCTGGAACAGTTGCGCATCCGGGTCGAACGCGACGGGCATGAACCGATCGAGTTCGAGCGCGAGGTCCACGATCACGGCCACGCCGTGGGCGTGCTGCCGGTGGACGCGGCTCGGCGCACCGCGGTGGTGGTGCGCCAGCTCCGGGTCCCGATCATGATCACGGACGATCCGGATCCGTTTCTGATCGAAGCGTGCGCCGGCATCATCGACCCGGAAGACCCCGACCCGGAAGCCGCCTGCCGCCGCGAGGGCGAGGAGGAGCTCGGCATCCGCGTGGGTGACATGCGGAGCATCGGCCGGGTCTATCTCTGCCCCGGCACGGTCACCGAGGCGATCACCCTCTATCTGGCAAGCTACACCGAGGCCGACCGCGTGTCGGCGGGTGGCGGCATCGACGAGGACGAGGACATCGACGTCATCGAGGTCCCGCTCGCCGAGCTCGACCGTGCCCTCGCCCGCGGTGAGATCCGCGACGCCAAGCTGATGATGCTGCTTCAGGCGCTGAAGCTCTCGCAGCCGGAGCTGTTCGCCGGCTGAGCGGGCGCTCCGCGAAACGGCAGCCTTCCCCCGGGAAAGCCCCGCGGCAGCCGGAAAGGCGCGCGGCACGGCCACGTTTCGCGCGGCCGGATTGGATGCGCGCGGTTGGGCCGGCAACCGGATTCCTTTTCTTTTCCGGCGATTTCATTTGGAATTCCATGTCCCGCAATCGGAGCGCGGGAGGCGTATCTCTGAGGACAGTGTCACCGTGCCCTATCCGATCGATGGGCTGATCCGTCCGGGAGCCGCGCGAACCCATGCTCGCCGCATCCGCATTCACCGCCGACCGCAAGCTCGCGGTCTTTCCGGCCTTTCACCAGGTCGACGGCCGCCGGGTGGTGATCGTCGGCGGTGGTGACGAGGCCGCAGCGAAGGTCCGTCTCCTGTCGGAAACCAGCGCCGCCCTCGTGGTGGTGGCGCCGTCGCTGTCGCCCGCGGCGAGGGCCGCGATTGCGCGCGCCGGCGCCGAATGGGTTGCCCGGGACTTCGACCCGAGCGACGTGGCCGGCGCGGCCCTGGCCTTCGCCGCCTCCGGCGAGGAAGACGACGACCGCGCCGTCGTCAGGGCGGCCCGCGCCGCCGGCGTGCCGGTCAATGCGGTCGACCGCCCCGAGATCTGCGACTTCTATGTCGGCGCGCTGGTCAACCGCGCGCCGGTCGCCGTCGCGATCACCTCCACCGGCACGGGTCCGGTGCTCGCCCGACACATCCGCGCGAAGATCGAAGCCATGCTGCCCCAGGAGACCGGCGCGCTCGCCCGTGTCGCCGAAAGCCTGCGCGGCAAGATCGCCTCGGTCTTTTCCGACGGCGTCGACCGCCGCCGCTACTGGGAGCGCTTCTTCGCCGGCCGCGTGGCCGACACCCTGCGCACCGACGGCGAACAGGCCGCCCGGCGGGTTGCCGATGGGCTGATCGGCCCCGGTCGTTCCGGTGAGGGCTTCGTGACGCTGGTGGGCGCCGGCCCGGGTGCCGAGGACCTGCTCACGCTGCGCGCCCAGCGCGTCCTCCAGGAGGCCGACGTGATCGTCCACGACCAGCTTGTGCCGGATGCCGTGGTGGCCATGGGCCGCCGCGACGCCGAGCGGGTGCCGGTCGGCAAGGCCAAGGGCGCCCATTCGGTTACCCAGGAGCGGATCAACGAGATCCTGGTCGAGCGCGCGGCGCGCGGCGAGCGCGTCGTCCGGCTGAAGAGCGGCGACCCGATGATCTTCGGGCGGGCCGGCGAAGAGATCGCAGCGCTCGAGGCCGCGGGCGTTGCCTACGAGATCGTGCCCGGCATCACCGCGGCGCTTGCCGCGGCGGCGTCGGCGAAGATCCCCCTCACCCTGCGCGGCGTGTCGTCGAGCGTGGTGTTCGCCACCGGCCACGACCAGACCGGCGCCGTGCTTCCGGACTGGGCCAACCTCGCCCTCTCCGGCTCGACCGTCGCCGTCTACATGGGCCGCACCGTCGCCGGCAAGATCGCCACCCGCCTGATGGCCGCCGGCCTCTCGGGTCACACGCCCGTCGCCGTCATCGAGAACGCCGCGCGGGCTGACGAAACGGTGCTGATCGGCTCGCTCGACAGCCTTCCGCGGCTGTCGCGCCGCCCCGACATCGACGGCCCGGTGCTGATCGTCATCGGCGAGGCCGTCGCCCACGCCGGCACGATCCGCGCCGGCCAACTCGACGCCGTTCCCGAACTCACCGCCGCCTGAGGATGACCGCGATGAAGATCGTCACCGCCAACCGCCTCGACGACGGCATCGTCGTCTTCCTCGGCCGCAGCCTGCGCTGGGCGGACCAGATCGACGAGGTGACCGCCTTCGACGACGACGACGCTATCGAGCATGCGCTCACCCTTGCGGCGAAGGCCGTCGAGAACCGCGAGATCGTCGAGCCCTACGCCATCGATGTCCTCTGCGAGAACGGCCGTCTCGTTCCGGTCCGGCTGCGCGAGGCGATCCGCGCCAAGGGGCCCACCGTCCGCCTCGATCTCGGCAAGCAGGCCGAACGCCGCACTCAGATCGACACCGCCGCCTGAAGGTTTCCAGGCGCACAGTCGAGGATTGATTGACATGTACCGCTACGACGAATTCGACCATGCCTTCGTGCGGTCGCGCACCGAGCAGTTCCGCGACCAGGTCCGGCGCCGCCTGTCCGGCGAGCTGACCGAGGACGAGTTCAAGCCGCTCCGGCTGATGAACGGGGTCTACCTGCAGCTGCATGCCTACATGCTGCGAGTGGCGATCCCCTACGGCACGCTGTCGGGCGCCCAGATGCGGATGCTCGCCGCGATCGCCCGCGACTATGACCGCGGCTACGGTCATTTCACCACCCGCCAGAACATCCAGTTCAACTGGCCGAAGCTCGCCGACATTCCGGCGATCCTCGATCGGCTGGCCGAAGTCGAGATGCACGCCATCCAGACGTCGGGGAACTGCATCCGCAACGTGACGGCCGATCATTTCGCAGGTGCGGCCGCCGACGAATATGCCGATCCCCGGCCCTATGCCGAGATCATCCGCCAGTGGTCGTCGCTGCATCCGGAATTCACCTTCCTGCCGCGCAAGTTCAAGGTCGCCGT
This sequence comes from Amorphus sp. MBR-141, assembly GCF_053628695.1. Taxonomy (NCBI): domain Bacteria; kingdom Pseudomonadati; phylum Pseudomonadota; class Alphaproteobacteria; order Hyphomicrobiales; family Amorphaceae; genus Amorphus; species Amorphus sp. MBR-141. The sequence goes on from NZ_JBRJGW010000002.1 coordinate 202,135, forward strand.
GTCCGGCGCCGAGCGCGACCGCGCCGCCATCCGCGTCCACGACATCGGCCTGCAGATCAAGCGCGACGACGCCGGCCGGCTCGGCTTCGAGGTCTGGGTCGGCGGCGGCCAGGGCCGCACCCCGATGATCGCCAAGAAGACCCGAGACTTCGTGCCCGAGGAGGACCTCCTCGCCTATCTCGAGGCGGTGCTGCGCACCTACAACCGCTACGGACGCCGCGACAACAAGTACAAGGCGCGCATCAAGATCCTCGTCCATGAGACCGGGATCGAAGAGCTCAGTCGCGACATCGAGGAAGAGTTCGCGGCGATCCAGGGCGGCGCGCTGACGCTGCCGCAGGATGCCGTCGACGCGATCGAGGCCTATTTCGCCCCGCCTACCTTCGACGTGACGGTCGCTGGCGAGGAAGAGCCCGCAACCAGAGATCCGTTGTTCGCCGCGTGGCGCGAGACCAACGTGCATGCCCACAAGCAGGCCGGCTACGCGTCCGTGACCATCTCCCTGAAACCGATCGGCGGCATTCCGGGCGATGCCACGGCCGAGCAGATGGAGGCCGTGGCCGACATCGCCGCGCGCTACTCGTTCGACGAGATCCGCGTCAGCCACGAGCAGAACCTCGTGCTGCCCCACGTGGCGAAGCGGGATCTGCCGGCGGTTCATGCGGCGCTGATCGAGATCGGGCTCGCCGAGGCCAACGCCGGCCTCGTCACCGACATCATCGCCTGCCCGGGACTGGATTACTGCGCGCTCGCCAATGCCCGCTCGATCCCGGTCTCCCAGCGCCTGTCCGAGCGCTTCGGCGATGCCGCCCGGCAGCGCGACATCGGTCCGCTCTCCATCAAGATCTCGGGCTGCATCAACGCCTGCGGCCACCACCACGTCGGCCACATCGGCATTCTCGGCGTCGACCGGAAGGGCGAGGAACTCTACCAGATCACCCTCGGCGGCGCGCCCGGCGAGGACGCGGCGATCGGCGCCATCGTCGGCCGCGGCTTCTCCGAGGACGCCGTGATCGACGCGGTGGAGACCATCGTCGACACCTACCTGGCGCTGCGGACCGGCCCGGCGGAGCCGTTCCTTTCGGCCTATCGACGGCTCGGCGACCAGCCGTTCAAGGAGGCGCTCTATGGCCCCGCCCGACACGCTGCCTGAGCCGGCCGCGAGCGCTGGCACGGTGCACCGCCTGCCCGCCATCGAGCGCGCGGTGCGGCTGCAGCGGTCGCTGGCGACGATATCGTCCGTGCTGGTCGACAAGGTTGCCGGCGAGGCCGCCGTGGTGTCGTCGTTCGGCGCGGAATCGGCGGTGCTTTTGGCGCTCGCCGCCGAAGTCGACCGGTCGGTGCCGGTGGTCTTCCTTGAAACCGGCAAGCACTTCCCCGAGACACTGCGCTACCGCGACCGGCTGATCGAGGTGCTGGGGCTCACCGACGTCCGATCAATCGAGCCGGCGAGGGACGACCTCTCGACCGACGATCCGGACGGCATCCTGTGGGCGAGCGACCCGGACCGCTGCTGCGAGATCCGCAAGGTGCGGCCGCTGGAGCGCGCGCTGGCCCCGTTCGATGCCTGGCTCACCGGCCGCAAGCGCTTCCAGGCGGCGACCCGCCAGGAGCTTGCACCCGTCGAGTGGGACGGCGTGCACGTGAAGATCAACCCGCTCGCCGAGTGGGACCGCGACGACCTCGCCGCCTATGTGGCGGCGCGCGGCCTGCCCGCCCACTCGCTGGTGGCCCAGGGCTTCCCCTCGATCGGCTGCATGCCGTGCACGGAGCGGGTGGCCGAGGGCGAGGACGCCCGCTCGGGCCGCTGGCGCGGCCAGGGCAAGACCGAATGCGGCATCCACCTGCGGCCGAGCCGCGCGGCGTGACGCCGAACCTTGGGAACGAACCGATGGCCGACATCTTCCGAAACGGCGCCTTCGTTGACGACGCCTGGACACGCCTCGACGACGACGCCCCGGTGCCAGACGAGGGCTTCGTGCTGGTGCCGGCCGCGCGCTGGCTGGCCGATCGCGACATCCTGATCGCCCGCAACCATCCGCTCGGCATCGTCATCGGCGTGGCCGACCGGATCGAGGACCTCTCCGCCGACCTCGACCGTTTCCAGGTCGTCGCCATCGACTTCCCCGCCTACACCGACGGGCGCGGCTACTCGGCCGCCCGCCTTGCCCGCGACCGCTACGGCTATCGCGGCGAGCTGCGGGCGGTCGGCAACGTGCTCGCCGACCAGATCTCGCTGATGGCCCGCTGCGGCTTCGACACCTTTGCCGTCACCAAGCCGGCGGCGCGCCAGGTGCTGGAGGACGGCGGGGTGCCGGACGTGCCGGTCTACTACCAGCCGGCGACCCGCGCCGAAGCGCCCGTCCCCCGCCATCGCCCCTGGCTGCGCCGCTCGCCGCCGGGTGTGGGCTGAGCCAGCAATCCCGCCTTCGTCGGCGGCAGGAAGCGGGCAAGTCCCCCGATCCTCCACTCATCCGGCGAGAGCGAGGATGAGCGGAGGATGGGGCTGACCGCGGTTTGCAACAGCACCAAGCTCGTCAGAAAGCACCAGCCAGCGCGCGACCGCGCGCCGGCGCTTATGCGCCGTCCCCGCGGAGACGTCGCGCGAAGCGCGACTGTCGTGAGCGCAAAAACTAGTTCGGCGTGATCGCCACCTTCAGCACGCCGTCGCGCTGGTGGGAGAACAGATCGTAGGCCGCGACGATGTCGTCGAGCTTGTAGCGATGGGTCACCAGCGGCTTCAGGTCGACGCGGCCCGAGCCCACCACCGCCAACAGGCGCCGCATCCGCTCCTTGCCGCCCGGGCAGAGCGAGGTGACGATCTTGTTGTCGCCGAGGCCGGCATGGAAGGCGTCGAGCGGAATGGTGAGGTCGCTCGAATAGACGCCGAGGCTCGAGAGCGTCCCGCCTGGCTTCAGCACGCGCAGGCAGTTCTCGAACGTCGCCTGGGTCCCGAGCGCCTCGATCGCCACGTCAACGCCGCGGCCGTCGGTGATCCGCATGATCTCCGCCACGGGATCGGTGGCGCGGAAATCGATCGTGTGATCGGCGCCCATCAGGCGGGCGATGTCGAGCCGCTCCGGCACGCTGTCGACCGCGATGATCGTCGTCGCGCCGCACAGCTTGGCACCCGCCGTGGCGCACAGGCCGATCGGCCCCTGGGCGAACACGACCACCGTGTCGCCGATCTTGATCTTGCCGGACTCGGCCCCCGCGAACCCCGTCGACATGATGTCCGGGCACATCAGCACCTGCTCGTCGGTCAGCCCGTCCGGCACCGGCGACAGGTTCGCCATCGCATCCGGCACCAGCACGTACTCGGCCTGGGTGCCGTCGATGGTGTTGCCGAAGCGCCAGCCGCCGAGCGGCTTGAGCCCGTGCTTGTGGTGCTGCCCGTCCTGGGAGCACAGGCCGTCGAGGCAGGCGTTGGAATAGCCCGATGGGCAGATCGCCCCGGCGATCACCCGCTGGCCTTCGGTGTAGCCAAGCACGCTGGAGCCGAGCTTCTCGATGACGCCCACCGGCTCGTGGCCGATGGTGAGGCCCTTCGCGACGGGGTACTCGCCCTTCAGGATGTGCACGTCGGTGCCGCAGATCGTCGTCGTCGTGATGCGGATCAGGGCGTCGTTCGGTCCGATGTCCGGAATCGGCTTGTCGTCGAGCTCGATACGGCCCGGCTCCACGAACACGGCAGCTTTCATCATCGTCGCCATGGCTATCCCCTTGCGGCAGGATTGGTCGTCGTTGACCCCAGCCTGTACCCCATGGCGACGCCCGTTCATTGATCCAGGATAAAGTGGGCGAGGCCGGTGCGGCCGAGGACGCGCCTGCGCCTTGTTCCGCACCGGCCTTTCGTCTACTCACCGGGCGGTGATCGGTGCCGCGTCCGCGCGGCGGCGGCCAATCCCATCAAGCCAACGTTAAAGCCCCACGTCGATGAGCCGAGAGACCAAAGAGAACTTGCCGAAAGCGCGGCTGCCGCGCGGATTCGCCGATCGCACCCCGGCCGAGATCAAGGCCGCCGACCGGATCATGGGCGTCATCCGCGATGTCTACGAGCGCTACGGCTTCGAGCCCGTCGAGACGCCGTTCATCGAGTATGCCGATGCGCTGGGCAAGTTCCTGCCCGACCAGGACCGGCCGAACGAGGGCGTGTTCGCCTTCCAGGACGACGACGAGGAGTGGCTGTCGCTCCGCTACGACCTGACCGCGCCGCTTGCCCGCCACGTGGCGGAGAACTACGAGCGGATCGTGAAGCCCTACCGCAGCTACCGCGCCGGCTGGGTGTTCCGTAACGAGAAGCCCGGCCCCGGCCGGTTCCGCCAGTTCATGCAGTTCGATGCCGACACCGTCGGCGCGCCGTCGGTCGCCGCCGACGCGGAGATCTGCATGATGGCTGCCGACACCATGGAGGCCATCGGCATCCCGCGCGGCGACTACGTCATCCGGGTGAACAACCGCAAGGTGCTCGACGGCGTGATGGAGGCGGCCGGCATCGGCGGAGCGGAGCAGGCCGGAACACGCCTGAGCGTGCTGCGCGCCATCGACAAACTCGACAAATTCCCCCTCGAAGAAGTCCGCCTTCTTCTCGGCAAGGGCCGGATGGACGAGAGCGGCGACTTCACCAAGGGCGCTGGTCTCGACGAGCCGACCATCGACAAGTTCATGGCCTTCATCGAGGCCGCGACCGGAGACCTCGGCGCGACGTTCTTCGACGACCTGGAAAAGACGACGCTCGGCGAGAGCGAAACCGGCAAGGCGGGTCTCAGGGAGCTTGCCGAGATCCAGGCGCTTGTTTCCGCTTCCGGCTACGGCCCCGACCGCATCAAGATCGACCCGTCCGTCGTCCGCGGCCTGGAATACTACACCGGCCCCGTCTTCGAGGCGGAGCTGACCTTCGAGATCACCGACGACGACGGCCGCCCGATGCGCTTCGGTTCGGTCGGCGGCGGCGGCCGCTATGACGGCCTCGTCGGCCGCTTCCGCGGCGAGGACATGCCGGCCACCGGCTTCTCCGTCGGCGTCTCCCGGCTGGTCTCGGCGCTCGCCGCGCGCGAAGGCGCGACCGCCAAACCGCTCGGCCCGGTGGTGGTGCTCGCCATGGACCGCGACCCGTCGGCGATGGCCGCCTACCAGCGCTTCGCCAAGGAGCTGCGCGACGGCCTCAAGGCGGCCGGCATCAAGCTCGGCGCCGAGGTCTACCTCGGCGGCTCGGGCATGAAGGCCCAGATGAAATACGCCGACCGCCGCAACGCGCCCTGCGTCGTCATCCAGGGGTCATCGGAACGTGAGACCGGCACGGTCCAGATCAAGGACCTGATCGAGGGCAAGCGGATCTCCGAAGGTGTGACCGACAACAAGACGTGGCGCGAGGAGCGCTTCGCCCAGACGAGCGTCGCCGAAACCGAACTGGTCGCGACCGTCGTCGAGGTGGTGTCGCGCTACGTTGAAGCGCCGGAGGACTGAGGCCCGCCATGGCTCCCGACCGTCTGCGCGCCCTGCGCGCCCTCATCGCCGATGCGGCGGACGAGATGATCGACCCGCCGATCCTGCAGCCGGCGGACGTGTTTCTCGACCTCGCCGGCGAGGACATCCGCCGTCGCCTGTTCGTCACCGCCGCGACCACCGGCGGCGAGCTCTGCCTGCGTCCGGACTTCACCATCCCCGTCTGCCTGGCCCACCGTGCCCAGGGCGCCGGATCCGGTCCCGTCACCTACGGCTACGTCGGCCCGGTGTTCCGCCAGCGCCGCTCCGGCGCCGCGGAGTTCCTGCAGGCCGGCGTCGAGTGGATCGGCCACGCCGATGTGGAGGCGACCGACGCCCACGCGCTGGCGCTGGCGCTGCGCGCCGCGTCGACGCTTGGTCTGGCCAATCCGCGCATCCGGGTCGGCGACGCCACCCTGTTCGGCTGTCTCGTGGAGGCGCTGCCGCTGTCGCCCGCATGGCGCCGGCGCCTGATCGCGTGGTTCGGTGAACCCGAGCGGCTCGGCGGGGCGATCGCCAAGCTCGCCGGCGGCCAGCCGCTGAGCATCGGCAAGGGTCCGGCCGGGCTGTCGCGCGCGCTGGCCGGTGTCGATCCGGAGGAAGCTCACAACATCGTCTCCGACATGCTCGGCGTCGCCGGCCTGACGCTCGTCGGCGGCCGCACGTCGGACGAGATTGCCGACCGGCTCCGCGACACCGCCACGCTCCAGGCCGGCGACGGCCAGGCCCAGGGCGCCGCCCGTGTGCTCGAGCGCTATCTGACGATCAACGCCCCGCTCTCCGAGGCGGCGGCCGCAGTGGCCGCGTTCGCCGAGGCCGAAGGCATCGACCTCGCCGACGCGCTGGCCCGCTTCGAGCGCCGGGTGCGCCTGTTCGAGGAGGCGGGCGTACCGCTGGCGGACACCACGTTCGCCGCCGATTTCGGCCGGCGGCTCGACTATTACACCGGCCTCGTCTTCGAGCTCTACGACCCCGCCCAGCCCGAAGGCGCACAGACCATCGGCGGCGGCCGCTACGACCGGCTGCTGTCGCTGCTCGGCGCGCCCGCGCCGGTCCCGGCCGTCGGCTTCTCGGTCTGGCTCGACAGGTTCGGCATCGAGACCGGCATCGGAGGCGACTGGTCATGAGCGACCTCATCATCGGCATCCCCTCCAAAGGTCGTCTCGAGGAAAACGTCAGCCAGTTCTTCGACCGCGCCGGCCTGCCCATCCGCCGGGCGGGCGGATCGCGGCGCTACCGTGCCGGGGTCTCCGGCATCGACGGCGTCGAGATCGCCTTCCTGTCGGCGTCCGAGATCGCCCGGGAGATCATCGCCGGCAGCGTCCACTTCGGCGTCACCGGCCTCGACCTCGTCCAGGAAACCCTTTCCGATCCGGCCGAGCGCGCCGAGGCGCTCCATCTGGTGACGCCGCTGGGCTTCGGTCACGCCGACGTGGTCGTCGCGGTGCCGTCGGTCTGGATCGACGTGGAGACGATCGACGACCTTGCCGAGGTCGCCGAGGACTTCCGCGCGCGGCGCGGCCGCCGGATGCGGGTAGCCACCAAGTACGTGAACCTGGCGCGGCGTCATTTCGCCGATGCGGGCATCGTCGACTATCGGATCGTGGAGAGCCTGGGAGCCACCGAAGGTGCGCCGGCGGCGGGTTCGGCGGAGATCATCGTCGACATCACCACCACCGGCTCGACTTTGGCCGCCAACGCGCTGAAGGTGCTCGACGGCGGGCTGATCCTGGCCTCAGAGGCGCACCTCGTGGCGGCCCGCGGCGCGGCCTGGACGCCGGCGGCGCGCGCCGCTGCCGCGACGGTGCTCGACCGCATCGGAGCCGAGCTGCGGGCCCGGGAGATCCGCGAGATCCGGGCCGTCGTCGCCAATCCCGAACGGCTGTCCTCCGAAGCCGCCAACCTGTTCGGAACCGTCGCCCCGTTCGGGGCACAGGCCAAGCCGCTGACGCTTCACTGCCCGGCCAAGGAGGCCTATCGCTGCGCGCAGTGGCTGAAGACGCAGAGCGCCGAAACCGTCACGATCGCCCGGCTGGACGACGTTTTCGAGCCTGCGAACCCCCTGCTCGAGGCGTTCGAGGCTGCGATGGCCGACCGCTTCGCAATCTAGCGACTTGGATCCCCCAGAGTGGGAGCCGGGCCCGGGCCGTTGCCGGACCAGGAAGCTGGGCCTCCAAACGGCAAGAGGCCACCTGCCGGGGGGGAAGCAGGCGGCCTCGACCACGATGGGCGACCGGCGGGTACGCATGAAAACAATGGCCGGCCACGGACCACGGCTGATGGCTTCTACGCCGAAGCGGCGCTCCCGGATCACCGGCGTCGCCACCTTTGCGAACCTGACCCGCCTGCTCCGACCAATCGCCCTCAGGCCGTGGGGCGGACGAACGCTGCCCGCTCGGCGGTGACGGCGTCGCGCACGATGCACCCGTCCACGTGGTCGTTGACCAGTCCGACGGATTGCATGAAGGCGTAGAGCGTCGTCGGCCCGACGAAGCTCCAGCCGCGCTTGCGCAACTCCTTCGCCATGGCGCGCGACTGCTCCGTCTCCGCCAGCTTCCGCAGCGTCTCCCAGTCGTGCACCTCCGGACGATCGGTGGGCGACGGCTCGTAGCGCCAGATGAAGGCCGCGAGCGAGCCCTCCGCCTCGACGAAGTCGCAGCAGCGTTGGGCGTTGTTGATGGCGGACTCGATCTTCCGGCGGTGGCGCACGATGCCGCTGTCGAGCAGCAGACGTTCGACGTCGGCCTCGGTGAAGCGGGCCACCTCCTCGAAGTCGAAACCGGCGAACGCGGCCCGGAAATTCTCGCGCTTGCGCAGGATCGTCAGCCACGACAGTCCGGACTGGAAGCCCTCGAGCACGATCTTCTCGAAGAGCCGGCGGTCGTCGGCAACCGGCCGGCCCCACTCCGCATCATGATAGGCCTGATAATCGGGGAGATTGCCCTGCCAGAAGCAGCGTGCGCAGCCGTCTGCGCCTTCGATCAGCCCGTCCCGCCCGAGATCCGTCATGCCCGTCCATCCGACTCAATGATTGCCTGCAGCCGGGATGATAGGGATGCGGCGGCGCCCTGCCCACCCGTTGACGGACGCGGGAGACTTGCGCGCGTCGGCGAACATCTGCGATGGTTTCAGACCATACGTCGCTCGGGGGACCGGCCTGTGCTGGGAAGACGGATCGCGACTGCGCGCACAGCTCTTTCAACGGTGTTGGCCGCCGGCCTCTGCCTGGCCGCGATGACGGCGGTCTCGGCCGCGGGCTCGCCGACGCCCGAGCGCCTGCGGGACGGCTTCTTCAAGGTCGTCTTCGGCCTCGAGTATGGCAGAGGCCATGGCGACTCCCAGCGCGTGAAGAAGTTTTCCGATCCCGTCCGCTTTCACATCATCAACCTGGGGCAACCGGATCGCTCGGCGACGGTGAAGGAGTTCGTTGCGGCGTTGCCGGAAAAGGTCGGTGGCATCCGGTCGCGGCTGGTCAACGACCCCCAATCGGCCAACTTCAGGATTTTCCTGGTCGAGCGGCATGATTTCGCCCAGACCGTCGCCCGGGAACTGCGCGCCGACGCGGTCGCCATGAACGCCCGTTGCCTGGTGGGCGTGCGCACCCGCAACGGACGGATCCTGTCATCGACCGCCGTCATCGTCGTCGACGACCCCTACCTCTTTCAGCGCTGCATGGTGGAGGAGATCCTGCAGGGGCTCGGTCCCATGAACGACAACGCCACCCTGACGGACAGCGTTTTCAACGACTCCTCCCGCCACACGGACTTCACCAGCTTCGATCTGGGGCTGATGCGCATGCTCTACCATCCGGCGATCCGCCCCGGCATGACGGGCAGCGAGGTTCACCAGCTGCTGCCGCAGGTCTTCGTGGATCTCGGCTACTACCGCTGAAGGAGGCCCCGCCCCGTCCTCCGCTCTCCCGTGCGGAAACGGTGGCGCGCGGTCTCAGTGGCCGAGCACCGTCAGCCAGAAGCCCATCATGACCAGCGAGGCGGCCGTCGTCAGCGTGATGGCCGTGGCCGACAGCGCGTGGCCAGTGCCGATCCGGGTGGCGATCAGATAGGCGTTCACCCCGGTCGGGCAGGTCGCCCCGATGGTGGCCACGGCCACATAGAGCGGCGGCATGTGCGCCACGTAGCGGGCGATCAGGTAGACCGTCACCGGCAGGACCACGACCTTGAGGACGGTGATGGCCGCGGCCGGCATGATCGATCCGCGCACGCCATAGCGCTTCAGCGCCATGCCGAGAGCCAGCAGCGCGCACGGGATGGCGATGTCGGCCACGCGGTCGATGAGCACGCGCGGAATTCCCTCCAGCGGAAGGCCGGTGGCGCTGTAGGCGACGCCCGCCAGCGTGCCGATGATGATCGGGTTCTTCAGAAGCGACACGACGACGCGGCGCGCGACGGTCAGCAGGTTGAGGGACGCGTCGTTGAGGCCATCCTGCTGCGCAGCGATCTCGATGTGGATCGCGCTCACCGTCATCATCACCGCCAGGTGGATCGAGACGAGCATCAGGATGATGACCAGTCCCTCCTGACCAAAGGCCTGGTTGATGACCGGAATGCCGAGAAGGACGAGATTGGAGTAACCGGCCGAGATGCCCGCCACCACGCCGGCCCGCGCGTCGCGCTTGAAGATCTTGCGCACCGACAGGGTGGCCAGCGTCCAGACGATGGCCACCCCAGCGAAATAGGTCAGCCAGAACGGCCAGGGCGAGGTATCCGGCCAGCCGGCGGTCCCCAGCGTGCGGAACAGGAGCAGCGGCAGGCTGATGGTGAACACGAACTCGGCCAGCGCATCGCCGATCTGATCACCGATGAGACCGACGGCCACGACGAAATAGCCGATGCCGATGAGACCGAAAACGGGGAGGATGACGCCGAGCAGCGCTTGCGTGGACATGCTGGTTTTCTGCTAGCGCACAAACGCGCCGCTGCGAAGTCCCAGCGTCGGGACCCTCCCCCGACAGAATGGCATGCGTCCGGTCAGCCGCCGGCCTCAGGGCCGGCCTCGCCGCCGATCGAGAACAGCCCCGGCCCTTGCTTGCGCAGCCACCGGCGCGCCTCCGGCGTGCGCGGCGCGAGCTGTTCCGTCAGCCGCCAGAACCGATCGGAATGGTTGTGTTCCACCAGATGCGCGACCTCGTGCGCAGCGACATAGTCGAGCACGAACGCAGGCGCGAAAATCAGCCGCCAGGAGTATGAAAGCGCGCCTTTGCGGGTGCAGGAGCCCCACTGGCTGCGCGTATCGCGCACGCGCACCGACGTCACCTTGCGTCCGGCAGCGGCGGCGTGGCGCAGCGACGCCTCTTCAAGATCGCTGCGCGCCATCCGCTTCAGCCCGTCGGTGACCCGCCGAACGAGATATTTCTCGTGCCCGGTGACGCAGAAGAGCTTCTCGCCATCCTCTTCCTCGATCCACACCGTGCCGCGGCGACCGGGCGTGTGGCGGATGCGATGGTCGACGCCGCGCAGGGGAAAGACGACGCCGTCGGCAAACGCGAGCGGAGGGGCCTGACGTGCGAGCCGTTCGCCCAGCCACCCCGTGTGGCCACGCACGAAGCGGTCGATGACGACGTCCGACATGGTCATTGGCGCCGTGACGACCGGCGCGCCGCCCGAGGGGATGCGCAGCGTGGCCCGGCGCGCGCGGTGCGACCGCTTCACCGCGACGGTGATCGCGCGCCCCTGCAGATCGAGCGCGATTGCGGTGAGGGGCTCAGCCGCCAAGGATCGTTTGTCCGGTTTCAGAAAAAGCCGCTTCAGCATATCCGATTCCTATCCCGCCGCGTCGCCTTCGGCCATCCGTTGCCGCTGATATGTCGGGGGCGGAACAAAAAAACGGGCCGCGCGAAGCGGCCCGCTAGGGGGAGGTCAGGGGCTTGGAAGCCAGGTCTGGAGGGGATCATTCCGTCCCCTCCCGAATTGTCAGGCCCGATAGGGCTCACCCTGCGGTTCGGTGCGGGGCGCAGCGTCCCCGCCGTTGTGGCGGGCCGCCATGAAGCGATCGAACTCCTCCTGATCCTTCGCGCGGCGAAGGTTGTGAAGGAAGTCGTCGAACTCGGAGCGCATCGCGTCGATGCGGCGGCGCTCTTCCTCAAGGCGAGCCAGCTCGCGGTCACGGTACTCGTCGAAGGCGACGTTGCCGGTGCGAGATCCGCCCGCGAAGGCGGCGTCTTTCATCTTTCGCATGCTGCGCATCGAGCATCCCCGAAAATGTCCGCGCGCGTCTTCCGCCACGCGGTGAAAATTGTGACCCCACAGGATGTAGGCGAGCATCGCCAGGCCGAGCGGCCAGAAAACGATGAAGCCCAGAATCATGAGGAAGGTCGTAAGCGGCGTCCACGCCGGGCGAAGAGTCAGAGTGTTGGTCATCGTCCGTTCCATCCAATCCACCGATGACTGGGAGGTGGTGACGCCACGCCACCGCTTCAAGAAAAATCGGACGCATGCCCTCCGAAAGCTTGCCAGCCGGCCGGAGACCTAAATGCACCAAGTTGAACGGCGACGGATGCTTGCGCGCACGTGCCGCACTTGCGCAACCGCGCATCACGTTTCCGACAGGAGCCGCCCCTACTGGGAGACGGAGTCCAGTCCGATCGCCTCGAGCCGGAACGCCGCCGCCATCAGGGCCTTGGTGTAGTCGGTCTGGGGATCGTCGAAGATGCGCTCCGCCGGCCCCGCCTCGACCACCTTGCCGTCGCGCATGACGATCACGTCGTTGGCGAGCGCCCGGACGACCTTCAGGTCGTGGGAGATGAACAGATAGGCCAGGTCGTGGCGCTGCTGCAGTGTCCGCAGGAGGTCGACCACCTGCGCCTGGACGCTCATGTCGAGCGCCGAGGTCGGCTCGTCGAGCATCAGGAACTTAGGTTCGAGCACCAGCGCCCGGGCGATGGCGATGCGCTGGCGCTGGCCGCCGGAGAACTCGTGCGGATAGCGGTGCACCGTCGCCGGATCGAGGTCCACTTCGATCAGGACGTCTGCCACCTTCTGCTCCCGCTCGCGGCCGGAAAGGTGCGGGAAGTGAATCTTAAGGCCTTCCTCGATGATCGCGCCGATCGACATGCGCGGGCTGAGCGACCCGTACGGATCCTGGAAGACGATCTGCATGTCGCGCCGGAGGGGCCGCATTTCCTTCCAGGAGAAGGCGTCGATCTCGGAGCCCAGAAACACGATCCGGCCCTTCGAGGAGATCAGACGAAGCAGCGCGAACCCCAGTGTCGTCTTGCCCGATCCGGATTCGCCCACGACTCCCAGCGTCTGGCCGGAACGGACCTCGATGTCGACCCCGTCGACGGCCTTCACATGGCCGACGGTGCGCCGCAGCAGGCCGCGCTTGATCGGGAACCACACCCTGAGGTCTTTCGCCTCGACGATCGGTGCCGCCGAACGGTCGGTCTTGGTCGGATCGCCCTTCGGTTCCGCCTCCATCAGGTGCCGGGTGTAGGGATGCTGCGGCCGGTCGAGGACCTCCATCACCGGCCCCTCCTCGACGAGTTCGCCCTTGGTCATCACGGCGACCCGGTCGGCGATGCGCCGCACCGTGTTGAGGTCGTGGGTGATGAACAGCATGGCCATCCCGAGCCGCTGCTGCAGCTCCTTCAGGAGTTCCAGGATCTGCGCTGCGACCGTCACGTCGAGGGCGGTCGTCGGCTCGTCGGCGATCAGGAGCTCGGGCTCGTTGGCGAGCGCCATCGCCAGCATCACTCGCTGGCGCTGGCCGCCGGAGAGCTGGTGCGGATAGCTCTTCAGGCGGGTTTCCGGATCGGGAATGCCGACCGCGTGCAGCAGCTCCAGCGTGCGCGCGCGACCGGCGGATTCCGACATGCCCCGGTGAACCCGCAGCACCTCACCCACCTGCCGCCCGACCTCGTGCAGCGGGTTGAGCGAGGTCATCGGCTCCTGGAAGACCATCGCGATGTCGTTGCCGCGCAGGCCCCGCATCTCGCGCTCGGATGCCTTCAGAAGGTCCTTGCCCCGGAACAGGATCTCACCGGAGGGATGGAACGCCGCCGGATAGGGCAAGAGCCGCACCACCGACAGCGCGGTGATCGACTTGCCCGACCCGGACTCGCCGACGATCGCCAGGGTCTCCCCCTTCTTCACCGACAGGGAGACGCCTTTCAGCGCCTCGACGGGCGCGCCCTCTTCCTGGCGGAAGGAGACGGAGAGGTTGTCGATCCTCAGGAGCTCTTGGCTGGTGTCGGTCATCGATCCCCTCACACGAACGTCTTGCGCGGATCGAAGGCGTCGCGCACCGCCTCGCCGATGAAGATCAGCAGCGACAGCATGATCGAGATCACCAGGAAGCCGGTGATGCCGAGCCACGGCGCCTGCAGGTTGTTCTTGCCCTGGGCCAGCAGTTCGCCGAGCGATGGCGAGCCGGGCGGCAGGCCGAAGCCGAGGAAGTCCAGCGAGGTCAGCGTCGTGATCGAGCCGTTCAGGATGAACGGCATGAAGGTGAGCGTCGCCACCATCGCGTTCGGCAGAAGGTGGCGCCACATGATGGTGCGGTTGCCGACGCCGAGCGCCTTCGCCGCCGTCACGTACTCGAAGTTGCGCGCCCGCAGGAATTCCGCGCGCACCACGCCGACCAGCGCCACCCACGAGAACAGCAGGAGGATGCCGAGCAGCACCCAGAAGCTCGGCGCCAGCACCGCGGAGATGATCAGCAGCAGATAGAGCGCCGGGATCGACGTCCAGACCTCGATGAACCGCTGGAAAATCAGGTCGGTCCAGCCGCCGAAGTAGCCCTGGACCGCGCCGGCCGTGACGCCGACGATCGACGACAGGATGGTCAGCACGAGACCGAACAGCACCGAGATCCGGAAGCCATAGATCAGGCGCGCCGCGACGTCGCGGCCCTGGTCGTCGGTGCCGAGCCAATTCCAGTTCCAGCGCGAGCAGTTCGGATCGGCGACGCCGTCGGTATAGGCCTGGCAGCGCTGCTCCTTGTCGAGCATCCAGGTCGGCGGCGAGGGCGCCGGCGTCGGCAGCTCGTTGTTGACCGTGGAATAGGAATAGCGGATCGGCGGCCAGATCATCCAGCCGTTGGCCTCGATCTCGTCCTGGATGAACGGATCGCGGTAGTCGGTCACCGCCAGGAAGCCGCCGAACTTCTCCTCCGGATAGTCCACGAACACCGGCGACAGGATCTCGCCGTTGTAGGAGACGAGCAGCGGCCGGTCGTTGGCGAGGAACTCCGCGCCCAGCGTCAGCACGAACAGGACGAGGAAGATCCACAGCGACCAGAAGCCCCGCTTGTGGCCTTTGAAGTTGCGCCACCGGCGACGGTTGAGCGGCGACAGGGTGATCAGCCCTTTGCCCGTGGACGGCTCGGAGGCGACGGGAGCCACTTCTTCGGCGGAAGGTTCGAGACGGACTTCCACCTCAGACCTCCCGGCTCTCGAAGTCGATGCGCGGATCGACCCACATGTAGGTCACGTCGGTGATCAGGTTCACCACGAGGCCGACGAGCGAGAAGATGTAGAGGGTCGCGAACACCACCGCGTAGTCGCGGTTGATGATGGATTCGAAGCCGAGCAGGCCCAGCCCGTCGAGGGAGAAGATCGTCTCGATCAGCAGCGCGCCGGTGAAGAACGCCGAGATGAAGGCGCCCGGGAAGCCGGCGATGATGATCAGCATGGCGTTGCGGAAGACGTGGCCGTAGAGCACCTGCCGGTCGGTCAGCCCCTTCATGCGGGCCGTCATCACGTACTGCTTGCGGATCTCCTCCAGGAAGGAATTCTTGGTGAGCAGCGTGGTCGTGGCGAACGCCGACAGCGACATGGCGATGATCGGCAGCGTCAGGTGCCAGAAGTAGTCGGGGACGATCACCGTGACGCAGCGCTTCAGGTCGAAGGCGGCGTTCCATGGCGCGCAGGTCGCGCCGCTCATGCCCTCCGATAAAAGCCCTCTCAAGGGGAACCAGTCCCAGAACGAGCCGCCGGCGAACAGCACGATGAGCAGCACGGCGAATAGGAAGCCCGGGATCGCGTAGCCGACGATGACCACCGCCGAGGTCCAGATGTCGAAGCGCGACCCGTCGCGCACCGCCTTGGAGATGCCGAGCGGAATGGAGATCCCGTAGGAGATCAGCGTCATCCACAGCCCGAGCGAGATCGACACCGGCAGCTTCTCGCCGATCAGCTTGAGGACGCCGATGTCGCGGAAATAGCTCTGGCCGAAATCGAAGCGCAGGTAGTTCCACAGCATCAGCCCGAAGCGCTCGACAGGCGGCTTGTCGAAGCCGAACTGCGCCTCCAGCTCCTTGATGAATTCCGGATCGAGGCCCTGCGCGCCACGGTACTTCGAGGTCACGTCGCCGGAACCGGCGCTGGAGGTCCCCGGCTCCGATCCCGAGGCGAAATCCCCGCCGCCGCCGGAAATGCGGGCGGTCGCGGAAACGTCCATGCCCGAGAGCTGGGCGATCACCCGCTCGACGGGCCCTCCAGGGGCGAACTGAACGACGAGGAACGAGATCAGCATGATCCCGAACAGCGTCGGGATGATCAGCAGCAGGCGACGCAGGAGGTAGGATGCCATCGGCGCGCGGCCCTATCCGTTCTTGTTCAAGGCGGCATCGGCGTGCCACCACGTCCCGGCCACCGGGAACCCATAGTGGGGCGGCTTGTCCGGGAACCCGAACTCGTCCCAGTAGGCGACCGTGTGGATCGGCTTGTACCAGTTCGGTACCCAGTAGAAGCCAAGCCTCAATACCCGGTCCAAAGCACGTGCGGCGGTCACCATGTCGGCGCGCGTCGGCGCGTTGATCAGCGCCTCGACGAGGGTGTCGACGGCCGGGTCGGAGATGCCGGCGAGATTGTACGAGCCGTCCGTTTTCGCCGCCTGGGACGTCCAGAAATCGCGCACCGCCTCGCCCGGCGTCGGCGACAGCGAATAGCGCTGGCCGGTCATGTCGAAGTCGAAGCCGCTGCGCCGCGCCTGGTACTGGGCCGGGTCGACGAGCCGGAACGTGAGCTCGATGCCGAGGCGCTCGAGATTGCGAGCATACGGCTGCACGACCCGCTCGAAAGCCGGGCTGTTGTCGAGGAACTCGATGGTGAACGGCACGCCGTTCGCGTCGACGAGGCTGCTGCCCTGCCGCTTCCAGCCCGCGGCCAGCAGCAGGTCGTTCGCCTCGCGCAGGAGCTTGCGGTCGGCGCCGGAGCCGTCGGACACCGGCGGCGTCCATGCCTCGCCGAACACGGCTTCGGGGACCTTGTCCCGAAGCGGCTCCAGCAGCGCAAGTTCCTCGGCACTCGGCATGCCCTCGGCCTTCATCTCGGAGTTCTCGAAGTAGGACGAGGTCCGCTGGTAGGCGCCGTAGAACAGGTTGGTGTTGGTCCACTGGAAGTCGAAGGCCAGATCCAGCGCGCGGCGGGTGCGCGGATCGGCGAACTTCTCCCGGCGCAGGTTGAGGAACCAGCCCTGGGCGCCCGCAGGCAGGTTGTCGGGGAACTCCGCCTTGACGACGCGCCCGTCCTGGACGGCCGGGAAGTTGTACTCAGTCGCCCAGGTCTTGGAGGTGAACTCCTCGCGGTAGTTCAGCGTGCCCTTGGTCAGCGCCTGGAAGGCGATCTGGCGGTCGCGGAAGAACTCCACCCGGACGACGTCGAAATTGCCCTGCCCGCGCGCAACCGGGAGGTCCCTGCCCCACCAGTCCTTCACCCGGTCGTACTCGACGAACCGTCCGGTCTCGAAGCGCCCCACCCGGTAGGCGCCCGACGACAGCGGGATGTCCATCGAGGACCGCTGGAAGTCGTGGGCCTCGTAATAGGCCTTCGACAGGATCGGCATGGTGGCGACGGTCGGCGGCAGGCGGTTGCTGGCCCCCGCCTTCATCACCACCACGACGGTTTGCGGGCTCTCCACCGTGACGCTGTCGGTCCAGCTCAGCACCTGCCGGAGCATTGGGTGGCCCCTGGTGCGCAGGGTCTCCAGCGAGAACGCCACGTCCTCGGCGGTGAGCGGCGAACCATCATGGAACCGCGCCTCGGGCCGCAGGTGGAAGGCGAAGGTCTTCTCGTCGTCGGAGACGGAGACCGATTCGGCGACGAGGCCGTAGACGGCGTCGGGCTCCTCGAGCTGCCGCACCATCAGGGTGTCGAAGCAGGACTCCATCAACGGCGGGGCGTCTCCGGCGAGGATGAAGGTGTTGAACGTGTTGAAGGTCTGGGGGTTCTGGTTGAACCCCCACTGGGACGGCACGAACCGGAAGGCACCGCCCTTCGGCGCGTCCGGGTTCACGTACGGAAAATGCGAGAAGTCGGCGGGCAGCATCAGGTCGCCGAACACCGACAGCCCGTGACGGGGCGCGCCGAGCGCGGCACCGGATGCGGCGCCCGCCTGCTGCGCGAGGGCGCCGCGGACACCGAGGGACCCGAAGGCGGCCCCCGCGAGGCCGAGCGCGCCGAACCGCAGCGCCGCGCGCCGGTTGAAGGAGAGCGAGCGCCGTCGGCTCACTTCTTCGCCCTCGCGATGTCTTCGGCCTTCTGCTTGTCGTACCACCAGGTCATCGGGAATCCGGTGGTGAACTTCGGAAGATCGGTGTGATCGATCCGGTCCCAGTAGACGATGCGGTCGTTCGGGGCGCGGAATTGCGGCACGACGTATTCGTTGTGCAGCAGCACCCGATCCAGCGCCTTGGTGGCAGCGACGAGCGTGTCGCGATCCTCCGCGTAGACGATGCGCTGGATGAGCGCGTCAACGGCCGGGTTCTTGATGCCGACATAGTTCTGCGAACCCTCGCGGTCGGCCGCCTCGGAGCCCCAGTACTCGTTCTGCTCGTTGCCCGGCGACAGGCTCTGTCCCCAGACGAAGATGGCGATATCGAAGTCGCGCGCCCGCACCCTGCGGACGTACTGGGACGAATCGACCGTGCGCAGCGACGCCTGGATGCCGAGCTTCTCCAGATCCTTCTTGTAGGCGAGCGCGCCGCGCTCCGCCCCCGGCGACGACAGCAGGATCTCCACGTCGAGCGGCTGGCCTGTCCTGGTGTTGATGAGCCTGCTGCCCTTGATCTCGTAGCCCGCCTCCTTCAGCAGGCGCGACGCCTCGCGCAGGTTCTTGCGCAGCGCCTGCGGCGATCCGCCGACCGGCAGGTCGTAAGGCTCGGTGAAGACCGTCTGCGGAATCCCCTCGCCGTCGACCTCTTCCTCGACGCTCTTCAGGATCTCCAGTTCCTTGCCCTCCGGCAGGCCGGTGGCCGCCAGGTCGGTGCCGGCGAAATAGGAGTCGATCCGCTCGTTGAGGCCGTAGGACAGGAGCTCGTTGGATGTCTCGAAGTCGTAGGCGAGGTTGAAGGCGCGGCGCACGCGCGGATCCTGGAACTGCGCGCGGCGCAGGTTGAACGCGTAACCCTGCATCCGGCCGGAGCCGACGTCGGGCACCTCGAGCTTCTTCACCCAGCCCTTCTCGATGGCGGGGAAATTGTACTGGGTGGCCCAGCGGTTGGCCGACAGCTCCTGATACCAGTCGTACTCGTCGGCCTTGAACGCCTCGCGCGCGATGTCCTCGTCGCGGTAATATTCGTAGCGGATCTCGTCGAAATTGTTGGTGCCGACGTTCACCGGCAGGTCCTTGCCCCAATAGTCCGGCACCCGCTCGTAGGTGATGGAGCGGCCCGGCACCACCGACTTGATCCGATAGGGACCGGATCCCAGCGGCGGCACGACCGTCGACCCGGCGATGTCGCGGCCTTCGGTCGTCCAGTAGTGCTTCGGCAGGACGATCAGCTGCCCGACGATCTTCGGCAGCTCCCGGTTTCCGGCCTGGTCGAAGGTGAACGTCACCTCGCGCTCGCCGGTCACCTCGGCCGACTTGACGTGCCGGTAGTAGAAGGCCTGGCCGGGATTGTTCTCGGTCAGGACCTGGAACGACCAGACCACGTCCTCAGGCGTCACCGGCTCGCCGTCGTGCCACTTGGCGCCTTCGCGCAAGCGGTACTTCACCCACGAGTGGTCGTCCGGCCACTGGACCGCCTCGGCAAGCAGGCCGTAGTCGGCCGAGATGTCGAGTTCGTCGTAGGACGGCGTCATCAGCGTGTCGTAGACGAAGCCGAGGCCGAGGGCCGGCTCGCCGCGCCGCGGGACGAAATTCAGATTGTCGAAGGAGCCGACGCTGTGCAGGCGGACGGTGCCGCCCTTGGGGGCATTCGGATTGACGTAGTCGAAGTGCTCGAAGCCGTCCTTGTATTTCGGATCGCCCGTGAGGGCGGCGGAGGAATGCCAGACGGGCTCCTGCGCCATGGCCGGCGCTGCAAGCAGCGTGGCGAGGACGGCGGCGAATCCGAGCGAGAGCGTGCGCATCATCGATTGCGGCATCCGGTCAATTGAACACGGCCCCATTCTAGGGAGCCTCGGCGCCCGGCGACACCGCCGACGGCCACTATGACCAAAATTTAATGCCGGGCCCGGGGCCACATGGACGGACGGGGCGGACCGCTCTCGCGATTCCGCCCCGCCGGTTCGGTTCGGTCGGACGGGCGAAGGCGCCCGGCCGTCGTCTCAGGTTGCTACTGGGCGGCGCCCGGCAGCGGCGCGGGGCTGTCGGAAAGCGTCCGCAGATAGGCCACGATCGCCGCGCGATCCTCTTCCTTCTTGACGCCCGCGAAGGCCATCTTGGTACCCGGCACGAGCTTCATCGGCGCCGCCAGGTAGGTATCGAGAAGGTCGTAGGTCCACGTCTTGTCGGCACCGAACTCCTGCATCGCCTTGGAGTAGGAGTAGTCGCCGTGAATGATCGGCTTGTTCACGACATTCCACAGGTTCGGACCGACCTTCGTCGCGCCGCCCTGCTCGAAGGTATGGCAGGCCTGACAGGCCCGCACGCCGCGCTTGCCGTCATCGGGGCTGGCGGCGGCGACCATCTGCACGAAGGAATCGGCGCCGCCAGCGGCCGGAGCGGCTTGGGTGCCGGCATCGGCTGCCGCGGTCTGGGTCGTGCCCTCTGCTGCGGCGTCCTTCTGGGCATCACCCGCAGGGGCGGCCGGAGCCGCCGCACCTTCCGGCGCCGCGTCGGTCGCCGTGCCGGTGTCCGCCGCCGCGGTCTTCTCGACCTCGGGCAGCGCCACCGGGCTGTCGGATAGCGAGCGCAGATAGACGAGCACGTCGGCGCGCTGCTGGTCGTTCTTGATGCCGGCGAAGCTCATCGCCGTGCCCTTCACCGTGCCGCGCGGATTTTCCAGGAACGCGTCGAGGTGCTCGAACGTCCAGGTCTTGTCGGCGCCCCACTCCTTCATGCCGGAGGAGTAGTTGAAGTTCGGATGGCTGAGCACGGCTCCGCCGACCACGTTCCACAGGTTCGGGCCGACCTTGTTGGCGCCGCCCTTGTCGAAGGTGTGGCAGGCCTGGCAGGCGCGCGTCGCGCCCTCGCCGTCGGAAACGCTGGCGCTGGCGAGCAGAACCGGCAGCGGCTCGGCCTGCGGCGCGGCGGGGCTGCTGCCCTCCGGATGCTCCTCATCAGGAATGGCGATGGCGTAACCAGGCTCCTCCGGCGGATGGTTCTCGAAGATCGCATCCGACAGAACCCCGACGGCCATCGCAAAAAGGCACGTCCCGAGTACGGCGCCGGCGACCTTGTTAAATTCGAACGAATCCATCCTTGTCCTCATCCTCGTCGCGGAGGCCCAGGTTCCGGCCGTCATCGCGGAGCGGAAATCGCGTGGACACTACCCGCTATAATAATTCTATGTCCATCCGTATAAAGCGCCGCGCACAAGACACAATCCGTTCGTTGCCGCGCGCTATTGACGCGCCCCGCCCAGCGGGCGGGTCATGAGAGAGGCTCCATGCCGGACCGCACACTCGTCCTCATCCCTGCCCGGCGCAGCGCCACACGCCTCCCGGACAAGCCGCTCGCCATCATCGGCGACGTCCCCATGATCGTCCAGGTTTGGCGACGGGCGCATGAAGCCGACATAGGGCGCGTCGTCGTCGCCTGCGACGATCTGGAGATCGCGGCGGCGGTGCGCGACGCCGGCGGCGAGGCGGTAATGACGGCCGCCGACCACCCCTCCGGATCCGACCGCATCCACGAGGCGCTGTGCCGGCTCGACCCGGATGGGTCGGTGGCCACCGTGGTCAATGTCCAGGGCGACCTGCCGACCATCGAACCCGCGACGATCCGCGCGGCGCTCGATCCGCTGACCGATCCCGCCGTCGACATCGCGACGCTGGCCGCCGTCATCACGGTGGAGGAGGAGCGCACCAACCCGAACGTCGTGAAGGTGGTGGGCAGCCCGGTCTCGGAGCGCCGGCTGCGCGCGCTCTACTTCACCCGCGCCACCGCGCCCCACGGCGACGGGCCGCTTTATCACCACATCGGCCTCTACGCGTTTCGGCGTCAGGCCCTCACACGATTCGTGAGCCTGCCGCCGTCGGTTCTGGAGCAGCGCGAGCGACTCGAACAACTGCGTGCCCTGGAGGCCGGCATGCGTATCGATGTGGCGATAGTTGACGCCGTGCCGCTGGGGGTCGATACCCCCGCCGATCTCGAAAGGGCCCGCGCGCTCCTTTCCTGACTCCGATTCCGGCGCGCCGATCGAATGAGAGCATGACCCAGTCCGACCGCCCGCGCATCGTGTTCCAGGGGGAGCCCGGTGCGAACTCCCACATCGCCACCCACACCGTCTTTCCCGAGGGCGAGGCCATTCCGTGCCACACCTTCGAGGACTGCTTCGTGGCGCTGAAGGCGGGCACGGCGGACCTGGGCATGATCCCGATCGAGAACTCCCAGAACGGGCGCGTGGCCGACATTCACCATTTGCTGCCGGGCTCGGGCCTGCACATCATCGGCGAGTACTTCCAGCCGATCCATCACCAGCTCATGGCGCTGCCCGGCACCAAGCTCACCGACATCAAGACCGTGCAGAGCCACGTCCAGGCGCTCGGCCAGTGCCGCAAGGTCCTGCAGGAGCACGGCTATCGCGCCGTCGTGGGCGCCGACACCGCCGGTTCGGCGCGCCAGATTGCCGAGGCCGGCGACCCGTCGGTCGCCGCCCTCGCCTCGCGGCTGGCCGCCGAGATCTACGGCCTGGAGATCCTGCTGGAAGACGTCGAGGACGCGTCCCACAACACCACGCGCTTCGTGATCCTGTCACCCGAGGAGAAGTGGGCGCCGCGCGACGGCCCCGTCGTCACCTCGGTCATCTACCGGGTGCGCAACGTGCCGGCCTCGCTCTACAAGGCGCTCGGCGGGTTCGCGACCAACGGGGTCAACCTGACCAAGCTGGAATCCTACCAGCTCGAAGGCGAGTTCTTCGCCAGTCAGTTCTATGCCGAGGTCGAGGGCCATCCGGAGGATCCGAACGTCGCGCTGGCGTTCGAGGAACTGGCCTTCTTCTCCACCGAGCTGCACATCATGGGCGTCTATCCGGCCGCCGAGTTCCGCGCGAACATCCGTGAGCCGGAGGAAAACCGGGCGCTTCGTCCGCGCCGGTGAGGCCGCAGGGGAAGCCGGGACGGCGCCTGGGCGTCCATCCTCACATCACCCCGCCGTCCGCATAGGCCTTGATGAGATGATGGGCGATCGCCATCGCCGGCGGCACCATCAGCCCGTCGGGATGGGTGCGCGCCAGCATGGCGGCGAGCTCCTTGCGCTCGAACCAGCGCACGTCCTCCAGCTCCTCGACCTCGCGCACCAGATCGAAGCTCGTCGCCTGGGCGAAGCAGCCGATCATCAGGCTGGACGGGAACGGCCACGGCTGGCTGGCATGGTAGGCGACGGCGCCGGTGCGGATGCCGGCTTCCTCGAAGAGTTCGCGGCGCACCGCATCCTCCAGCGTCTCGCCCGGTTCGACGAAGCCAGCGAGACAGGAAAAGACCCCGGGCGCGAATCGGTACTGGCGGCCGAGCACGCAACGGTCGCCGTCGATCGCCAGCATGATGACGACCGGATCGGTGCGCGGAAAATGCTGGGTTCCGCAAGAGGGGCAATCGCGCCGGTAGCCGCCCTGTGTGGGCCGGGTCGGCTGGCCGCAGTTGGCACAGAAGCCGTGACGCTCATGCCAGGACACGAGGCTGCGCGCCTGGGCGATCGCGCCGAGATCGTGCTGGGCCAGCCGTCCCTCCACCGCGAGCGAGCGGAGGTCGCTCGCCCAGAAGGACGATGCCTCGTCGTCCATCGCGACACGGACTCGCGCGGCAAGACGCGGTGCGCCATCGTCGAAGCCGAGCAGCACAGCGCTCTCGAGGTCCGCATCGAGGGCGATGGCGGTGTCGCGGTCGTGCAGCGCCACGGGCGCCTCCGCGGCACCTGCAAGCACCGCCTGGTCACCACTGAAGAGATAGAAGCCTGCCTCGGCTCGCCGGCCGATGTCAGCCGCCGACAGCCCCGTCCGCGCCTCGGCGATGCGGTCGAGGCGGTTGCCGGCAAATCCTGTCCGGTCGGAGGCGTCGATCGCGGGGAAGTTCGGAAACGACGTACGACCCATCTCACCCACACCGGCCTGACAAACGCGGCCCGCGCCGTCCGCGCATCCGCCGGCCCATAAAACCATGATTCGCCGCGCGATACCCTTGCAAGGCGTGCCTCAGCTTTCGTGGAACGCGCGCTCCAGCCTGGCCGTGAAGTCGGCCCGTTCGAGCCGATCCCAGGGAAGCGGCGGGCCTTTCCCCCAGACCGGGCCAGGCCAGGCCGGATCGTCCGGAAAGCGCGCGATCACGTGGACGTGAAGCTGCGCTACGGAATTGCCCAGCGCGGCTACGTTCAGCTTGTGCGCATCGGTCAACGCCTTCAGCACCTTCGAGGCGGTGGCGATCTCTTCCATCAGGATGGCGCGGTCGTCGGGCCCGAGATCGATCAGTTCGACGCAGTCGGCGCGCTGCGGCACCAGGATCAGCCACGGATAGGTCCGGTCACCGCTCAGACGGACCGTGCACAGCGGCAGGTCCAGGACAGGTGTCGTGTCGGCCGCGAGCTGCGGATCGAGGGCGAACCCAGAGGACATGAACAGGCTCCGGTGCGTTGGGAACGGGCGGGATACGGCCGGCCGGGCCGATATCCGGTGGGAAGGCAAAAATTGCATGTCTGTCCCTCCTTGCCAAAGGGGGGGCCACCTTTGATATAGAGAAGTCGGGAGGTTGGCGGTGGACGGGTCACTCGCCAACCGGGTCAGGTCCGGAAGGAAGCAGCCCTAACGAGCCAGGCACGGGTCGCCGTGCCAGCCTCCCACCTCCGTTCTTTTCGAGAGGCACCGGCGCCGGGTCATGGACGACACATCCCCCCGCGATGCCTCGGCTGCGCCGTATCGCGTCCTGGCTCGCAAGTACCGTCCGCGAACCTTCAAGGACCTGATCGGTCAGGAACCGATGGTTCGGACGCTCAAGAACGCGTTCGAGACCGGCCGTATCCCGCAGGCCTGGATGCTGACCGGCGTGCGCGGCGTCGGCAAGACCACGACCGCCCGCATCCTGGCGCGCGCCCTCAACTACGAAACCTCCGCCGTCGACCAGCCCACCATCGACATGCCGGAGCTCGGCGAGCACTGCGCCGCCATCATGGAAGGCCGCCATGTCGACGTGATCGAGATGGACGCCGCCTCCCACACCTCCATCAACGACATCCGCGAAATCACCGACGCGGCGCGCTACAAGCCGGTGAGCGCACGCTACAAGGTCTACGTGATCGACGAGGTTCACATGCTGTCGACGGCGGCCTTCAACGGCCTGCTGAAGACGCTCGAGGAGCCGCCCGAGCACGTGAAGTTCGTGTTCGCCACCACCGAGATCCGCAAGGTCCCCGTCACCGTGCTGTCGCGCTGCCAGCGCTTCGACCTGCGCCGCGTGGATGCGGAGCCTCTCGTGGCCCACCTTGCCCGCATCGCCGGGGCCGAGAAGGTCGAAGCCGAGGACGAAGCCTTCCGGATGATCGCGCGCGCCGCCGAAGGGTCGGTGCGCGATGCGCTGTCGCTGATGGACCAGGCGCTCGCCCACGGCGCCGGGGCCGTCACCGCCGCCTCGGTCAAGGACATGCTCGGCCTCGTCGACCGGGCGCGCGTCGTCGATCTGTTCGACATGGTCATGCGCGGCGACGTCGCCGGCGCGATCGGCGAGCTGGACGACCAGTACGCGGCCGGCGCCGATCCTGCCACCGTGCTGTCGGACCTTGCCGCCTTCGTGCATCTCGTCACCCGCTTCCGCCTGGTGCCGGACGTCGCCGCCGACGGGACCGTGACCGAGGACGAGAAGCTGCGCGGCTCGGAATTCGCCGGAAAGCTGTCGATCCCGGTGCTGTCGCGCGCCTGGCAGATCCTGCTGAAGGGCCTGCCGGAGGTGCAGACCGCGGCCAAGCCGCTGGCCGCCGCCGAGATGGTGCTGGTGCGTCTTGCCCATTCCGCCGACCTGCCGACGCCCGACGCGCTCCTGAAGGCCTTCGGCGCGGCCGCCGACCAGGGCGGCGGACGGCCGGCCCCTGCCGGCCCGTCGGCATCGGGTCCGGGATCGCCACAGCCTGAAGCGCGGGCGCGGGCCGTCGGGCAAGGCGCGGGTCCGCCCTTCGCCGAACCGACGCGCCAGCCGGTGGCCTCCGCCGCGCCGGTGAGTGAGACCGATGCGGCCCCCGGGATCGTCCTGTCTTCCCTGGAGGATGTCGCCGCGCTCGCCGCCCAGATGCGCGCACCGAAGCTGAAGTTCGCGGTCGAGCGCGAGATGCGGCTGGTGCGTTTCGAGCCCGGCCGCATCGAAGTGGCGATGATGCCGAACGCACCGGTCACCGTCGCCGGCGAGTTGGGCCAGCGGCTGACCGAGTGGACAGGACGGCGCTGGATCGTGGTCGTTTCGTCCGAGGATGGCGACGAGACCATCCACGAGGCGCGCATCCGCACCACCGAGGAGCGTCTGGCCGATGCCGCCGCCGACCCGATCGTGGCGGCCGTTCTCAGCAAGTTCCCGGGCGCCGAGATCGTCGACGTCCGCATCATGGAAACCGAGGAGCCGTCGCTCGAGGCCCCGCCGCCCGACGACGAGCCTGAGGAGGAGTAGGTCATGGACTTTCTGAAGATGATGAAGCAGGCGAAGGAACTCCAGTCGAAGATGGGGGACCTTCAGGAGCAGATGACCCAGGTGGAAGCCGAGGGCACCTCCGGCGGCGGCCTCGTCACCGTGCGCGTCAACGGCGCCCAGCAGCTTCTGGGCGTGCGAATCGATCCGTCGCTGCTGAAGCCCGACGAGGGCGAGATCGTCGAGGACCTGGTGGTCGCCGCCCATGCCGACGCCAAGGCGAAGGTCGATGCCGCCGTGCAGGAAAAGACCCAGGAAATGATGTCCGGCCTCGGCCTGCCGCCGGGCATGATGCCTCCCGGCATGTGAGGGAGCTGCCGGCGCCGCGTTTCGTCCCGCAGATCGTTCCTCTGCTCCGCTCGTTCCCGGTCCCTTCCGGAGGTCCGTCGTGGGGGCCCACGGGTTCCTGCCTTTGCGGGAAGGAGCGGAGAACGGGGGAGCCCCTCCCGAGTCGCCTCCCCCTTCACGCGACCTAATTCCGCTCCAACGATCCAACCGACACCCAGCGATGGCCGCGACAACCGGACCCGAAATCGAGCGACTGATCCAGCTTCTGGCGAAGCTGCCCGGCCTCGGACCGCGCTCGGCGCGCCGGGCCGCGCTCTCGCTCGTCAAGAAGCGCGAGATGCTGCTGGTGCCGCTGGCGGCCGCCCTCACCGAGGTCGCCGACGCGGTGAGGGTCTGCTCGACCTGCGGCAACATCGACACCGCCGATCCGTGCTCGATCTGCACCGACCCGCGCCGCGACCGCTCGCTGATCGTGGTGGTGGAGGACGTGGCCGACCTGTGGGCGCTGGAGCGCGCGGCGGCCATCTCCGCCCAGTATCACGTGCTCGGGGGCACGCTGTCGGCGCTCGACGGCGTCGGCCCCGACGCGCTGCAGATCCCGAAGCTCATCGAGCGGGCCCATTCCGACGAGGTGCGCGAGGTCATCCTCGCGGTGAACGCCACCGTCGAGGGCCAGACCACCGCCCACTATCTGATGGAGCAATTGAGCGGGCTCGGGGTCACCGTGAGCCGGCTTGCGTCGGGCGTGCCGATCGGCGGCGAACTCGACTATCTCGACGAGGGCACGCTGTCGGCGGCCATGCGGCAGCGACGGCCTTTCTAGGGACTTTCCCCCTCAAGGCAGTCGAGGGATGGACAGGTCGAACCATTTACTCCGCTCATCCCCGCGAAAGCGGGGATCCATAGGGAGTCCGAACCAAATTCCGGCGGAATGAGAGAAAAATGCGGGCTATCCTCCCGCCATGGCCTTCTACGTCTACATGCTCGCGAGTCGGCGCAACGGCACCTTCTATGTGGGGATGACCGACGACCTCGCGCGCCGGATCCCCGAGCACCAGATCGGCGCCCTACCGGGCTTCACCCGCACGCATCGGATCAAGAGCCTCGTCTGGTACGAGGTCCACGACAGCCGGGAAGCCGCTTTCGTCCGCGAACGTCAGATCAAGAAAAGGCGACGGGAGTGGAAGATTGCCCTGGTTCTCGAGCAGAACGGCGAGTGGCGCGATCTCTACCGAACACTTCAACTCTGACGGTCAGGCCCTATGGATCCCCGCTTTCGCGGGGATGAGCGGAGTTTAGGGCATCCGCATTGAACGAAACTTCGTCCAACAAAAAAACGGCCCGCCTTGGGGGCGGGCCGTCTGGCAGTCGGAGCTCGGAGGCGATGCCTCAGATCTCGAAGCCTTCCTGGCGGACCAGGTCGACGAGCTTCACTTCCGGTCGCGCGCCCAAATGCTGGATCACCTCGCCGGCGGCAAGGCCGCCGATGGTGGCGCACTCAGGCAGCGAGAAGCCGCGGGCGAGCCCGAACAGGAAGCCGCCCGCATAGAGATCGCCGGCGCCGGTGAGGTCGACGATCCGCTCGACCTCGGCGGCCTTCACGTGGTGGGTCTCGCCGCGGGTGATCGTCAGCGACCCCTCCGCGCCCATGGTCACGGCGGCGAGCTTGGCGTCCTCGCGCAGCGCCTTGACGGCGGTGTCGAAGTCGGCCGTCTCGTAGAGCGCGCGCAGCTCGTGCTCGTTGGCGAAGACGATGTCGACGGTGCCGGACTTGATGAGGTCCAGGAACTCGGCGCGGAAGCGGTCGACGCAGAAGGTGTCGGACAGCGTCAGCGCGACCTTGCGGCCGTTCTGGTGGGCGATTTCAGCGGCCTTGCGGAAGGCATCCTTGGCCTGCGGCGGATCCCAGAGATAGCCTTCCAGGAAGGTGATCTCGGCATCGGCGACCAGCGCCGGGTCGACGTCGTCGGGCGTCAGGTTCTGGCAGGCGCCGAGGAAGGTGCTCATGGTGCGCTCGCCGTCGGGCGTCACCAGCACGAGGCAGCTCGCCGTCGGCGCGCCGCCGGACAGCGGATCGGTGTCGAAGGTGACACCGACGCCGCGCATGTCGTGGCGGTAGGCAGCGCCGAACTCGTCGTCGGCCACCTTGCCGATATAGGCCGCCTTGCCGGAGAGGGAGGCGACGCCGGCGATGGTGTTGCCGCCCGAGCCGCCGGAGATGCGGACAACCTGGCCGAGGTCGCCGTAGAGGCGCGCGATCTCATCGCCGTCGACGAGGCGCATGGATCCCTTGGCAAGCTTCTCGCGGACGATGAAGTCATCGTCCACATGGGCGAGAATGTCGAAAATCGCATTCCCGATTCCGAGTACGTCGTAACGCGGCGCGGCCATATCTGGTCGGTCCTCCTTGGGGGCATCCGGGTGGGTCGGAGATTGCCAGCCGGCGGCGCGGCGACGCGCTCGACCGACCGGATCTCGATCTGGTGCGTTGGCTGGTCCGGCATCGCATCGGCTCGAACGGCGTCAGCGGCCGCAGCGAGCGAATTGGGACCCTGAAGTGCGGCGAACCTTACAGAGTTCGCGCCGGATTTCCACCCCGCCCCCATTTC
This sequence comes from Amorphus sp. MBR-141, assembly GCF_053628695.1. Taxonomy (NCBI): domain Bacteria; kingdom Pseudomonadati; phylum Pseudomonadota; class Alphaproteobacteria; order Hyphomicrobiales; family Amorphaceae; genus Amorphus; species Amorphus sp. MBR-141. The sequence continues at coordinate 231,520 of NZ_JBRJGW010000002.1, forward strand.
CCCGCCCTGCCGACGGATCTTGAGCGCCCCGGTGGAAACCCCTATCTCGCTCTCGTCATCCCTCCGGACAACGGCCCCGCTTCATGCTCGCGAGCGCCTCCCGCGCCTTCTCCGAAATCTTCTCGCCGCAGCTGCGGCCGGTGTTCCTGAAGACGCTCGGAATCACCGTCGCGCTCCTGATCGTCGCCTGGATCGCCGTCGAGGGGGCGCTGACCCATTGGGTCGAGCTGCCCTACGGCTGGCTCGAGACGGTGGTCTCCATCGTCACCGGCATCGGCATGATCTTCGCGCTCGCCTTCATCGCCGCGCCGGTCTCGGCCGCCGTCGCCGGCATCTTCCAGGACGAGATCGCCGGCACCGTGGAACGCCTCGACTATCCCGCCGATGCGTCCGGCCGCGACGTCCCGCTGGTCCGCGGCCTCTGGCACACGGTGAAATTCACCGGGGTCGTCATCATTGGCAACATCCTGGCGCTGCTCCTGCTGCTGGTGCCCGTCGTCAACATCGCCGCCTTCTTCGTGGTCAACGGCTACCTGCTCGGCCGCGAGTATTTCGAGGCGGCCGCCATGCGCTTCCACTCGGAGGCGGACACCAAGGCGATGCGCAGCCGCAACGGCTTCACCATTTTCCTCGCAGGACTGATCATCGCCGGCGTGCTGGCCGTGCCGCTCCTCAACTTGGTGACGCCGATGTTCGCCACCGCCTTCATGGTGCATCTGCACAAGCGCATCGCCGCCCGGGAACGACGGACCTGACGGCCTTCCGGTCGGATCGGATCCGCCGCCGCCGGTGTCTCGACCATCGTGATGCGCCCCACCGGGGTCATCCCGCGGCGAAGCGCATCACCCCGCCGCCTCAACTGCTCATCCGATCAGGACGTGCCGGGTCAGGTCTTGCTTGCTGCCGTCGTCGGGGTGCAAAAAGCCGCAGTGCGGAAACTTGTCGCCACGCTTTGACGGGGGGCGGACCGCAGGCTAGAACGATGCCAGAAACCGCCAGGCGGCCCATCCCGGAGAACGCGTAATGTCGCAGGTCGACGCCAAGGCAAACCGACCACTTTCGCCCCATCTCTTCATCTACCGGCCGATCATCACCATGGTGATGTCGATCATGCACCGGATCACCGGTTGCGCCCTGTTTTTCGGCACGATTCTGATCGTGTGGTGGCTGGTGGCGGCCGCGACCGGGCCGGACGCGTTCGCAGTCGCGAACGGCTTCTTCGGCTCGATTTTCGGGATGATCATCCTGTTCGGCTTCACCTGGGCGCTCCTGCACCACATGATCGGCGGGATGCGCCACTTCATCTGGGACACCGGCAACGGCTTCGACGAGAAGCCGCGCGAGATGCTCGCCTGGGCCACCATCATCGGCTCCGTTTCACTGACGATCCTGCTCTGGATCGTCGCGCTGATCGTGATCTAGGAGACGACCATGGCTGACATGACCACACCGCTGAAGCGCGTGCGCGGCCTCGGATCGGCACGCTCCGGCACCCAGCACTTCTGGCACCAGCGACTGACCGCGCTCGCCAACGTCCCGCTCGTCGTTTTTTTCGTCGTCCTGATGATCTCCACGGCCGGCGAGACGTATCCAGTGGTGCTCGACCGCCTGTCGTCGCCCTGGGTGGCGATCCTGTTCATCCTGACGATGATCTCGATCAGCTACCACATGCGCCTCGGCATGCAGATCGTCATCGAGGACTATGTTCACGGCGAACCGCAGCGCGTGCTGCTGCTGGTCGCCAACACGTTCTTTTCGCTGATCGTGGCCGCGGCCTCGATCTTCGCGATCTTGAAAATCAGCTTCGGAGGCTAACGCCATGGCTGGCAGCAACGGCACCGGCTCGAACGGTGCGGGCTCCAACGGTGCAGGCAATGGAAGCGGCCCGGCCCTGATGGGCGAGGCCTATCCGATCGTCGATCACATCTTCGACGTGGTCGTGGTGGGCGCCGGGGGCGCCGGTCTCAGGGCCGTTGTCGGCGCGGCCGAGGCCGGCCTGAAGACCGCCTGCATCACCAAGGTCTTCCCGACCCGTTCCCACACGGTCGCCGCCCAGGGCGGCGTCGCCGCCTCGCTCGGCAACATGGGCGAGGACGACTGGCGCTGGCACATGTACGACACCGTCAAGGGGTCAGACTGGCTCGGCGACCAGGACTCCATCGAATATCTGGTGCGCAACGCGCCGGCCGCCGTCTACGAGCTCGAGCACTGGGGCGTGCCCTTCTCGCGCACCGAGGACGGCCGGATCTACCAGCGCCCGTTCGGCGGCATGACCACCCATTTCGGTAAGGGCACCGCCCAGCGCACCTGCGCCGCGGCCGACCGCACCGGCCACGCGATCCTGCACACGCTGTACGGCCAGTCGCTGCGCCATTCGGCGGAGTTCTTCATCGAGTACTTCGCGCTCGACCTGATCATGGACGACGGCGTCTGCCGTGGCGTCATGGCCATGTGCATGGACGACGGCTCGATCCACCGGTTCCGCGCCCACAAGGTGATCCTGGCGACCGGCGGCTACGGCCGCGCCTACTTCTCCTGCACCTCCGCGCACACCTGCACCGGCGACGGCAATGCGATGGTGCTGCGCGCCGGCCTGCCGCTGCAGGACATGGAATTCGTGCAGTTCCACCCGACCGGCATCTACGGGGCCGGCTGCCTGATCACCGAGGGTTCGCGCGGCGAAGGCGGCTACCTCACCAACTCCGAGGGCGAGCGCTTCATGGAGCGCTATGCGCCGTCGGCCAAGGACCTTGCCTCCCGCGACGTGGTCTCCCGGTCGATGACCATGGAGATCCGCGAGGGCCGCGGCGTCGGCAAGCTCAAGGACCACATCTTCCTGCACCTCGATCACCTGGACCCGGCGATCCTGCACGAGCGGCTGCCGGGCATCTCCGAATCGGCGCGCATCTTCGCCGGCGTCGACGTGACCAAGGAGCCGATCCCGGTGCTGCCGACCGTCCACTACAACATGGGCGGCATCCCGACGAACTTCCACGGCGAGGTCCTGACCAAGGTGGACGGCGACCCGGACGCGGTCGTGCCGGGCCTGATGGCCATCGGCGAGGCGGCCTGCGTGTCGGTGCATGGCGCCAACCGGCTGGGCTCGAACTCGCTCATCGACCTGGTGGTGTTCGGCCGCGCCGCCGCGCACCGCTGCGCCGAGACGATCGGAGCGAACGAGAGCCACGCCGAGCTCCCGAAGAACGCCGGCGAGCCGGCCATCGCCCGCCTCGACCGCTTCCGCTACGCCTCGGGCGGCACCTCCACCGCGGAGCTGCGCGACGAGATGCAGCGTACGATGCAGTCCAACTGCGCCGTGTTCCGCACCGGCGAGGTGCTGGAGGAAGGCCACAAGCTGATCCACGACGTCTGGGCGAGCGCCGATGACGTGAAGGTCACCGACCGTTCGCTGGTCTGGAACTCGGACCTGATCGAGACGCTGGAGTTCGACAACCTGATTGGCCAGGCGGTCGTGACGATGGACTCGGCCCGGAACCGGCTGGAATCGCGCGGCGCCCATGCCCGCGAGGACTACCCGGATCGCAACGACGCGGAATGGATGAAGCACACGCTGTCGTTCTGCAACACGGAGACGCGCGAAGTCGTGCTCGATACGCGTCCGGTCCATTCGTACACGCTGTCGAACGACATCGCCTACATCGAGCCGGCGAAGCGGGTCTACTGAGGATCCGGCAGCCCGTGGCGACCATGACCGAGATGACGGCACCCCTGACGGCAGCCCCCTTCGGCAGCCTCAAGCCCGGCGCGGCGATGCGGGCGATGCTCGCGCTCGCGCGCGCCCAGGGCCTGGCCCCGGGGCCGCGCAGCTGGGTCCGCCGTCACGTGCGCCACCTGCTGCCCGACGACGAACTCGACATCGAGGTCGAGGGCCTCGCCTTCCGGGTCTCGCCCCGCGACAACAAGGACGGCTTCGACCTGGCGGCGAAGGGCCGGTTGCCCGAAGCCGACGAGCGTGCCTTCGTGCTCGCCCAGCTTCGACCGGGCGACCTGTTCGTCGACATCGGCGCCAACCTCGGCGTCTACGCCATCGCGACGGCGGCCCGTGCGCCGGCCGGAACCCACGTGGTGGCGTTCGAGCCGCACCCGGTCTCGCGCGATCGGCTCGCCTACAACGTCGCCGCCAACGGCGTCTCCGAGCGGGTCACGATCGAACCGTTCGCGGTGGGGGCCGAACCGTCGACGGCGACCTTGTGGGCGAACGCCTCGGGCAACCAGGGCCGCGCCTCGCTGCACGCCTTCGCGGGCGACCGCTCCCTCGGCTACGACGTCGAGATCGTCCGCCTCGCCGACCGGCTCGCCGCCTACGCCGCGCCCGTGGGCGTCCTGAAGATCGACATCGAGGGCTACGAAGACCGCGCCCTCCTGCCCTATTTCGCCGCCGCCCCTGCCCAGCGCTGGCCGCGTGCCATCGTCGTGGAGACGACGCACGCCGCGCTCTGGCAGGACGATCTGTTGAAGGCGCTCGCGGCTTGCGGCTACGTGGTGGCCGAAGAGAACGCCGAGAATTCCATGCTCATCTTGTCTGGGGCGGCTGCCGCTCCTTCGTTTGAGCCACGTTGAGGAAAGACGACGATGGTCGAGCTCACGCTTCCGAAGAATTCGAGGGTCTCCAAGGGCAAGACCTGGGACAAGCCCAAGGGCGTCGACAACCTTCGGGAATTCAAGATCTACCGCTGGAACCCGGACGACGGCCGCACGCCGCGGATCGACACCTATTACGTCGACACCGGCGACTGCGGGCCGATGATCCTGGACGGGCTGATCTGGATCAAGAACAAGGTCGACCCGACGCTGACCTTCCGCCGCTCCTGCCGCGAGGGAATCTGCGGCTCGTGCGCGATGAACATCAACGGCATCAACCACCTGGCCTGCACCAGCGGCATGGACGAGGTGACCGGTCCGGTGACGCTCTATCCGCTGCCGCACATGCCGGTGGTGAAGGATCTGGTGCCGGACCTCACCAATTTCTACGCGCAGCTCCGCTCGGTGGAGCCGTGGCTGAAGACGGTGACGCCGACCCCGCAGCGCGAGTGGCGCCAGAGCCACGAGGACCGGGTGAAGCTCGACGGCCTCTACGAGTGCATCCTCTGCGCCTGCTGCCAGACCTCGTGCCCGAGCTACTGGTGGAACTCCGACCGCTATCTCGGCCCGGCCGTGCTGCTGCAGGCCTACCGCTGGATCCACGATTCCCGCGACGAATCCACCGGCGAGCGGCTTGACGATCTGGAGGATCCGTTCCGCCTGTACCGCTGCCACACCATCATGAACTGCGCCAACGCCTGCCCGAAGGGTCTGAATCCGGCCAAGGCGATCGCGGAGATCAAGAAGCTGATGGTCGAACGGCAGGTCTGAACCGGACACGGCGAGGTCGGGACGCCGTCCGCACCGCTTCGCCTGCCTCATGCTTCAATGAGAAAGGCCCGTCCCGGTTGGGGCGGGCCTTTTTTGTTCGTCGCGGCTTCGTCCGCGCCGCTCAACCCCAGACGGGGCTGGTGAAGATCGCCACCGAGAGGATCCAGCCGGCCGACCACAGGCCGGAGCGGATGAACCCCACCCCCTTCAGATAGGCGGCGATGTAGGCGATCCGGACGACGATGAAGACGATCGCCAGCGCATTGACCGCCGCTTGTGGTCCGCCGTTCATCTCGGCGGCGATCACCGCGATGGCGAACACCAGCAGCGCTTCCCACGAGTTCTGATGCGCCGCGTAGGCACGGCGCCGGAAGCCGGTCTGGACGGCGTGCCGGGCCCGCGGATCGCGGTTGTCCAGATCCGGATCGGCCTTCGCCGGATACGCCGCGAGCAGCGGCAGGATGCTCGCCACGAGCACGCACCAGAATGCAATCGACATGGTCCAACCTTCCTTGCGGCAAACCTGGGCCCGGAAAGGCTCCGTGCCGGGTTGCTTCGTTCAGTTTTGAAATCTCGGCGTTTCTACGCAGACCGTCCGGTCCCGACCCGCCTCCTTGGCCCTGTAGAGGGCTCTGTCGGCGCGCTCGAGCATCGATTTCAGCGTATCGGGCTCACCCGTGCCCGGCCGGTGCTCCCCCACCCCCGCGCTGAACGTCACCGGCTTCGTCTGCGCGACCGGTCCCTCGGCGGCAAGCGCCCCGCGGATGCGATCGATCACGTTGCTTGCTTCCTCCACTCCGGCGTGGACGATCAGCACGCCGAATTCCTCCCCGCCCAGCCGGAACAGCCAGTCCTCCGGGCGAAGGTGCGCGCGAATCACCTCGGTGAAGCGCACCAGCACGTCGTCCCCCGCGCCGTGACCGAAGGTGTCGTTCAACTGCTTGAAGTGATCGAGATCGAGCATCGCGATGGAGAAGGTCCGGCCGGAGCGCGCCGACCGGCCGAACTCCGCCGTGGCGACACGTGCCAGCATCCGCCGGTTCCAGCTTCCGGTCAGTCCGTCCACCAGCGCCGCCCGCCCCAGCTCGATCTGGTGCATCGCCAGTTCGGCGAGGTCATTGAGGATGGCACGCTGCTCGGCCGTGAAGCAGCGCCGGCTGTGGTCGATGGCACACAGGGTGCCGATCGCGATCTGGTTGTTCGTGAAGAGCGGAGCACCCGCATAGAAGCGGATGTGCGGATCGCCGGTGACGTACTTGCTCTGCGCGAACCGCACGTCGTTGGCCGCGTCTTCGACCACCAGCATCTCGCCGGCCTCGATCGCATGGATGCAGAAGCTGTCTTCCAGCGGCACCTCCATCCGATCGATCCCCACCGCCGCGCGCACCCATTGCCGGTCGCCGTCGAGGAAACTGACATGGGTGATCGGCATCTTCAGGGCCGCCGCGGCGATCCTGCTGATCAGCTCCAGGTCGGCGGGGCTGCCCTCATCCAGGACCCCGACGTCCTCGATCTCCTGGCGCCGTCGCACACCGCGCTCGACGGCGTCCGGCGAGGTCGGGCGATCCAGGCTGTATCCGGGCATCATTGGCTCTCTGACATTCTGGCATGAGGTGTCGACGCAGCCGCCAGATCGATCGTCCGCCCCGCTTGCCGCGGGCGGGCGTCTGGTCGGGCTTTCACGCACCGGCAATCATCTCATAGCGTCCATGCACACGTTTGCACGTGTGGTCGCATGGCGGCCCATGCCGGTCTTACGTCTCCGAACATGGGTTGGATCAGGATGCGAGTCCACCGTTCGCCAGCAGAATTGAAGTCAGAGGCCTCCCCAAAAACGCAATCGCGGCGGCACCGGAAGGTGCCACCGCGGATACAGTCGGATTTCAAGACGACCCCAGGGGGCGAGACCCCTGCCGATCAGGCCAGCGTGTTCAGTACCGACGCGGTCACCTCGTCCTTGTCGTCGACCTCCTTCAGCATGCTCTTCATCATCCAGATCTGCTTTTCGTGCTGGACGAGACGGTCGTCGAGAAGATTGGCGCTCGCGTTGTCGGCAGCGTCTTCGATCGCCGGGCGGATCTCTCGCATCGTACGCACCACGAGCTCATTGTCGTGCACGAGCTTCCTCAGCATTTCGAGCGGCCCCGGAACGCCGCGCTCTTCCTGGACCGAGCTGAGCTCGGCAAAATCGGAATAGCTTGTCGGCGCATAGTGGCCGAGCGCCCGGATGCGCTCCGCGAGCTCGTCGAGGGCATTCCAGAGGTCGGTGTATTGCTCTTCGAACAGCAGGTGATAGGTACGGAACTTCGACCCCTCCACGTTCCAGTGGAAGCCGTGCGTCTTCACGTAGAGGCCGTGCGTGTCCGCCAGTACCCGGGCGAGACCCTTGGCAATTGTCTTGCACTCCGCTTCGGACATCACCTTGTCGTTTCGCATCTCGTTCTCCTTATTCGTTTCGTCGGTCGGGGGCCCCGGACGCATCGGCACATTCGCCGCGGCCCCGCATCCGTCCGTTTCCGCCGGTCATCTCGAAGATGTGACATTCGGCGATTTGGCGTAGCGCCACGCAAGGCGGTACACGCTCATATCCATGCGGAAAGCCCCATCAGCCATGAAGCGCGCTACCTTCGATAAACGTTCTATCACAGCCGCTGGTTCGGTGTGGCGCACCGTCGCAGCGGCACTGGGCTTTGCGCTGCTGTCGACACCGGCTTCCGCGGCCGGCGCCCGGATCGACACCGATCACATCAGCACCCGGATCGTCGTCGGCAACACCACGGTTGCACCCGGCGACACCGTCGAGATTGCGATCGCGCAATCGGTTGAGGAAGGGTGGCACACGTACTGGGAGAACCCCGGCGATTCCGGCGCGCCGACGCTGTTCGGCTGGACGCTGCCTTCGGGCGCCCAGGACGTCCGGATCCAGTGGCCGATTCCCGAGCGTCTGCCCTACCCGCCGCTGGTCAACTTCGGCTACTCCGGCAAGACGACCTACCTCGCCACCCTCACCGTTCCGGCCGACTGGCCGGCCGGCGATCCCCTGCCCGTCGACCTGACGATCGATTGGCTGGTGTGTTCCGATATCTGCATTCCGGAGAGCGGATCGGCGAGGTTCGAGATTCCCACCGCCGCCGCGAGCGAGCCGGATTCCTCCGTCGCTTTCACCTTCGTGTCCGCGCGCCGCAACATGCCGACCGCCGTCAACTGGCCGGCCCGTCTCAGCGGCTCGCCGATCGGCATGTTGTCGCTGAACGTCGAGCCCCGCGGCGTCGACCTGGCCCCGCTGTCGACCGCCGCCTTTTTTCCCCTCGCGCCCGACCTCATCGACAACTCGGCGGAGCAGACCTTCGATATCCAGGAAGGTGGAACGCTGGCGCTGACGCTGACGCCGCAGGGTGCGACGCGGGCCGCCCCCGTCGACGGTGTCCTGGTGCTGACCGACACCTCCGGCCGGCGAAAGGGATATGCCCTCTCCGCCAAGGGCCCCGAGAGGGACATCCCGGCCCCGGCTGCCGCGTCGACCGTCGCACCGCCGCCTGCGCCCGGCGATGGCACCCCCGTCGCATCCGCTCCGGGCGCCGGGACCGACGTGGTGCCCGCAGCAGAGGGCGGCACCGGCTTCCTGCGGGCGGTCGTCTTCGCGCTCGTCGGCGGGCTGATCCTCAACCTGATGCCGTGCGTATTCCCGGTGCTTGCGCTGAAGGCCGTCGCCTTCGCCGGCCACGGCCATGCCTCCGCCCGGGAGCGGATCGGCCAGGGCGCCGCCTACACGGCCGGCATCCTGGCGAGCTTCCTGCTGCTGGCCGGCACCCTCATCGCACTCAAGGCAGGCGGAACGGCGGTCGGCTGGGGCTTCCAGCTGCAGCAGCCGCTGGTGGTCGCCGTGCTCGTCTACGTGCTGGTGCTGATCGGGCTCAACCTGTCGGGCCTCTACGAGATCGGCCTCGGCCTGACGCGCGCCGGCGGGCTGGTCCACGGCAGCAGCGGTGTCGGCGGGTCGTTCCTGACCGGCGTGCTGGCCGCCGTGGTGGCGACGCCGTGCACGGCGCCGTTCATGGCGGTGGCGATCGGCTACGCGCTCACGCAGGGCACCGGCGTCACGCTGGCCGTCTTCGCCGCCCTCGGGCTCGGCCTGGCGCTGCCCTTCCTCGTCATCTCGCTGGTGCCGGCGATCGGGCGGCTGTTGCCGAAACCGGGCATGTGGATGGTCCGGCTCAGGCAGATCCTCGCCTTTCCGCTCTATGCGACCGCCGCGTGGCTCGTCTGGGTCCTGACCCAGCAGGCGGGCGTCGACGCCATGTTCGCGGTGCTCATCGGCTGCGTGCTGCTCGCCTTCGCGGCGTGGATGACGGGGCTGCGCCAGGGAGGATTGCAGCGCGGCCGCTTGGCCGCGGCACTGGCGGCGCTGGTCGGGCTGGCGGGCGCGGTGGCGCTCCTGTCTCCTTCCCTGGCCGGGGTACCGGCCGGAGGTGGTTCGGCATCGATGACGGCGGAGAACGAGGGCGCCGAAGCGTTCACCCCGGCACGCCTCGATGCACTCCGGGCGGACGGCAAGCCGGTGTTCCTGAACATCACGGCCGCCTGGTGCATCACCTGCAAGGTGAACGAGAAGGTGGCATTCCGCGGAGGCTTCCGCGAGGCGCTGGCCCGCGACGGCATCACCTACATGACCGCCGACTGGACCCGCCGCGACCCGGCGATCACCGCCTACCTGGAGCGCTACGGGCGCGCCGGCGTGCCGCTGTACCTGGTGTTCCCAAAGGGCGACGGCCCGGCAGCGGTGCTGCCGCAGATCCTCACCGAGGACATCGTCGTGCGCGCCCTCGACGCGGCGGCCGGCCGCAACGGCTGAGGCACTTCGCCCGCCGCGGTTGCAGTTTTTCGCTTCGCCCTGCCGACTCAGACCCCGAAGATCGCCACCGAGGCCTCGCGGCCACGAAGTTCTACGGCGCCGATCTTCTGGAGATCGGTCTCGCCCGACAGCCCGCTGGCGGTGTCGGCGTCGAGCAGGATGCGCGACTGCAATCCCTTGTTCTGGCTCTGCAGGCGCTCGGCGCGGGTGACCGTGTCCCCGTAGATGTTGAACGCCTGCCGCGCACTGCCAACAGCGCCGGCCGTGACCGGCCCGGTTGCGATACCGATCCCGAGCGCCAGGTTGGCGTCCGCAAACGTCTCCTTGCGCACCATGTGGAGGAGTGCGCGCGCCGTCCAGAGCGCCCTGTCAGGATAGTCGTTGACTTCCAGCGGCAGATTGAAGGCCGCAAGAAACGCGTCTCCCCGCACGTTGACGATCACGCCGCCGCCATCGGCCACCACCTCGCTCGCCCGCCGGAAGAAGGCATCGAGGATGGCGATCGCCTCGGCGGGAGACTTGTCTTCCGACGCGGCCGTGAAGCCGGCTATGTCGACGAAGATCACCGTCGCATCCCGTACCGTCGGAGCGAGCGACGCCGGGCTGCGGACGAGATCGTCGATCACGCCGGCCGGAACGTAGCGGCCGAACGCGGTGCGGATGCGCGTCCGCGCGTCGTCGGCCGCGGCCCGTTCAACAACGATCTGGCGCGCGCGCGCCAGCCCGAGCGCCAACAGGCCGGCCGTCGCCAGCATCACGGCGCTGGGCATCAGCGGCAGGCTGCTCCACGACGGCGTCCAGGCGAGATCGACGATGACGACCAGGAACGCGCCCCACCAGGCGAGCACGGTTGCGACCCCGGTCCAGGCCACCAGCCGCGGCTGCAGCGACAGCGCCGCCAGCGGCATCAGCAGCAGGACGATCAGCGCGCCGTATGTCCCGAGGATCAGGTTCACCGTCCCCTCGGACGCGTAGGAGAGCGGACCGAACACCACCAGCGCGACGAGGCAGACGGCATCGACCGCGAAGGTCGCATAGCGGAACCACGCCCGGTCGAAGCGGGTGCCGGCGATCTGATGCAGCACCGCACCGATCACGAGAACCACGAGCGCGCTTGCGAGCGGGATGGAAAGTACGTCGACGGGATAGGCAGCCACCAGCCACCCGGCGGCGAGCAGAGCCGCGGCCATCTGCCCCCTCAGCGCGATCTTCAGGCCGCTGTCCTCCGCCGCCTTCAGGGCGCGCGCCGCCAGTCCGTCCGCAGCCGTCGTCATGCGAGCTCTCAGCCCCCCGTCGCCAGGAAGCGTCGGGTCTCGTTCTCCAGCACGAGACATGTGAGCACTCCGGACGACACCGCCCCGGTGTCGATGTCGATCCGGAACGGCCGCACGTCCGGCCGCTCCACGGGCGTGTGTCCATGGACGACGCAGTGGGGAAACGGTGCCATGTAGGAGAGGAAGGGCTCGCGGATCCACATAAGATCTTCGGAATCCTGGGCGTCCAGCGGCACGCCGGGACGGATGCCGGCATGCACGAACAGATAGTCACCCTCCACGTGGGTGAGCGGCAGCTTGGCGATGAACCCGACATCGCCTCCCATCGCCTCGATCAGCTCATCGCGGATCTGGGTCATCGAGGCCTGGCCGACCTCGGCCGGCGGGGTGATGCCGTAGGACGCGAGCGTCGGCTGGCCGCCGTTCTGCAGCCAAAGGATCAGCAGCTCCGGATCCTCCAGGAAGTCGAGCACCATGTCCTCGTGGTTGCCCTTCAGGCAGACCCGCTCGCCGTCGTGATGGGGGTCGTCCCGCAGGATCTCCAGCACCTTCTTCGATGACGGTCCCCGATCGACGTAGTCGCCGACAAAGATCTCGACGATGTCGTCGCACGGATGGCGATAGAGGTCGCGGTCGATCTCGGCCAGCAGCCTCTCGAGCAGATCCGCGCGCCCGTGCACGTCGCCGATCGCGTAGATGCGGGTGCCCTCGGGAATGCGCGGGGCGGAATCGGGAAATGGCATGGGTGCGCCGTCCAGGTGTTTGAGGTGACTGTCCATCAGGTAGCGGAAGCGACGCCGGTAGGGAATCGGGACGTTGAAATTGAGGCCGGTTCCGGGGCCCTGCTACCGGGTGTCGCCGGTCCTCAGGTGCTTGTTGAGCCGCACAGGCGGGGCGGTGGCGGGATCCTCGGGCCAGGCGTGCTTCGGATAGCGCCCGCGCAGGTCGCTGCGCACGTCGGACCAGCTCCCGCGCCAGAAGCCGGGAAGGTCGGTCGTCACCTGGATCGGCCTGTCGGCCGGCGACAACAGCTGCACCACCAGCGGCAGCGCGCCACCGGCCACCGTCGGGTGGGTCGCCAGGCCGTAGAGGTCCTGCACCCGGACCGAGACCGTCGGCCGGTCACCGGCATAGTCGATCTCGGCGCTCCGCCCCGACGGCGTCGCAAGGCGCGACGGCGCAAGCCGGTCGAGATCCCCGGTTCGGCCCGCGCCGGAGAGAAGCCCGTCGAGAGCCGCGGCAAGCGCCGACCGAGAAATGTCGGAAAGCCCAACCGCGCCGGGAACATAGGGGCCGAGCCAGTCGGCGAGCGTCGGCAGCAGCGCGGCATCGGACACGTCCGGCCAGGGCGCACCGAGGGTGCGATGGAGAAACCCTGCGCGCGCACGCAGCTGCCTCGTCTCAACCGACCAGGGAAGACGGTCGAGGCCGAGCCCGGCGATGCCGTCCAGAAGCGCCGACAGCGCCTTCGCATGGGGCTTCGGAACGGTCCGGCGCTCCGCCAGCACCAGCGCCCCCAGCCGCCGGACCCGCGTCGTGCGCACGCCCTCGACCTCCGGATCGAAGGCGGAGACCTCCTCCTCGACGATGCGGTCTGCGAAACCCGCCTCGATCGTCGCCAGGTCGAGGGGCGCGGCGAGCAGGATCCGGGCGTTCTGCGCCGCGCCCTGCAGCTCGGCGATTGCCAGCCACGGCTCCCGCGCCAGCGCGAGCGCCGGATCGAGCAGTCCCCCCCGCCCCGCGGCCGTCCGGTAGGCACCCGCCTGCCCCCGCGCCTGGGCGATCCGGTCGGGAAAGGCGAGCGCCACCAGCCGGCCGACGAGCAGCGGATCGATGGACGCGGTCGCGCCCTTGCCGCCGGCCATCTGCGCCCAGCGTCGCGCCGCGTCCCGTCCGGCCCGGGCGCGCTCCGAGCGGTCGCGCGCCAGCGCGTCCAGCCGGTGCGCCACGTTCACGTCGCGTCCGCCGAGCCCCTGCTCGGTGAGCACGAGGGCAATCTCGGCGGCAAGTCCCGCCTCACCGGTCTCGGCCGCCTTTTGGACCATGTGCGCCAGGCGCGGCGGCAGCGGCAGCGCCCTGAGCGCCCGGCCGTCCGCCGTGATGCTCCCGGCCGCATCGATGGCGCCGAGGCCTTCCAGCAGCGCGCGCGCCTCCCGGAACGCCGCCTCGGGCGGCGGATCGAGCCAGGCGAGCTTGCGCGGGTCGTCGACACCCCACTCGGCGAGATCGAGGGCGAGGCTCGCCAGATCGGCGTCGAGGATCTCCGGCGGGTCGAACGGCAGCAGGGCGGCGGTCTGCGCCTCGGCCCACAGCCGCACGCAGATGCCCGGCTCGGTGCGGCCGGCCCGCCCCCGGCGCTGGTCGGCGGCGGCGCGCGACACCTTTTCCGTCACCAGCCGCGTCAGCCCCATCGCCGGTTCGAAGCGCGGCCGGCGCACGTAGCCGGCGTCGACGACCACCCGTACGCCCTCGATGGTGATGGACGTCTCGGCGATCGGCGTCGCCAGCACCACCTTGCGGCGGCCACTCTCGGCCGGCCGGATCGCCGCGTCCTGCGCACGGCCGTCGAGGCCGCCATGCAGCGGCACCACGTCGACGTTCGGCGGGAGCCCGTCGGCGAGGCGCTCGGCCGTGCGCTCGATCTCGGCGCGGCCCGGCAGGAAGGCGAGCACCGATCCCGTCTCGTCGCGAAGCGCGCGGCGCACCGCGTCGGCCACGGCATCCTCCATGCGGGTGCGCGGCGCGGGCGGGGCGTGGCGGGTTTCGACGGGGAAGCTGCGGCCTGTGCTTTCCACCAACGGCGCACCGCCCAGCAGCGCCGCTATCCGTGCCGCATCGGCGGTCGCCGACATCGCCAGGATCTTCAGGTCCGGCCGCAGGGCGCCCTGGCTGTCGAGGGCGAGCGCCAGGCCGAGATCGGTGTCCAGCGCGCGCTCGTGCACCTCGTCGAACAGCACCGCGGCCACGCCGGCGAGCTCCGGATCGTCGGCGATCATCCGCACGAACACCCCGGACGTCACCACCTCGACACGGGTCGCCGCCGACACCTTCGCGTCCATGCGCACCCGGTAGCCGACTGTGCGGCCCACCGGCTCGCCCAGCGTGTCCGCCATCCGCCGAGCCGCGGCGCGGGCGGCCAGGCGGCGCGGTTCGAGGACGAGAATCCGGCCGTCACCGCGCCAGCCTTCGTCGAGCAGCGCCAGCGGCACCCGCGTCGACTTGCCGGCGCCGGGCGGCGCCACCAGCACCGCCGAGGCGCGCGCCGACAGGGCGGCCCGAAGCTCCGGCAGCGCGGCCTCGACGGGGAGAAGCGTCACGGTCGCGTGTTCCGGGCGCGCGCCTGTTGGCACCTGCCGAGCGCCCGACTAGGGTCTGTGATCATCGTCTCCAACCCATCGCAGGTTTGCCGTCCGTGATCCGTCTCAAGGCTCTCATCGTCCTCATCGTCGCCGCCCTTGCAGCCGGGCCCGCCGTCGCGGCCGACCCGAACCCGCAGGACTGGCCGGCGGTCACGAAGGAGGCAACCGGCCAGACCGTCTATTTCGACGCCTGGGGCGGCGAACCGCGCATCAACGCCTACATCGCCTGGGCCGCAGGCGAACTGAAGGCGCGCTACGGCATCGACCTCGTCCACGTCAAGGTGAGCGACACCGCAAACGTCGTCTCCCAGGTGCTGGCGGAGAAGACGGCCGGCCGCGACACCGGCGGCAGCGTCGACCTGGTCTGGATCAACGGCGAGAACTTCGCCGCCATGCGCAAGCACGACCTGCTGATGGAGCCCGGCTGGGCGACCCTGCTCCCCAACTGGGCCTATGTCGACGTCGACGGCAAGCCCACCGTGCTCACGGACGCCACGGTGCGCGTCGACGGGCTCGAGGCGCCGTGGGGCATGGCGCAGCTGGTGTTCCTGCACGACATCGACACCCTGCCCGCCCCGCCGCGCGACCTCGATGCGCTGAAGGCCTACATCGTCGACCATCCCGGCCGCTTCACCTATCCGCAGCCGCCGGATTTCCTCGGCACCACCTTCCTCAAGCAGCTGCTGGTGACGCTCGCCCCCGACCGGCTCGCCCTCGACCGGCCGGCCACCGATGCGAATTTCGCCGCCGAGGTGGCGCCCGTGCTCGCCTATCTCGACGAGATCACCCCGCATCTCTGGCGCAAGGGCGCCGCCTACCCGGCCAACGTTTCCGAACTGCGCCAGCTGTTCGCCGACCGCGAGACCGACCTCGCCTTCACCTTCAATCCGTCCGACGCCAGTGCGGCGATCGCCGACGGCGAACTGCCCGACACCGTACGGCCCTACGTGCTCGAAGGCGGCACCATCGGCAACACCCACTTCGTGGCGATCCCCTACAACGCCAATGGCAAGGCCGCCGCCCTCGTGACCGCGAACTTCCTGTTGTCGCCCGAGGCGCAGGCGCGCAAGGCGGATCCGGCGATCTGGGGCGACCCGACCGTGCTCGACGTGGCCGGATTGCCCGAGGCCGACCGCGCGCGGTTCGACACCCTTGCCGAAGATCCGGCCATCCTTCCCCCGGCCCAGATGCGGCCGACCCTGCGCGAACCGGACCCGAGCTGGACGGAGCGCCTGGAACAGGCGTGGACCGCCCGCTACGGGAGCCGCTGAGGCGCGGGAGCCAGGACCAGACCATGCTGCGCCTTGCGCCGGCCGCCGCGATCGCGCTGCTGATCGGACCGGTGATGGCGGGTCTCGCCGGGGTTGCGCTGCCGGCCTTCGGCTATTTCCCGGCGCTCGGCGGAAACGCCTTCTCGCTGGAACCGTGGCGGCAGCTCCTGGCCGAACCGGGCCTTGCGACCTCGGTGGGCCTCAGCCTGTGGACGGGGCTCGCCTCGGCACTGCTCGCCACCCTCATCACCCTCCTGTTCCTGGCGGGCTGGTCGCAGACGCGCGCCTTCGCCTGGATGCGGCGCACCCTGTCGCCGCTGCTCTCGGTGCCCCATGCGGCCGCCGCCCTCGGGCTGGCCTTCCTGATCAGCCCGTCGGGCTGGCTCGTGCGCCTCGTCTCGCCCTGGGCGACCGGCCTCGACCGTCCGCCGGACCTGCTGATCGTCCACGATCCTGCAGGACTGGCGATGATTGCCGCCCTGGTCGCCAAGGAGGTGCCGTTCCTGCTGCTGATGGCGCTGGCAGCGCTGCCCCAGACCGATGCCGAGCGGCTGACGCGGGTGGCAACCGGCCTCGGCTACGGCCGCGTGAGCGGCTTCTTCTTCGCTGTCCTGCCGCGCCTCTATCCGCAACTGCGGCTGCCGATCTTCGCGGTGATCGCGTTCGCGACGTCCACCGTCGAGGTCGCCCTGGTGCTCGGCCCGACCACGCCCGCCCCGCTGGCCGTGCGGCTGGTCGGCTGGATGGGCGATCCCGACCTCACCCGTCGCTTCTCCGCCTCCGCCGGCGCGCTTCTCCAGGTTGGGGTGACCGGCATCGCCATGCTGGCCTGGCTCGGCCTGGAGACCTGCGTGCGGGCCGTCGGACGCACCGTCATCACCTCCGGCCACCGCCGGCCGCGCGACGGGATCGCGCGGGCACTCGGCGCCGGACTGGCGCTGCTGTGTGCCGGGCTTGTCGGGCTCGGTCTCCTGAGCCTCGCGGTCTGGTCGATGGCGGACGTCTGGCGCTTCCCCGACGCGCTGCCGTCGCGCGTGTCGCTCGACGCGTGGACCGCCAACTGGCCCGGCACCCGATCGCTGCTCGCCGTCACCGTCGCCGTGGCGCTTCTGGCGACCCTCGTCGCCACGGCGATCACCCTCGCCTGCCTGGAAAACGAGAGCCGGACGGGCCGCGCGCCCGGGGCGCGCGTGCTGTCGCTGCTCTACCTGCCGATCGTCGTGCCCCAGGTGTCGTTTCTATTCGGACTGCAGGTCTTGATGCTCGCGGCAGGCTTCGGACCGTCGCTGGCGGCGGTCGCCTTTGCGCACCTGATCTTCGTGCTGCCCTACGTGCTGCTGTCGCTCGGCGATGCGTGGCGGTCGCTCGATCCGCGCTACGGCGAAATCGCGGCGGCCCTCGGGGCCTCGGATGCCAGGATCTTCGGACGCGTCCGCCTCCCCCTCTTGCTGCCGGCGATCCTCACCGCCGCCGCCGTCGGCTTCGCCGTCTCCGTCGGGCTCTATCTGCCGACGGCGCTGATCGGTGCCGGCCGGATCATGACGGTGACCACGGAGGCCGTCGCCCTGTCCGCGGGCGGCGCGCGCCGGCTGATCGGCGTCGCGGCGGTGCTGCAGATGCTGCTGCCGCTTCTCGCCTTCTCGCTGGCGCTCGCCGTTCCGGCGATTGCCTTCCGCAACCGTCGGGGACTGAGGAGCGCCCGGCCATGACGACCGCTTCCGAGACCGGCCTCGTCCTCGACGGCGTCATCATCCGCACGTCCGGCACGCCGCTGCTGTCGCTGTCGGCACGGATCGCGCCGGGAACGGTCCATTCGGTGATGGGTCCCTCCGGTAGCGGCAAGTCGACGCTGCTCGCCTACGTCGCCGGCTTTCTGCGCCCGCCCTTCTCGGGCGAGGGATGGGTGAGCCTCGACGGCGTCGACCTCGGCGCGTTGCGGCCGGCCGCGCGGCGGCTTGGGCTGCTGTTCCAGGACCCGCTGCTGTTCCCGCATCTCTCGGCCGGCGGCAACGTCCGCTTCGCCGTCCCCGCAACCGTGCGCGGGCGGGCGCGGATGGAGACCGTGGAGAGGGCGCTGGACGAGGTCGGCCTCGCCGGCTTCGGCGGGCGCGATCCGATGACGCTGTCGGGGGGCGAACAGGCCCGCGTGGCGCTTGCCCGGGTGATGGCGGCACAGCCGCACGCCCTGCTCCTCGACGAGCCGTTCTCAAAGCTCGACGCCGCGCTGAAGGACCAGATCCGCACCCTGGTGTTCAAGACCGCGACGGAGCGTCGACTGCCCGTGCTTCTGGTCACCCACGATCCTGCGGATGCCGAGGCCGCCGGGGGACCGGTCACACGGCTGGCATGAAAAAGGCGGGCGCCGCAGCCCCCGCCTTCGTTCGGTTCATTCGTCTAGACCGGACGCCCGGGCTGGCCTACTCGGCTTCGTTCGCCGGGGCCGCCTGCAGCAGGCAGTAGCGCTCCAGGCCGATCGATTCCAGAAGCTGAAGCTGCGTCTCGATGAAGTCGATGTGGCTTTCCTCGTCGGACAGCAGCTTCTCGAAGAGCGCCATCGACACGAAGTCTTCCTTCTGGTGGCAGAGCTTGCGGCCTTCCTTGTAGAGCTCGCGCGCGGACTGCTCCGCGGCCAGGTCGCACTCCAGGACTTCCCTGACGTTCTGGCCGATGCGGAGCGGCTCAAGCGTCTGCATGTTCGGGAAGCCATCGAGGAAGATGATGCGCGTGACGAACGAATCCGCGTGGTGCATCTCTTCGATGGACTCCTCGCGCTCCTTCTTCGCCAGAAGCGTGAAGCCCCAGTCATCCAGCAGGCGGTAGTGCAGCCAGTACTGGTTGACCGCCGTCAGCTCGCTCTTCAGGCCACGGTTGAGATAGTCGATGACCTCGGGATCGCCCTTCATGGCGGCTGGCTCCGTTCTTTGCGTTACAGATTGGAATTATTCAAATATCTCCCTACTCGGGATCCGTCCAGACCCTTTTCGCCGCCGCGGTCAAAAAAATGGGGGAATCCAGTCAGGATTTGTGCCGAAGCGCCGCGACGGGGTGCGCTGACAAACGCGCGCTCCGTCCGACACAAACCGGCGCCGCGATCCGCACCGGCTGCCGCCAGCCGGTGCGTGGGGAGACGCGAAGGAGCGGCCGACGAGCGACGCGCGCCTATTTCGAATAGACGTGGATGCGGTGGAGAATTTCCACCGACTCACCGGGCATTCCCGGGAAAGGCGGGCTCGATTCCACATGCCGCCAGCGGCCGTCGAACCGATAGTGCTCGATCATCTCGCCATAGCCGGGATCGATGCCCTCGTCGGCCCGCAGCGAAAAGATGATCCGTCCGCCGGGGCGCAGGATCCGGAGAAGCTCCTCGAACGCCTCCGGGCCGGCGTGGCCGGGCGTGAGGGTGCCGACGCAGAGAATTGCCGCGAACCCGTCGTCGGGGAAATCCAGCTTGTCGCCAAGCCGCATCATCTTCAGGTCGTCGTAGATGCCCTTGTTGCCTGCCTCGGTGAGCATCGCATCGGACAGGTCGATTCCCACGATCGGGGCATAGCCGACGAGGGACAGCAGCTGACCGACGAGCCCGGTGCCGCAGCCGGCATCGAGAACCGTTCCGTCGCCGGTGCCGACGTGACGGGCGGCCATGGCTGCCGCCACGCCCGGCAACAGATAGCCGCATCGCGCCAGGTCCCTTTCGTAGTCGTTCGCCCAGGCCGCATAGGCGGACCGCCGTTCCTGATCGGACCTGGCCCCGTACACGAGGGCAAGCCTGTCGGTGGCGGAATCGGTCATTCAAGTCTCCTTTCACCGGCGCTCTCTCCAGTCAGGCGGGCTCACCTGGGCAAGGAGACAACGGAGCCGGGTTCACGCTGGGGAGCACTGTCCCCGGCGGTTCGACCGCTTCGTCAGGGACGTGGATGCTCGCTTGGACGTCGAACGCACGCCCACCAACGCAGGTCGGCCTGTTACGGGCCGGACCGCGCCGAGGCGCGCAGATCGACATGTGCTGACAGCGCGTACTATACGGCGTCCCGCCGGGTTGACCAAATCGGCCGGCCCGGCGCCCGCTCAGATCAGGGCACTGGAATCAGTTGAAGAACCGCATCCGCCGCTTCGGGTCGGGCAGGCTGTCTTCGCCTTCGGGGTCCGGGCCGGGATCGTCCGGTGGTGTTTCGAGCGGAAACCGCACCGTTTCCGGCCGGCCGCTGCCGTTCGAGGCGGACGCAGATACGTCCTTGTCGGACGCGGTCCGGTCCTCGGCGGCCACCGGCTCCGGCTTCAGGTCGGTGACCTCTTCCTCCGGGATCGGCGATGCCGTCCTGAGGCCGGGCGGCGCCACGATCTCGGGTTCCAAAGGCTTGGGTTCCCCAGGCTTGGGATCCGAGGGCGCAGGTTCGACGGCGGCAGTCTTCGCCTGCGCATCCGGTACGGGCGCGGGCGCCGGAGCCACGGGCTTTGCGGCGACGGGTTCGGTGGAAATCGCCACCACCGCCGCTTCGGCCGATGCCGGAGCCGTAGCCGGGACGGTCTTGAGCATTGCCGGGGCGGCGGCGAACATCGCCTCGTCGATCGGCGGTTCGATCGCGCCGCCGAGCGCCTCGTAGGGCACCCGCCACTCGAACGCGTCGAGACGCCCGGAGACCGGCGACACCGGGGCCCAGGACTCCGACACGATGCCGTCGGCGGTCCAGGCAGGATCCCGCGGTGCCCGGACGGCGCGCGACAGCCATTCGCGCACCCGCCCCTGGTCGTTGGTTTCCGCTTCCTCAAGCTCCGCCATCAGCAGGCAGGCACGCTGTGTCGGGTGATTGTTCAGCACCGGCCGCATGGCGGCGCGCGCCTCGTCGAACTCCCGCGCGTCGATGGCCGCCGCGGCGATCGCAAACGCGCCTTCGTCGCTGGCAGGCTGCATCGCCGCGAGAGCCTTGACCCGCTTCAGTCGGTCGCGCGCGGCGTCGCCCTGGCGGATGTGGCTGTAAGCTTCGGCGAGGTCGGGATGCGGCGTCCGCTTCCAGGTCTGCTCGATGATCTTGCCGGCCCGGCGCACGTCGCCGAGGCGGGCGAGCACCCGGCTGGCAACGGCAGCCGCAGGAACCAGATCCTGGGCGAGGCTGTGGGCTTCGAGCGCCAGGGCCCGGCACTTCTCCGGCTCGCCCATTTCGATTTCGATGGCCCGCGCCGTCAGCAGAACGGCCTTGAGCCGGCGCGCTTTGGCCTTGTCGACGAGCTTGTTGTGGGCATTGCGATCGAGGATGCGGGTCGCCTCCTCCCAGTCGCGATCGGCGGCGGCGTGCTCGAACTGTGCGGTCGCCGCCCACGGCAGGCTGGGCGCGACCTCGACGGCCTCGTCGGCATAGTGCCGGGCGGCCTCGCTCTCGCCTTCCCGGCTCGCCTCGATATAGAGGCCGCGCAGGCCGAGAAGCCGGGTGTCGCGGTCGTCGAGCATCCCCTCGAACACCGTGCGCGCCTGGGCGCGGTCGCCGCCGAGCTGCGCCGTCTGGGCTTCCAGCAGCGCGACCGCCGGCTCGTTGGGCAGCGTGCGCCGGGCCTCGACGGAATAGCGGCGCGCCAGACGGTAGTCGCCGGAGCCGACCGCGATCAGGCCGTTGGACAGGGCCTGATAGCCCTTGTCCTTCTTTCGGCGGGTGAGGAACCGGGACATCTTGCCCGGCGACCGCAGGATCGCGCGGAACAGCGACCACAGGATGATGGCCAGGACGACAACCGCAACCAGGCCGGCCACCGCGACGGTGGTGGAGGTCTGGATCTGGTAGCCGAGCCACTCGATCTCCACCGCACCAGGGCGATCGGCCACCCACGCACCGGCAAGCGCCAGTGCGAAGACCAGGACCAGGAACACAAGAAGGCGAATCATGGCTTTGCTTCCGCTCGATCAGTTCCCGGGCGTGGTGGGGGCGGCCGGCGCAACCTGCTGCGCGGTCGGGGTGTCGGCAAGGCTCGCGAGCACGTCCTTGGTGACTTGGTCGACGAGACGGTCGGCGGCGACGCGGGCCGCAAGCTGGCTGTGCCAGTCGGCCGACGCGGCCTGAGCCGGCCCCGGCAGGCTGGTCCAGGCCGACGACGCCCCGGCAAGGTCACCCTTCGCCAGGTCGGTCCGGATCGTGTCAAGGGTGGCGTTGACGCCGTTGTCGTCCGGCGCATCGGTCCGGCGCACCTTCACCAGCGATTCCGCGTTGGCGAGAAGGCCGGCCACGAAGCCGTCGGACTGGGCATCGCCCCTGAGCGCCGTCCGAACGGCGTCCTCGACCTGCGGATAGGCGGCGATCAAATCGCGCCGCGTCGGCAGGCCTGTCTCGGCGTAAGGCTCCAGCGGTGCCACCATCGCCGGATCTTCGAGGCGGGTCTTCACCGCGGCGAGGGCCGTGCCGTAAGGCTGGCCATTGCGCAGCGCGCTGTCGAGCACCGCCGTCGACAGCGCCAGCGCGGCCACTTCCCGCGGGCCGGTGCCGCCGACGATCTTTTCGAGCTCCGCCACCCGCCCGGAGATGTCCGTGACGGTGGTCTGCAAGTCGGCCTGACCGGACTGCAGCGCCTGCACCGACTGCTGGAGTGGGCCGATGGCGGCGGTCGCGTTGCCCGCCGTGGTGGCGGCATTGCCGGCGGCGGTCGACGCCTGGGCCGCCGCGTCCGCCGCCCTCGACACGTCGCCCTTCAGCGCTTCGATATCGGCCGGCGTGACCGCCGGTTCGGCATTCGCCAGATCGGAGACCCGGCTCTCCAGCGCGGCAACCTTGTCCGGCAGTCCGCTGTCGACCGCCCCGAGATCGGACTTCAACGCCGCGACGTCGGACTTCAGGGCGTCGACATCCCCGGCCCCGAGGGAGGCCATTCTGTCTTCCAGCGAGGACAGGCGCGACTGCACGTCCGCCCCGGCCATCTGGGCGCCCGGCGGGTTCGGCAGGCGGATGGCGCCCGAGCTGAGGGCGAGATAGCCGCCGCCCAGCACGATGGCACCGCCCACCACGGCGCCGAGAAGTACGCCGCCGATCCCGGCGCCGCTGCGGTCTGGCGCCGTCTGAGCCGGTGTCTGCGAGGAGGCCGTCGCCGTGTCTTTTGCCGGGCTGTCCGGCTTGGCGGACGCCGCCGATCCGGACGTGGATGTCGATCCGGTCGTCGATGCCGTGCCGGCGGTAACGGTCTTGTCCGGCGACGACGGTCCCGCATCGGCCTTGGCGCCGATGCTTGGAACGGGGCTCGCAGCCCGCGCCGCCGCTCCGGTCTTCGCGGTGTCGCCGGTCTTCGCGGCCTCGCCGTGCTTCGACGGGTCGCTGCTCGTCACGCTCGAATTCTTGTCGTCTGCCGGCTTGCCGTCGACCGGCTTGTCCGGCGCGGCGGCGCCCTTGGCGGGCGATGCAGGCGTATCCTTCGGGTCAGTCGGCGTGGCTTTCGAGGCCGTGCCGGGCGCGGTCACGTCCTTCTGCGCGCCCGCCATCTCGTTGGCCGCGCCGGTCTTGCGCGGCTCGACTTCCGAGGCCGACAGATCGAGGACCGGCGGAGGCCGCCGTCCGCTTCCGCCCGTCGGATCTCCCGGATCATTCGTGCCCGCCATCGTTGTCCCCGTCCTCGCTTCGATCCCGGAGAGACACTATCGCCGCCTCAGGTCCGGTTATACACCAAATGTCGGACGCCACGGTCCGGATCGACCGGGCCGCCGTGCCCGCAGCCCGCGTCTCCGGCCGCACTACGCCGTCCCGACCAGTTCCAGGAGAGCCTGCTGGTCCGGGCGTTCAGCCACCTCGGTGCGACTTGCCCCGGCGCCCTGCAGCACCTCCGCAACGGCTTCCGACAGGCAGAAATGACGCAGCGCCATCACGGCCGGCTCGAGGCCTTCCGCGACGGCCAGCGCGACCAGCGTTTCTGCCGAGCGCGGCGAAAACGACAGCACGGCGTCGATGTCCCCCTCCCTCAATGCGGCCGCGACGCCGGCGGGCAGGTTCCCGGCCGGCTCTGCGCGGTAGCACACGCGTGTGACGACAGCGACCCCAGTGGCGGCCAGAAGCGCGCCCAGATCGCCGCTGCGGTCGCGCCCTGCCAGATGGAGAACGGCCCGGGGCCGGTTTGGATCCGTCTCGATCGCCTGCGCCACCGACAAAAGGTCGCCGCCGGCCGCCCGCACCTGCGAAAAGCCCGCCGCCCGCGCCGCCTCTGCGGTCGCCTGCCCCACCGCCAGCGTCGGCAGATCGCGCACCCGTCCGAGTTCGGGATGCTGCGCCAGCGCGCGGACCGCTCCCCTGCTGGTCAGCACGACCAGATCCGTCCCGTCCGGCGCCAGCGACACGGCCGGGTCGGCAATGATCTCCAGCAGCGGCGCGACATGCACGACATGCCCGCGGCCACGCAGCAGCGTGGCCGTCTCCTCGGCCTGGGCGATCGGCCTCGTGACGAGCAGCCGCATGATCAGACCCAGTCCACGAAGAAGTCCGGACCGCCGCGCTCCTTGAGCCGCAGCCCGATTTCGCGGCCGATCTCCACCGCGTCGGCAGACGGGCCGTCGAGCACCATTTCCTCGACCCGGGTCCCGTCGGGCGTCGCGATCAGCCCGTGCAGGCTGAGCGTCTCGCCGGTGATCGTCGCCAGCCCGGCGATCGGCGTCCGGCACGAGCCGTCCAGCGTTTCCAGGAAGGACCGCTCGGCCGCAAGCGCGGTGCCGGTGGTCACGTCGAGCAGCGGCGCCAGCGCCTCCAGCACGCGGATGTCGTCGATCCGCGTCTCGATGGCGATCGCCCCCTGGCCGAGAGCCGGGGGAAACCGGTCCATCTCGAGAATCGAGGTGGCGATCTCCGGCCGGCCGAGGCGTTTCAGGCCCGCCATGGCGAGCAGCGTCGCATCGACGTCGCCCGCCTCGAGCTTCTTCAGCCGGGTCTGGACGTTGCCGCGGAAGTTGATGATCTCAAGGTCCGGCCGCAGCCGCTTGGCCAGCGCGCCGCGCCGCAGGCTCGCGGTGCCGACGACCGCGCCACGGGGCAGGTCGTCGAACGTCTTCGACGTCAGCGAGATGAAGGCGTCGCGCACGTCCTCGCGCGGCAGGTAGCCGGCCAGCGCCAGCCCCTCCGGCAGTTGGGTCGGCACGTCCTTCGCCGAATGCACCGCCAGATCGAGGGAGCCGTCGAGCAGCCCCTCCTCGATCTCCTTGGTGAACAGCCCCTTGCCCCCGAGCTCGGACAGCGGCCGGTCGAGGACCTTGTCGCCGGTCGTCTTGATGACGACCACCTCGATGTCCTCGGGCGCGAGCCCGGTCGACGCGACGAGACCGCCGCGGACTTCATGGGCCTGGGCGAGCGCCAGCGGGCTGCCACGGGTGCCGATGCGTATCCGTTCCAATGCTCAAGTCCAATTGCAAGAAGTGCGCTTCCGATGCTACCGCATGGGACGAAGCACGGACCATAACGACGCGCCCCCCGGTGGCCAAGCCGCTTGGCGCCAGCGGACCCCATGATCGTACTCGGCATCGAGACCAGCTGCGACGAAACGGCCGCGGGCATCATCCATTCGGATGGTCCGGGCAGCGGCCGGATTCTGTCCGACGTCATCCGCGGCCAGGTGGAGGCCCACCGGGCCTATGGCGGCGTGGTACCGGAAATCGC
The DNA here is from genome assembly GCF_053628695.1 of Amorphus sp. MBR-141. Taxonomy (NCBI): domain Bacteria; kingdom Pseudomonadati; phylum Pseudomonadota; class Alphaproteobacteria; order Hyphomicrobiales; family Amorphaceae; genus Amorphus; species Amorphus sp. MBR-141. Next base: position 257,251 of record NZ_JBRJGW010000002.1, read on the forward strand.
CGCGCGCGCCCACGTCGAGGTGGTCGACGCCGTGGTGGAAAAGGCGATGGCCGACGCGGGCCTCGGCTTTTCCGACCTCGATCTCGTCGCCGCCACTGCCGGGCCGGGCCTGATCGGCGGCCTGCTGGTCGGCCTGACCACCGGCAAGGCGGTTGCCAGCGCAGCCGGCCTGCCGTTCCGGGGCATCAACCATCTCGAGGCCCACGCGCTGACCGCCCGCCTCACCGACGGCCTCGACTTCCCCTACCTGCTGCTGCTGGTGTCCGGCGGCCACAGCCAGTTCATCCTGGTCGAGGGCGTCGGCCGCTACCGCCGCTGGGGGACCACCATCGACGACGCGCTGGGCGAGGCCTTCGACAAGACCGCCAAGCTCCTCGCCCTGCCCTATCCCGGCGGCCCGGAGGTCGAAAAGCGCGCCATGACCGGTGATCCGAAGCGCTTCGCCTTCCCGCGGCCGCTCGCCGACCGGCCCGACCTGGCGCTGTCGTTCGCCGGCCTGAAGACCGCGGTGCGCCTCGCCGCCGAACGCACCCACCCGCTGGACGACCAGGCGATCGCCGACATCTGCGCCAGCTTCCAGGCGGCCGTCGCCGACGTGCTGGCGATCAAGTCCGCCCGGGCGCTGGCCCGCTTCCGCGCCGAGACCGGCTCCGACAGTCCCGCCCTCGTGGCCGCCGGCGGCGTCGCTTCGAACGCTGCCGTGCGCACCGCGCTCGACGGCGCCGCGCGGGCGGCCGGCGGGCGCCTTGTCGTGCCGCCGCCGCGCCTGTGCACCGATAACGGCGTAATGATCGCCTGGGCGGCCGCCGAACGCGCCGCTGCCGGCCTCGACGACGACCCGGCCCTGACCGCCCGGCCGCGCTGGCCGCTCGACGCCGATGCCGCCCCGCTGGTCGGCTACGGCCGGCTCGGGGTGAAGGTCTGAGGATGGCGGCCGCCCGCACCATCGGCATTCTCGGCGCCGGCGCCTGGGGCACCGCGCTCGCGCAGGTCTCCGCGCGGGCCGGCAACCGTGTCCTCCTGTGGGGCCGCTCGGCGGAGACCGTCCAGGCGATCAACGCCGACCGCCGGTCCCCGCACCTTGCAGCCGTCGACCTCGACCCCGCCGTCGTCGCCACAACGGAGATCGCCGAGGCCGCAGGCGCCGACATCGTGGTGCTTGCCACCCCCGCCCAGACCACCCGCGAGGTAACCACAGCCGCCGCTGCTGCGATCGCCGATGGCACCCCCCTCGTCATCACGGCCAAAGGCATCGAGCGCGCCACCGGCCGGCTGCTGTCGGAAGTCGTCTCCGAGACCGTGCCGCACGGGCGGATCGCCGTCCTGTCGGGGCCAGGGTTCGCCGCCGAGGTCGCGCGCGGCCTGCCGACTGCCGTGACCATTGCCACCGTCGAGCACGCGCTGGCGCCGCTGCTCGCCGAAGCCTTCGCGGCCCCCGGTTTCCGCCCCTATGCCTCCGACGACGTGCGCGGCGTGCAGATCGGCGGGGCTTTGAAGAACGTGCTCGCCATCGCCGCCGGCATCGTGACCGGCCGCGATCTCGGTGCAAGCGCCCACGCCGCCCTCACCACCCGCGCGCTGGCCGAGCTGATCCGGGTCGGCGTCGCCGACGGCGGCCGCCGCGAGACCCTCACCGGGCTGTCCGGGCTCGGCGACCTCCTCCTCACCGCCACCAATCCCCAGTCGCGCAATTTCGCGTTCGGCGTGGCACTCGGCCGCGGCACCGCCACCGTCGCCGCCCATCTGGAATCCGGGCCGCTGGTGGAGGGCGCGGCCACCGCTCCGATCGCCCTGACGCGCGCGCGCCGGCTGCAGGTCGACACGCCCATCATGGAGGCCGTCGTGGCGGTCCTCGCGGAAACGCTGACCATCGATGAAGCCATCGACGCCCTGCTCAGTCGCCCGCTGAAGCGCGAGGACGGCTGACCGCCGCAAGATATGCGGGACTCGTCGCGGCTTCTTCTGGTGTCCGGCTGCGGACTGCGCTACCCGGAGATCAGCCATCCGGTCACGGACACGTTCTTGAGCCCTTTCGATCAGACAGGTTTGCTCAGGACGGCGATTGCTCGATTGAGAAGGAAAGGATGCCCATGCTGTTCCTCGCCATCTGCCGCGACAAGCCCGGCGCCACCCAGCTGCGCGCCGACACCCGTCCCGACCACGTCGCCTGGCTCCAGCGCACCGGCAAGAACATCAAGCTCGGCGGACCGTTCCTCGCCGACGACGGCGTGACGCCGAAGGGCTCCATGCTGATCGTCGAGGGCGACAGCCTGGACGAGGTCCGCGCCTATCTCGCCGACGACCCGTATGCCCATGCCGGCCTGTTCGAGACCACCGAGATCATGCCCTGGCGCTACGTGCTCGGAACGGAGCTCTGAAGCCGTGGCTTACTGGCTGTTCAAGTCCGAGCCGAACACCTGGTCGTGGGACGACCAGGTGAAGAAGGGCAAGAAGGGCGAAGAGTGGAACGGGGTCCGCAACCACCTCGCCAAGAACCAGATGCAGGCGATGAAGGTCGGCGATCTCGGCTTCTTCTACCACTCGGTCAACGAGAAGCAGATCGTCGGCATCGTGAAGGTGGTGGCCGAGGCCCATCCCGATTCCACCGACGGAACGGGCACATGGCACTGCGTCGACATCGCCGCGGTGAAGCCGCTGAAGGAGCCCGTCACGCTGGAGACCGTCAAGAAGACGCCGGAGCTCGCCGACATGATGCTGGTGAAGAACTCGCGCCTGTCGGTACAGCCCGTCACCGACGCCGAATGGGAGCGCGTGTGCAAGATGGGCGGCGTGACAGCCTGACCGCGATCCCGCCCACCGGCGAGGATCCTGCTGCCGCGCGCCGCCGCGCGTTCATCCGCGCCCACACGCGCCTGTGGGCGCCACCCCACGTGCCCGAAATCCTGCTGCACCTCGCCGACGAGGCGACGGACCTCTGGGAAAAGACCGAAGAAGAGCTCGGCGCGCTCGGCGTCCCGCCCCCCTTCTGGGCCTTCGCCTGGGCCGGCGGCCAGGCGCTGTCGCGCTACCTTCTCGATCATCCGGGCCTCGTGGCCGGCCAGAGCGTCCACGACTTCGCCAGCGGTTCCGGGCTCGTCGCCATCGCCGCGGCGCGCTCCGGCGCGCGCAGCGTGATGGCCAGCGAAATCGACGCCTTCGCCGTCGAGGTGATCGGCATGAACGCCGCCGTCAACGGCGTGTCGGTCATCGCCCGCCTCGGCGACGTCCTGACGGGCCCGCCGCCCGATGTCGACCTGCTCCTCGCCGGCGACGTCTTCTACGAGCGGCCGATGGCCGAGGCGACCCTCGCCTGGCTCGACCGCGCGCGGTCCGCCGGCACCGAGGTGCTGATCGGCGACCCCGGACGGTCCTACCTGCCGCGCGACCGCCTCGCGCGCGTCGCCGAGTACCACGTCGAGGTGACCCGCGCGCTGGAGGACAGCGAGGTCAAGCACACCACCGTCTGGCGGCTTCAGAAGAAGCGCTAACCCGCCGTTAACCATAACCGGTGAGATCATGCGCCGGCGGCGGAGCTCGTCCGCGCGCCTGCCCCCGCTGAGGCCGCCGATCGCTGCGGCCCGCGCTCTGCGAGGATTCGCCGTGATCGATCGCCGTCTCTTTCTCAATGGTCTTGTCATCTTCGGTGCGGCGGGCATCGGGCTCGTTTCGCGCGGCCATGCCCTCGACATCGCGGCGATGAAGCCCGGCGAGTTCTTCTGGGACCTCGACCGCGCCCCCGCCGGCCCGATGGTCCTCATCGTCTCGCTGCCGGCCCAGCGGCTCTACGTGTACCGCAACGGCGAGCTGGTCGCGGTCTCCACGACCTCCACCGGCAAGCCGGGCCACGAGACGCCCACCGGCGTGTTCACGATCCTGCAGAAGGACAAGGACCACCACTCCAGCATCTACAACAACGCATCGATGCCCTACACCGAGCGGCTCACCTGGTCCGGTGTCGCGCTGCACGCCGGCAACCTGCCCGGCTATCCGACCTCGCACGGATGCGTTCACCTTCCGCTGGCATTTGCCAAGGACCTGTTCGGCATCACTCCTCTCGGCACGCCGGTCATCATCGCCGACAGCCACTCGGGTCCGGCCGACGTGCTGCACCCTGGCCTGCTGTTGCCGGCGGACGCCGAAAGCGAGGCGGTTGCCGAGACGATCATGACCGACGGCGACACCGCCGTGCCCGCTGCCGCATCGACCGCCACGCCCGCGGCGGTCATCGCCTCCGCCGCCGACGGCCGGATCTATGTCATGGAGAACGGCACCCTCACCTTCGACGGGCCGATCACGGTCGCCGACGGCCCTCCCGTCGGCAACACGCTCTATGTGATGAAGGCCCAGGGCACCGACGGGCCGCCGGCCTGGGTCGCCGTCCGCTACGAGACAGCGGCCGGTTCGCAAACGCCCGAGGCCCCGAGCAGCGATCCGCTCCACCGGATCTCCGCCGACGCGGACGTGCGCCAGCATCTGGCCTCGCTGTTCGTTGCGGGCTCCACCCTGCTCGTCACCGACGATCCGGCACATCCGGGCACCCGCTCGGATCCCGGCTTCGTCGTCGCCACCCACGACATGGTCTGACCGACGGCGGCAGAGGGGCGGGCGTGTCGGCATCGGGTCGATCTGACCACCGCATCATGCCCCGAGGGCCTGCTCTCGCGATCGCGTGATTTCCTGCCGGCCACGGATCGGCTAGATCAACGGGCAACCAGACCGGCACCCGGCCGCTGAAACGTTGATCGCTCGCTAGAGGACGGCGCATCGTGCCCGCGCCCCTCGCGCGATGCAGGCTTCGGACAGGATCCCATGACCACCGCTCCGCCCGCCGCAGTCGTCGTCATTTCCTCCCTCGTCGCACGCGGCGGGATCGGCCTGCGCGCCGCCGGATTCGCGCTGGAACGCCTGGGCCATCCGGTCTGGTTGGTGCCGACGGTGTTCCTGCCGTGGCACCCGGGCCACGGCCCCTCGACCCGCATCGTGCCGCCGATCGCCGATTTCGAAGCGGTGCTGGCCGAGCTTGCCGAAACCGGCTGGCTCGACGAGGTGGGGGCGGTGATTTCCGGCTATCTCGGCAGCGCCGAGCAGGCCCCGGCGGTGGCCCAGTTCGTCAGGCGCGTGAAGGAGCGCAAGCCCGACATCCGCTATCTGTGCGATCCGGTGTCGGCCGATGACGGCGGCCTGTACGTGCCCAACGCAACCGCCGAGGCGATCCGCTCGGAACTGCTGCCACTGGCCGACATCGCCACCCCCAACCGCTTCGAACTGGCCTGGATGACCGGCCGCTCCATCGACACCATCAACGAGACGCTCGACGCGGCCCGCTCGCTGGGGCCCGAACGGGTGCTCGTCACCTCCGCCCCCGCTCTAATGCGCAATTCCGTCGCCATGCTCTACACCACGCCGCGCGGCGCCTGGGTCGCCGAGCACCCGCTGGTGGCGCATCCGCCGCATGGGCCGGGTGACCTGGCAAGCGCCCTCCTCATCGACCAGGTGCTGGCCGGCCACCCGGGCCCGGCGGCGCTGGAGCGCACCGCCGCCGGCGCCTACGAAATCGTCGCGCGCTCGGCGAAGGCCGGCTCCGACGAACTGATGGTGGTCGCCGAGCAGGCCCGCCTGCCCCGTCCGATGGCGATGGTCCAGATGCGTCGGCTCGCCGAAGCCCGGTCATGAGTGGGCCGGCGATCGTCGCCGGCGTCGACGGCTGCCGCGGCGGCTGGGTGGCCGTCATCCTCGACCGCGACCAGCCGGACGCCCCGAAGGCGCGCACCTATGCCCGCATCGCCGACCTCGTCGAGGACCTCCCCGGCAGCGCGGTCCTCGCCATCGACATGCCGATCGGCCTGCGCGACCACACCGGCCCCGGCGGACGGGGGCCGGAACGCGCCGTCCGGCCGCTGCTCGGCATGCGCCAGTCGTCGGTGTTCTCGGTGCCGTCGCGCGCGGCCGTCTATGCGGACGGCTACGCCGAGGCATGCCGCATCGCGCGCGAGACGTCCGATCCGCCCCGCGCGGTGTCGAAGCAGTGCTTCTTCCTGTTCGACAAGATCCGGGAGATCGACACGCTGCTCATCGCGCGTCCAGATCTGATCCCGCGCATCTACGAGACCCATCCGGAGGTCGCCTTCTGGCGCCTGAACGGCGAGCGCGCGATGGCGCTGCCGAAGAAGGTGAAGAGCGCGCTGGCTCAAGACGGTCTGGTCGAACGCCGAGCCCTGCTGGAAGCATGCGGTCTGCCGGCGGCGCTGTTCGACGCGCCGCGCCTGCCCGGCGTCGGCGCCGACGATCTGCTCGATGCGGCCGCCAACGTGCTGATCGCCTGCCGGATCGCCGATGGCGAAGCCCAGCCGTTTCCGTCCCCGCTCGAGCGGGACCCCCGCGGGTTGCCGATCGCGATCTGGGTGTGAGGCTCAGCCGGCCGGGTCGAGCGCGGCGGTGACGATCCGGCGGTCGCTTTCCAGGCCGAGCACGATCACCTTGGCGCCCACCGGAACCCGGTCGTAGAGATCGGCGACGTCCTCATTCTTGAGCCGGATGCATCCCGACGACACGGCGTAGCCGATGGTCCAGGCCTGGTTCGTCCCGTGGATGCGGTAGAGCGTCGAGCCCAGATAGAGGGCGCGGGCGCCGAGCGGGTTTTCCGGTCCGCCGGGCATGTAATCCGGCAGTTCCGGCTGGCGGGCCAGCATGTCGGCCGGCGGCCGCCAGTCCGGCCACTCCGCCTTGCGGCTGATGTGCTCCACGCCCTGCCAGGTGAAGCCGTCGCGACCGACGCCGATGCCGTAGCGGATCGCCTGGCCGCTGGGCTCGACGAGGTAGAGATAGCGCGTGGCGGTGTCGATGATCACCGTGCCCACCGGCTCGTTGGTGCGGAACGGCACGACCCGGCGCCGGTACTGGGCCTCGTGGATCGCCGCCATTTCTTCCCGCGACGCCTGGTAGGTCTTCCACTTGCCGGAGGTCGGATCGTAGAAGCGGTACTGGGGCCGCGGCGCGGCCTTCGGCTTGGAGCCGATCGGCCGGTAGTCGATCCAGCGCTGGTTCTGGGGATCCCAGACGCGCACGGTCTCACCCGCGTGGGCGGCGCCGGAGACGAGCGCCACGAAGGCGGCGGAAACGGCAAGGGCTCGCAAGCGGTTCATGGCAGGACCCGTCAGGCTGGTTGGCTCTCCGGCGGAACGCCCCCTTGGCCGTTCCTTCGCATCCACGATCGCGCAAACATGGTTAGCGTCCGGTTAATGGCGTGGCGACGGCACGCTTCGATTGCCGCCCGGCCGAGACGGTGCTTTGGTCGGGGCGACCAGAATCACCGTTCCCTCACCGGACGTGCGCGCCCCTCACCGCCGCCCGGCCCCGCTTCCAGGAGTGACCCGCGTGCCCATGCCCGCCGCTTCGGCGCCCCGGTCCGTTCGATGAGCGACCGTCCCCCGCCGGGCGGACCGCCCCGGCTTCTCGTCGAGTGGGCGATCCCGTCGCTGTTCGTCGTGCTCTGGTCGACCGGCTACATCGGCTCGAAGTTCGGCGCGCCCTATGCCGAACCGTTCACCTTCCTCAGCCTGCGCTTCGTGCTGGTGATCGCGGTGATGGGGCTCGCCATCCTGATCACCGGGGCGCGCTTCCCCACCGGCCGCGGCCGCATCCGCCACTCCATCGTCATCGGCATCCTGATGCACGGCGTCTACCTGGGCGGCGTGTTCTTCGCCATCGCCCACGGGATGCCGGCCGGCGTCGCCGCGCTGATCGTCGGCCTGCAGCCGCTGATGACGGCGATTGCCGCCGCCCTCGGCCTCGGCGAGAAGCTGTCGCCGCGCACCCTCGGCGCGCTGGGCGTGGGGCTCGTCGGCGTCGGGTTCGTCGTCGGTCCCCGCTTCACCCTCAGCGCCGGCGGCATCACGCCGATGACCACGATGGCGGTCGTCATCGCGGTGATCGCGATCTCCTGCGCGACCGTCTACCAAAAGCGCTTCGCCACCGACACGAACCTGTGGATCGGCGGGCTGCTGCAGTACACCGGCGGCCTGATGGTGGCGCTGCCGCTCGCGCTCCTCACCGAGGCGATGGTGGTGCACTGGACGCCCACCTTCATCCTCACGCTCGCCTGGCTGGTGCTGGTGCTGTCGGTGGGCGCGGTGACGCTGTTCATGATCCTGATCCGCGCCGGCGCCGTCTCCAAGCTCGCCACCCTGTTCTACCTGGTGCCGGCGACGACCGCGCTGATGGGCTTCCTGTTCTTCGGCGAGAACCTGCTGCCGCTGCAGATCTTCGGCATGGTGCTGGCCTCCGCCGCGGTCGCGCTGGCCGGCCGGAGCAAGGCCGGCTGAGCCGACCCGCTCAGTCGGGCTCGGGCGTCAGCGCGCGCTGGGAGCGGTAGCGCAGCAGCGCGGAGTTGATCTCGGCGCCGAGGATCAGGAGCCCGGCGGAGATGTACAGGAACACGATGGCGGTCATGATGCCGGCGAGCCCGGCATAGGTGGCCGCGTAGTTGGCGAAGTCCTTCAGGTAGTAGCCGAAGCCGGCGGCACCGATCATCCACAGGACGAGCGTCGCGACGATGCCCGGCATCAGGTCGGCGAACCGCCGCCGTCCCGCCGGCAGCCACACGTGGGCGGCCACCAGCGCCACCACGATGATCATCGCGGCCAGGAAGAAGCGCGCCAGGTGGAAGATGCCCGTGAAGGCGCCGAGCCACGGCGCGAAGATGACCGCGCTCGACCAGCCGATCGGGCCGAGCACCAGAAGCACGCCCACCGCCAGCATGGTCACCGAGCCGAACACCACGAAGCCCAGGCTCTGCAGCCGGCGGAACACCAGCCCCCGATCCTCGCTCGACCGGTACGCACGGTTGAGCGCCAGCCGCAGCGCCTCGATGCCGTTCGAGGCGACCCAGATGGAGGCGACGAAGCTCACCGTCAGCAGGCCACCGTGCGGGCGTTTCAGCACCGCCGCCACCTCGTTGGCGATCGGATCGGCCACGCCGCGCGGCCAAGTGGAGAACACCAGTTGCGTCGCCTCGGTGGCGAGCTCCTGCGAGCCGAACAGGCTGGCGAGCGTGCCGAGGATGATCAGGAACGGAAACAGCGACAAAAGCAGCGACAGCGCCACATGGCTGGCGATCGCCCAGCCGTCGTCGCCGTCGAACCGGACCAGCGCGCTCGACACCACCCGCCAGGTCGGCCAGACCCACGGAAGACGCCGCGTGAACCGGCGCAGCCGGTCGACGTAGGCGCGGTGGTCGACGGAAAAGGCCATGGCCGGTGACGACACCCTCAACACGCAGCGCGCGACATGCCGCAACGCACAACTTCATTTGCCCAGCTACCCGACCTGTCTATATCGTCTTCCCAGGGTCTTGCCAGGGAGGTTGCCATGCTCGCCGATGTTGTCCCATCCGAGGTGTCGCAGGAAGCGCTGATCGCGCGCGCCCAGGAAGCGGTGTCGGCGGTCGACGGCCTGACGGCCCGCGCCCGGTCGAGCGTCCGCGCCTCGCTGACGGTCGAGGGCCGCATCGATACGGAGCGGATGGAGGCCGATCAGCACGGCGTCCACGGCCTGGCGTGGCTTTCCACCTACGTCGAGGCGCTGCGCCAACTGGCCGACTACGCCGAGCGCCTCGCCGGCGAGAACGCCCTCGGCGCGGCGGAAACCCTGATCGTCCGCATCGGCTTCGGCGAGTACCTCACCCAGATCTTCGCCGGCGTGCCGATGAACCAGGGCGAGACGGTCCGCCTGCGCGACCTCGGCCTGACCGAAGACGACGTCGCGCCCGCCCGCACCGAGGCCGTCCGCTGGTTCCTCGACGAGGGCAACACCCGCGCCACCCGCGCCGGGCTGGCCGGGCTCCTGGAGATCCACGACCTCGGCTCGCCCGTGGGCGCGCTCGGCCTCGACGAGACCATCGAGGCGATGCGCGTCGAGATCCACCGCTTCGCCGAGGCCGAAGTCTCGCCCTTTGCCCACGAATGGCACCTGAAGAACGACTACATCCCCATGGACGTGGTCGCCAAGATGTCCGAGCTCGGCGTCTTCGGGCTGACGATCCCGGAGGCCTACGGCGGGCTGGAGCTCGGCAAGGAGGCGATGTGCGTCGTCTCCGAGGAGCTGTCGCGCGCCTATATCGGCGTCGGCTCGCTGGGCACCCGGTCGGAGATCGCCGCCGAACTGATCCTCGGCGGCGGCACCGAGGCGCAGAAGGAACACTGGCTGCCGAAGATCGCCTCCGGCGAGGTGCTGCCCACCGCCGTCTTCACCGAACCCAACACGGGCTCCGACCTCGCCTCGCTGAAGACCCGGGCGACGAAGGACGGCGACGTCTACAAGGTGAACGGCAACAAGACCTGGATCACCCATCCGGTCCGCGCCGACCTGATGACGCTGCTGGTGCGCACCAACCCCGCCGAGAGCGGCTACCGCGGCCTGTCGATGCTGCTGGCGGAAAAGCCGCGCGGCTCCGACGCGGACCCGTTCCCGGCCGACGGCATGTCCGGCGGCGAGATCGAGGTGCTCGGCTACCGCGGCATGAAGGAATACGAGATCGCCTTCGACGGCTTCGAGGTGGCCGCCGACGCGCTGCTCGGCGGCGTCGAGGGCCAGGGCTTCAAGCAGCTCATGCAGACCTTCGAGGCCGCCCGCATCCAGACCGCGGCGCGGGCCGTCGGCGTCGCCCAGGCGGCGCTGGAGCTCGGCCTGCGCTACGCCCGGGAGCGGGTGCAGTTCGGCAAGCCGATCTTCGCCTTCCCCCGCGTCGCCGACAAGCTGGTGATGATGGCGGTGGAGGTCGCGATCGCCCGTCAGCTCACCTACTTCTCGGCCCGCCAGAAGGACTCCGGCCGGCGCTGCGACCTGGAAGCCGGCATGGCCAAGCTGCTCGCCGCCCGCGTCGCCTGGGCAGCTGCCGACAACGCCCTGCAGATCCACGGCGGCAACGGCTTCGCGCTGGAATACCCGATCTCCCGGGTGCTCTGCGACGCCCGCATCCTCAACATCTTCGAGGGCGCCGGCGAGATCCAGGCCCAGGTGATCGCCCGTCGGCTGCTGGATGGGACGAACTGAGGGGGCAGCCCACTCACCCCTTCTCGGCCATCGCCGCCTCGTAGGCCGACTGCAGCTCCGCGAACACCGAGCGCTCCGGCCTCGGCGCGCCCAGGTGCAAATGGCGCAGCTCGTCCATGAAGGCCTCCCAGAGCAGCGGGCCGCCGTTCTCCAGGAGTTCTGCACGCACCGACAGCTCCCGGCTCGGCTGCGTATGCCGGCGCCCCCAGGCGCCCATGTGGGCGAGCAGCGGCACCAGCTCGATGGACGCCTCGGTCAGGCTGTAGATCGCCTTCTGCCGGTGGGCGGGGTCCGGCGCACGGCTCAGGAGCCCGGCCGCCGTCAGCCGCTTCAGCCGGTCGGCGAGGATATTGGAAGCGATCCCCTCCTCGCTCCCGGTCAGAAGCGCGCCGTAGCTGCGCCGGTTCCCGAACATCACGTCGCGGACGACGATCAGGCTCCACCGGTCGCCGAGCTGTTCCAGGGTCAGGTTGATCGGGCATCCCGACCGGCCGTGCTGCGCCATGCGATTCGCTCCGGAGCTTCCACTTGCAACATGCAAGGAGATGGGCTACCCCTCAACCACTTGCAATTAGCAAGCAGATTGAAGAAAGGCCCGCCATGCCGCTCGCGCTCTACGGACACCCGTTTTCCTCGTACACGCAGAAGGTCCTGATCGCGCTTTACGAGAACGGCACGCCCTTCGAGTTCCGGTGCCTGGAGCCGGACCAGACCGAAAACACCGCCGAGTGGCTGCGCCGCTGGCCGTTGCGCCGCTTCCCGCTGCTCGTCGACGACGGCCGCACGGTGGTGGAGTCCTCGATCATCATCGAGCACCTGCAACTGGCCCACCCCGGCCCGGTCCGCCTTCTGCCGGCGGACCCGGCCGAGGCCCTCGACGTGCGCTTTCTCGATCGCTTCTTCGACTATCACGTCATGGATGCCATGCAGGTCGCCGTCGAGGCCGCGCTGAACCGCCTGCCCATGTCCCGTGGCGAGGGACTCGCGCTCGCCGCCGAGAAGCTGGAGCGCGCCTATGGCTGGCTCGAGGGCGCGCTCGCCGGCCGCACCTGGGCCGCGGGCGAAACCTTCACCATGGCCGACTGCGCGGCCGCGCCGTCCCTCTTCTACGCCGAATGGACGCATCCGATGTCCGAGGCCTATCCGACGCTGCGCGCCTATCGCGCCCGCCTCTTGGCCCGCCCGTCCTTCGCCCGGGCGGTGGAGGGCGGCCGTCCGTTCCGCCACTATTTCCCGCTCGGCGCCCCCGACCGCGACTGAGGCATGAGAGAGGCCGACGCGATGCGCCCGCTCCGCTATTCCATCAACGTGACCCTGGACGGCTGCTGCGATCACCGCGCCGTCCCTGCGGACGAGGCACTGCATCGCCACGCCGCCGCCACCCTCGAGCGGGCCGATGCCCTCCTGTTCGGGCGCGTGACCTACCAGATGATGGAGGCGGCGTTCCGCCAGCCAGAGGCCTCCGGGGCGATGATGAGCGGAACGGATCCCTTCCCCGGCATCATCGACGCGGCGCGGAAGTACGTGGTCTCGAGCACGCTGGAGCGGGTCGACTGGAACGCCGAGCTGGTGCGCGGGGATCTGGAAAGCGCGGTCCGGGAGCTGAAACGGATGCCCGGCGAGGGCCTGCTGGTGGGAGGCGTGACCCTGCCGCTCGCCCTGGCGGAACTCGGACTGATCGACGAGTACGAATTCGTCGTTCATCCGAGGGTCGCAGGCCACGGGCCGACGGCGCTGTCGGGCCTCTCAGGGCCCCTCGACCTGCGACTGGTAGACCGCCTGGAGCTCGGCTCCGGCGCGGTGGCCCTACGCTACGAGCCCCGATCGTAGCCGCCGGCCCCCGGCTTCGCCGTGATTTCCCCTCACCGGGTCGGCCAGACCTGATGGTGCAGGTCCACCACGAAGGGGTGGCTGTGGCGCATCGCCTCATGACGATGCCGGTGGCTGTGCGGCTCGGCCGGGTCGACGCCGGTGTGATGATCGTGGCCGTGGGCGTGGTGGATGTCGTGCACGTGCGCGTGCGTGTGCTCGGCCGGGGCGTGCACGTGCTCCAGCTCGATCGGATCGTTGGCCGGCCAGACGCGGGCCGCAGCCACCGTCGCGGCAAAGGAGATCGCTGCCAGAAGCGCGAAGGTCGGGCCCATGCCGAGCGAAGCCCCGCCCCATCCGGCGAGCGGATAGCAGACGAGCCAGCACAGATGCGACAGCGCGAACTGGGCGGAGAACAGCGCCGAGCGGTCCCCCTCGTGGGACGAGCGGCGCAGCAGCCGCCCGGCCGGCGTCTGCACCATTGACGAGCCTGCCCCGAGCAGGAACCAGATCGCAAGCAGCGCGGCAAAACCGGGGTGGGTCAGGCCGAGCATGAGACCTGCCGTCATCACCGCCCCGCCGGCCAGCATGACTTGCCGGTCCGGCAGGCGCTCCAGCAGCCTGGGCAGGATCAGCGCCACCAGCATCGACCCCGTGCCCGCCGCGGCGAAGGCAATGGCCACATCGCTGTCCGATCCGCCCAGCCGGTCGCGCACCAGCACCACCGTGTTGACGATAGTCATCGAGCCGGCCGCGGCAACGGCCAGCGCCAGGGCAAGCAGCCCGCGCAGGCGGGGCGTGCGCAAATAGACGGTCGTACCGAACCCCAGCGTCTCCAGCAGCCGGCCACTGCGCTCGGGAACCCGCGCCGAGGGCAGTCCCACCGACACCACCAAGGCCGCCGAGACCACGAAACCCGCCGCGTTGGCGACGAACAGATCGGAGTAGCTCACCAGCAGCAGCGCGGCCGCGGCCAGGCTCGGGCTCAAAAGGTTTTCCAGGTCATAAGCGAGCCGGGAGAGCGAGAGCGCCTGGGTGTAGCGCGCCTCGTCCTTCAGCACGTCGGGGATCGACGACTGGAAGATCGGGGTGAAGGAGGCCGAGCAGGCATTGATCAGAAAGATCAGTCCGTAGATCTGCCAGACCGAGGAGACAAAGGGGAGGCAGATGACGATGGCCGCGCGGACCAGATCGAGGGCGACCAGCAGACGCTTGCGGGGCAGCAGATGCGCGAACGCGCCCACGACCGGCGCGACCGCAACGTAGGCGACCATCTTCAGGGCCAGCGCGGTACCAAGAACGGCTCCCGCGTCTGCACCAGCGATATCATATGCCAGAAGGCTCAGTGCGACGGTGGTGAGCCCCGTGCCGACGAGCGCCACCACCTGCGCCGCGAACAGGTGCCGGTAGGTGCGGTCGGCAAGGGCATGCGCCATCGCAGGCTCCCCGGTCAGGCGTAGTCCCCCGCCCCCTACCGCGGCAGCGTCGTCGAGCCGGTCAGAAACTGGTCGATGGAGCGGGCGGCCTGGCGGCCTTCGCGGATCGCCCAGACGATCAGCGACTGGCCGCGCCGCACGTCGCCGGCGGCAAACACCTTCTTGACGCTGGTCTGATACGCTTCGGTGTCGGCCAGCACGTTGCCGCGCCGGTCGCGCTCCATGGTCGACATCTCCTCAAGGTAGGTGCCTTCCTTGGGGCCGGAGAAGCCGATGGCGATCAGCACCAGGTCGGCGCGCACCAGGAACTCGGTGCCGGCGATCGGCTGGCGCTTCTCGTCGACGCGCGAACACTGAACGTGGGTCGCGCGGCCGTTCTTGCCGACGATGCCGAGCGTCGCGGCGGAGAACTCGCGCTCGGCGCCCTCGGCCTGGCTGGACGAGGTGCGGAACTTGGTCGGCCAGTACGGCCACACGGCGAGCTTGTCCTCGTGCAGCGGCGGCATCGGCCGGATGTCGAGCTGGGTGACGGTCAGCGCGCCCTGGCGGAACGAGGTGCCGATGCAGTCCGACGCCGTGTCGCCGCCACCGATGACGACGATGTGCTTGCCGCCGGCGAGGATCGGCGCCTCGTCGATCGGCTCGCCGCCGACCCGGCGGTTCTGCTGGACCAGGAACGGCATCGCGTAGTGGACGCCTTCGAGATCCATGCCCGGCAGGCCCGGATCGCGCGGCTTCTCGGCGCCGCAGGTGAGCAGCACCGCGTCGTGGCCGTCGATCAGCTCCTGGAAGGTCGCGTTGACGCCGATCTCGACGCCGTAATGGAAGGTGACGCCCTCGGCTTCCATCTGCCGGACGCGCCGGTCGATGTGATGCTTCTCCATCTTGAAGTCGGGGATGCCGTAGCGCAGCAGCCCGCCAGCCTTCGGCTCGCGCTCGTAGACGTGGACCGCGTGGCCGACCCGGGCGAGCTGCTGGGCCGCCGCCATGCCGGCCGAGCCGGCGCCGATGACGGCCACCGTCTTGCCGGTCTGGAAATTGGCCGGCTGCGGCCGGATCCAGCCGTTCGCCCACGCCTTGTCGGCGATCGCCTGCTCGATGGTCTTGATGGAGACCGGCACGTCCTCGAGGTTGAGGGTGCAGGCCTCCTCGCACGGCGCGGGGCAGACCCGGCCGGTGAACTCCGGAAAGTTGTTGGTGGAGTGCAGGTCGTGGGAGGCGGCCTGCCAGTCGTCGCTGTAGACCAGATCGTTCCAGTCCGGGATCTGGTTGTCGACCGGACAGCCCGTCGGTCCCTGGCAGTAGGGCACGCCGCAGTCCATGCAACGGGCAGCCTGGCGCTGCACCTCCGGTTCGGTCAGCGGCAGGGTGAACTCTCGAAAATGGCGCACGCGATCGGAGGCAGGCTGATACTTCTGATCCTGCCGGTCGATCTCCAGAAACCCTGTCACCTTGCCCATTCGGCCATTCCTGCCTTGCGTCGTCGGTTGTCTCTTTTCGGCGCAGTCGCGTGCGCCGGCCCGCGCCGCATCGATGCGGCGGCCGGTCGGTCCCTTACCCGAGCCTCTTAGAGGCGTTTCAGTGAAGGGTCGAGCCGGAGGTCTCCTTCCGGCCCGGTTTTCGCCACTGGCGTGCGGGGCGGGTCACCGCCGGCCTGCTCCCCATGCCGCTCATTCCGCCGCCATGCCGACCCGTGCCCGCTCCATCTCGCGGAGCGCGCGGCGGTACTCGACCGGCATCACCTTGACGAACCTGGGACGGTAGGTCTCCCAGTTGTCGAGGATCGTCTGGCCGCGGGTCGAGCCGGTGTGGCTCACGTGCGCCATGATCAGCGTGCGCAGCCGCTCGTCGTCGTGGTGGGTCATGTCCGAGGACACGTCCACCCGGCCCTTGGTCTCCACGTCGCCGCCATGGTGGTGCAACTTCTCCAGGAGGTCGTCCTCCTCGGCCACCGGCTCCAGGTCGACCATCGCCAGGTTGCAGCGCGACGGGAAGTCGCCCGCCTCGTCGAGCACGTAGGCGACGCCGCCGGACATGCCGGCCGCGAAGTTGCGTCCGGTCTGGCCCAGCACCACCACCACGCCGCCGGTCATGTACTCGCAGCCGTGATCGCCGGCGCCCTCGACGACGGCGATTGCACCGGAGTTGCGCACCGCGAAGCGTTCGCCCGCGACGCCGCGGAAGTAGCATTCGCCCTCGACCGCGCCGTAGAGGACCGTGTTGCCGACGATCATCGAGTGCTCGGCCACGAACTGCACGTTCTCCGGCGGCCGCACGATGATCTTGCCGCCGGACAGGCCCTTGCCGACATAGTCGTTGGCGTCGCCGACGAGGTCGAGCGTCACGCCCTTCATCAGCCACGCCCCGAACGACTGACCGGCGGTGCCCTTCAGCTTGATGCGGATGGTGTCGTCGGGCAGGCCTTCGTTGCCATGATGGCGGGCCACTTCGCCGGACAGCATGGCGCCGGCCGAACGGTCGACGTTGGTGATCCGCGTCTCGATCTCCACCGGCGTCCGGGTCTCGATGGCCGACATCGCCTGGCTGATCAGGGTCCGGTCGAGCACGCTGTCGATCGGGTGGTTCTGGCGGGCGGTATGATAGAGCGCGTCCGGCGCGCCCTCCGCCTGGAAGAACACCTTGTCGAAGTTCAGGCTCTTCGCCTTGAAGTGGTCGACGAGCCGGCTCTGGTCGAGGATGTGCGACTGGCCGACCAGCTCGTTGATCGTCCGCACGCCGAGCTCGGCCATGAGACCGCGGACCTCTTCCGCCACGAAGAAGAAGAAGTTGATCACGTCCTCGGGCGTGCCCTTGAAGCGCTTGCGCAGCACCGGGTCCTGGGTGGCGATGCCGACCGGGCAGGTGTTCAGGTGACACTTGCGCATCATCAGGCAGCCGGTGGCGATCAGCGGGGCGGTGGCGAAGCCGAACTCGTCGGCGCCGAGGATCGCCCCGATCACCACGTCGCGGCCCGTCCGCATGCCGCCGTCGACCTGCAGCGCGACGCGCGACCGCAGCCCGTTCAGCACCAGCGTCTGGTGCGCCTCGGCGAGCCCCATCTCCCACGGGCTGCCGGCGTGCTTGATGGAGGTCAGCGGCGAAGCGCCGGTGCCGCCCTCGAAGCCAGCGATGGTGATGTGGTCGGCGCGCGCCTTGGCGACGCCCGCCGCGACCGTGCCCACGCCCACCTCCGACACCAGCTTCACCGAGATGTCGGCGGCCGGGTTGACGTTCTTCAGGTCGAAGATCAGCTGAGCCAGATCCTCGATCGAGTAGATGTCGTGATGCGGCGGCGGCGAGATCAGGCCGACGCCCGGCGTGGAATGCCGCACCTTGGCGATGATCGCGTCGACCTTGTGGCCGGGCAGCTGGCCGCCCTCGCCGGGTTTGGCGCCCTGGGCCATCTTGATCTGGATCTGGTCGGCGTTGACCAGATAGTCGGTGGTGACGCCGAAGCGGCCGGAAGCGACCTGCTTGATCGCCGAGCGCTTGGAATCGCCGTTCGGCATCGGCACGAAGCGTTCCGCCTCCTCGCCGCCCTCGCCGGTGTTCGACTTGCCGCCGATCCGGTTCATGGCGATGGCCAGCGCCTCGTGGCTCTCCTTGGAGATCGCGCCGAACGACATCGCGCCGGTGGCGAACCGCTTGACGATGTCCACCGCCGGCTCGACCTCGTCGAGCGGCACCGGTGCGAGCCCGCGCTCCTCGGCCGACTTCAGCCGGAACATGCCGCGGATCGTGTAGCGCCCCGCCTCCTGGTTCACCAGGCGGCTGTAGGTGACGTACTCTTCCGGCTGGTTGGTGCGCACCGCATGCTGCAGGTGGGCGATGACGTCAGGGCCCCACATGTGGCTCTCGCCGCGGGTGCGGTAGGCGTATTCGCCGCCGACCTCGAGGCTGCGCACCAGGATCGGATCGTCGCCGAACGCGGAGACGTGACGGCGCACCGTCTCTTCCGCGATCTCGTTGAGGCCGATGCCGCTGATGGTGGTCGCCGTGCCGAAGAAGAAGCGCTCGACCAGATCGTCCGACAGCCCGACCGAATCGAAGATCTGCGCGCCGCAGTACGACTGGTAGGTGGAGATACCCATCTTGGACATCACCTTCAGGATGCCCTTGTCGATCGACTTGATGTAGCGGTGCACGACCTCCTGGTCGTCGACCTCCTCCGGGAAGCCGGACTTCATCTCCGCCAGCGTCTCGAAGGCGAGATAGGGGTTGATCGCCTCGGCGCCGTAGCCGGCCAGCACGCAGAAATGATGGATCTCGCGCGGCTCGCCGGATTCCACCACCAAGCCGACCGCCGTCCTCAGACCCCTGCGGATCAGGTGATGGTGGACGCCGGCGGTGGCCAGCAGCGCGGGAATCGCGATGCGCTGGCGGCTGACCAGCCGGTCCGACAGGATGATGATGTTGAAACCGTCCGCGACCGCCTTTTCCGCCCGGTTGCACAGCCGCTCGATCGCCGCCGACATGCCGGCGGCGCCGTTCTCGGCCGAATAGGTGCAGTCGAGCGTGATCGTCTGGAACTGGTTGTCGGCGATGTCGCCGATTTCCCGGATCTTCTCCAGATCGTGGTTGGTCAGGATCGGCTGGCGCACCTCCAGCCGCTTGCGCGTCGACTGGCCCTTCAGGTCGAACAGGTTCGGCCGGGGCCCGATGAACGACACCAGGCTCATGACGAGCTCTTCGCGGATCGGATCGATCGGCGGGTTCGTCACCTGGGCGAAGTTCTGCTTGAAGTAGGTGTAGAGCAGCTTCGGCCGGTCGGAAAGCACCGACAGCGGCGTGTCGGTCCCCATCGAGCCGATCGCCTCCTGGCCGATCGTCGCCATCGGCGCCAGCAGAAACTTCAGGTCTTCCTGGGTGTAGCCGAACGCCTGCTGGCGATCGAGAAGGCTCTCGTTGGTGGTCGGCGTGCGGCCGCGCACCGGCACCAGATCCTCCAGCACCATCTGGGTGCGGGCGAGCCATTCGCGATACGGATTGGCCGTGGAGAGCTGACGCTTCACCTCCTCGTCGGAGATGACGCGGCCTTCCTCGGTGTCGATCAGCAGCATGCGACCGGGCTGCAGCCGCCACTTGGAGATGATCTTCTCGTCGGGGATCGGCAGCACGCCGGCCTCGGAGGCCATCACCACGAGGCCGTCCTCGGTGACGACGTAACGCGCCGGACGCAGGCCGTTGCGGTCCAGCGTCGCGCCGATCTGGCGGCCGTCGGTGAAGGCGACCGCGGCCGGCCCGTCCCACGGCTCCATCAGGGCGGCGTGGTACTCGTAGAAGGCCTTGCGCTCGTCATCCATCAGCGGATTGCCGGCCCAGGCCTCGGGGATCAGCATCATCACCGCGTGCGACAGCGAGTAGCCGCCCTGGACGAGGAACTCGAGAGCGTTGTCGAAGCACGCCGTGTCCGACTGGCCCTCGTAGGAGATCGGCCACAGCTTCTGGATGTCGGCGCCGAAGTGCTCGGATTCGGCGCTCGCCTGGCGCGCCGCCATCCAGTTGACGTTGCCGCGCAGCGTGTTGATCTCGCCGTTGTGGGCGACCATCCGGTAGGGATGGGCGAGACGCCACGACGGGAAGGTGTTCGTGGAAAAGCGCTGGTGCACCAGCGCCAGCGCCGATTCGAAGCGCTCGTCGGTCAGGTCGCGATAGTACGGACCGAGCTGGTTGGCCAGGAACATGCCCTTGTAGACCATGGTCCGGCAGCTCATCGAGACGACGTAGAACTCCGACTTCTCGCCCTCTGTCTCCCGGTAGATCGTGTTGGAGATGACCTTGCGCAGCACGTAGAGGCGCCGCTCGAAGCTGTCCTCGTCGACCTCGTCGGCGCCGCGGCCGATGAACACCTGCATGTGCACCGGCTCGACGTCGGTGACGAGCGACGACAGCCCGGAGTTGTCGACCGGCACCTCGCGCCAGCCGAGCAGCACGTGGCCCTCCGCCTCGATCGCCGAGGCGATGATGTCCGCGCAATGGGCGCGCAGCCCGTCCTCGCGGGGCATGAACACCATGCCGACGGCATAGGCGCCCGGCTCCGGCAGCTCGAAGCCGAGCCGGCGGCATTCCTCCACGTAGAGGCCGTGCGGAATCTGGCAGAGCAGGCCGGCGCCGTCGCCGACGAGCGGATCCGCGCCGACCGCGCCGCGGTGGGTCAGGTTGACGAGGATCTCCAGTCCCTGCCGGACGATCCGATGCGACTTGCGGCCGTGCAGGTCGCACACGAAGCCGACGCCGCAGGCGTCGTGCTCGGCGCCCGGACGATAGAGGCCGTTGGTGGCGGCCCGGGTCCGTGCGGCGTGCGCGGCAGCGCCGCGGTCCTGCGTGCCCTGGCCGGTCTGGGCCGGGGCCACGACGCTCACTGGTCCACCCGTGATCTCGTTCATCGTCCGCATGCCTCGTCTGGATCGCCTGCCGCCGGCTGATGCCAGCCGGCGGCAGCGCGATCGCGTCCACTCGTGTGAAGCGCCGGCCCGTGCCCGGTCCGGTACGCTTCCCGGCCGAATGACCCCGCGGGCGGCCCGCCCCCGGGGTCTTCCGACCGATCTCGATACCCTGCCCCGCCCAGACTGCGTTCGTACGAACGCCGGATGGCGCAGCGGCCGTGCTCACGGGAGGGTTGCCTCCGCGCGCGTACGGCGCTCAAACTCGCATAGAGCCGGAGCCACCGGTCCGGGAAGGTCCCGCAACCCTGGTCGCTCCGATGGCAGGCGCTGGCGGATCCCGCCCGACCGGGCCGCGCCCCCGCCCGGAGGGCAGCAGCTCGATCCAGCAGGCGATCGTCACCGGAAGCGCCGCGCAATCTTCGGCTGGCCCATTTGCGGGAGCCGCCTGCGCGCGCGTCTCCCGGCCGGTGATGGGGATCGATCCTCCCGATCGCCCCGATACCCCGCCCGCCAGTCAGTGGTCGCCATCATCTTACCGGACGGCCCGGATTTCCAGCCCCGTCGCTTGGTCCGGTCTATTTTACGACAGCAATCCTGTCCTAATCGCTTGTCAGAAATTGCCAGAAGAACGCGTCTGCCGCAAGATGTGTGCTCAACACCGTCCCCCGCCCTGGTGTCGCCTGCCCCGGAATTGCCCGTCTCCGCGGCATTTTGCTGGTTGACGCGACTTGCGCGTGCATCCAGTCAGGTCCACTGAGGTCGTGTAGACGCGGGCAAGGCCCCTTCGCATAATGCGCGCCAAACGCATAATGCGGGCCAACCACCGCGCGGGACCTCAACCCGGTCAACCGGTTTCAAGGGAGGACATGCATGTCGGAGACCATCATCCCCGTTTCGCAAGCCGTCGCCAGGGACGCCTTGGTCGATGCTGCGGGCTACGAGGACATGTACCGACGCTCGATCGCGGACCCGGCCTCCTTCTGGGCCGAGCAGGCCAAGCGCATCGACTGGATCAAGCCGTTCACCAAGGTCAAGAACACCACCTTCGACCCGCACAGGGTATCGATCAAGTGGTTCGAGGACGGCACCCTCAACGTCTCCTACAACTGCGTCGACCGGCACGCGGAGAAGACCCCCGACAAGACTGCGATCATCTGGGAAGGCGACGACCCGAACGAGCAGAAGATCATCACCTACCGCGAGCTCAAGGAGCACGTGAGCCGCTTCGCCAACGTGCTCAAGGCGCACGGCGTCGGCCGCGGCGACCGGGTGACGATCTACCTTCCGATGATCCCGGAAGCCGCCTACGCGATGCTCGCCTGCGCGCGCATCGGCGCGATCCACTCCGTCGTGTTCGCGGGCTTCTCGCCCGATTCGCTGGCCGGTCGCGTTCAGGACTGCGATTCACGCCTGATCATCACCGCCGACGAAGGCGTGCGCGGCGGCCGCAAGATCCCGCTGAAGGCCAACGCCGACGCCGCCTGCGACAAGTCGCCGAGCGTCGAGACGGTGATCGTGGTGAAACGCACCGGCGGCGACGTCACCATGAAGGAAGGCCGCGACGTCTGGTATCACGACGTCTCCGACAGCGTGTCGTCGAGCTGTCCGCCGGTCGAGATGGGGGCCGAGGATCCGCTGTTCATCCTCTACACCTCCGGCTCGACGGGCAGCCCCAAGGGCGTGCTCCACACCTCCGCCGGCTACCTCGTCTATGCCTCGCTGACCCACCAGTACGTGTTCGACTACAAGCCCGGCGAAGTCTACTGGTGCACCGCCGACGTCGGCTGGGTAACCGGCCACTCCTACATCGTCTACGGCCCCCTCGCGAACGGCGCGACGACCGTCATGTTCGAGGGCGTCCCCACCTACCCCAGCGCCTCGCGCCACTGGGAGGTGATCGACAAGCACAAGGTCGCCATCTACTACA
This sequence comes from Amorphus sp. MBR-141, assembly GCF_053628695.1. Taxonomy (NCBI): domain Bacteria; kingdom Pseudomonadati; phylum Pseudomonadota; class Alphaproteobacteria; order Hyphomicrobiales; family Amorphaceae; genus Amorphus; species Amorphus sp. MBR-141. Next base: position 279,858 of record NZ_JBRJGW010000002.1, read on the forward strand.
CCGCCCCGACCGCCATCCGCGCCCTGATGGGTGCCGGCGACGAGCACGTGAAGAAGACCTCGCGCGCCTCGCTCCGAATCCTCGGCTCGGTCGGCGAGCCGATCAACGCCGCTGCCTGGCTGTGGTACTACAACGTGGTCGGCGACGGCCGCTGCCCGGTCGTCGACACCTGGTGGCAGACGGAGACCGGCGGCATCCTCATCACGCCGCTGCCGGGGGCCACCGACCTCAAGCCCGGCTCGGCGACGAAGCCGTTCTTCGGCATCCAGCCGGCGCTGGTCGACGCAAGCGGCACGGTGCTCGAGGGCGCCGCCGAGGGCAACCTGATCATCGTCGATTCGTGGCCCGGCCAGATGCGCACGATCTACGGCGATCACGACCGCTTCATGCAGACCTATTTCTCGGCCTATCCGGGCAACTACTTCTCCGGCGACGGCTGCCGGCGCGACGCCGACGGCTACTACTGGATCACCGGCCGGGTCGACGACGTCATCAACGTCTCGGGCCACCGGATGGGCACCGCCGAGATCGAATCGGCGCTCGTCGCCCACGACAAGGTGGCGGAAGCCGCCGTGGTCGGGTTCCCGCACGACCTGAAGGGCCAGGGCATCTATGCCTACGTCACGCTGATGGAGGGCGAGGAGCCGACCGAGGAACTGCGCAAGGAACTCGTGAAATGGGTGCGCAAGGAGATCGGACCGATCGCCTCGCCCGACCTGATCCAGTTCGCCCCGGGCCTGCCGAAGACCCGCTCGGGCAAGATCATGCGCCGCATCCTGCGCAAGATCGCCGAGGATTCCTTCGACAATCTCGGCGACACCTCGACGCTGGCCGACCCCTCGGTGGTCGACAGCCTCGTGGAAAACCGGATGAACCGCACCGCCGGCTGATCGTCCGATACCTGCGGCGCCTCCGACGGGGCGCCGCAGGCGACGACCGGCCCCTCCTCGGCCTCGCAATGTCCGACTTGAGGTCCGCCATGCGTCGATGGATCTGCGCCCTTCTCCTCTCCGCATTCGCCTCGCCGGCCGCGGCCGCAGATCTGCCCGATGGCTTCGTCCATCTCGCAGATCTCGCACCCACGATCCGGCAGGAGATGCGCTATGCGGGCGCGGACAACTTCACCGGGTCACACGTGCCGGGCTATCGCGCCCCGGCGTGCATCCTCACGCGGCCGGCCGCCCAAGGCCTGGCCCGCGTCCAGGCAGCCCTGAAGCCGAAGGGCTATTCGCTGATCGTCTACGACTGCTACCGGCCGGGGAAGGCGGTGGCGGCGTTCGTCGAGTGGACGAAGTCGGAGGTCCCGGGCGAGCGCTACTTCTATCCCGAGATCGACAAGGCCCGGCTCATTCCCGACGGCTACATCGCCGACCGCTCCGGCCATTCGCGGGGCAGCACCGTCGACCTTGCGATCGTTCCGCTCGCCATGCCGGAGGCACCGCTGCCCGCCCGTCCCGAGCGCTGCGACCAAAGCTCGTCAAGCTCGACAGGGGTCGAGATGGGCACGGATTTCGATTGCTTCTCGCCGCTGTCCGCGACCGCCTCGACGGAGGTCTCAAGCGAGGCTCAGGCGAACCGGCGGCTGCTCCTCGATGCGATGACGACGGCCGGTTTCCGCAACCTGACCGAAGAATGGTGGCACTACACGCTGCGCGACGAGCCGTTCCCGGATACCTACTTCGAATTCGACGTCGAATAGCCGTCAGGGGTCGTTTGCAGGGGCGGCGTCCTTGCCCGCCTCCACCGTCTTCCCCTCGAGGCTGTGCCGTTCGATCAGCCTGATCTGCGCCAGCGCGAAGACCAGCGTGATCGGCATGATCCCGAACACCTTGAACGACACCCAGAAATCGCTGGAGAAGTTGCGCCAGACGATCTCGTTGAGCACCGCCAGGAACACGAAGAAGAACGCCCAGCGCAGCGTCAGCTTGCGCCAGCCGTCGTCGTCGATCGAAATCACCGAATCGAGCACCAGCCCCAGCAGCGGGCGCTTCCAGAAGATGAGTCCGGAAAACAGCACCACCGCGAACAGGCTGTTCACGATGGTCGGCTTGAGCTTGATGAAGGTGTCGTCGTTGAGCAGCAGCGTCAGGCCGCCGAAGACGAGCACCACGACGCCCGTGACCATCGGCATCAGCGGCAGGCGCTTCTGCAGCACGTAGGAGACCGCGAGCGCCACCAGCGTCGCCACCATGAATGCCGCCGTCGCCGACAACAGGTCGGCCCGCGCGTTGACCACGAAGAAGATCGCGAGGGGCCCGAGCTCGAGCGCGAGCTTCAGGAGAGGATTGATCGGTTTGGGGGCTGCCATGCCTTCCTCTGCCAACCACAGCGCGGGCGATCAAGTCGAAAATCGCGCCGCCGTCGCGCTTTCGCCGCAGAACCGGTCGACATCTGCCCGCACTTGACGACGTCAAAGGGTGGGCGCCCGGGGGAAGAGCTCCCATATTGGACCGTCAGCCGGTCGTTGCGGACGCGCGGAAGGCCGGCGCCTGCGCCACCTAATCTCCCGATTGCGGGACGAAACGCCATTGGGTGTTTTCATTACGGCGCGGGATGAACTAACAGGATTGGAATGACACCAGACTCGGAGCCCGCCACGTGAACCGCCAGGAGCCGCCCCGTCGTCCCCGACCCGCGCGGCCGATCACCGCGGATCCGCGGGCCGAGGAGGGCGCCGCGGCACCGCGGCGGCCCGTCCGGCCGAGGCGCGCCAGGCCCGCCGACGCTCCGTCGGCCTCCCGCCAGGATTTCGACGCCCGGCCCGAGGACGGCGTGCTCGCGGTGCATGGCATCGCCAAGGCCTACCGGCGCCGCACCGTCGCGCACGGCATCTCGATCTCTGTCAACCGCGGCGAGGCCGTCGGCCTGCTCGGCCCCAACGGTGCCGGCAAGACCACCGTCTTCTACATGATCACCGGGCTGATCCGTCCCGACGCCGGCAAGATCAGCCTCGACGGCTTCGACATCACCGAACTGCCGATGTACCGCCGTGCCCGCCTCGGCATCGGCTACCTGCCCCAGGAAGCCTCGATCTTCCGCGGCCTGACCGTCGCCAACAACATCATGTCGGTGCTGGAGGTGGTGGAGAGCGACCGCAAGAAGCGGCGGGCCGAGCTGGAAAGCCTGCTGTCGGAGTTCGGCATCACCCATCTGCGCGATGCCCCCGCCACCGCGCTGTCGGGCGGCGAGCGGCGGCGCTGCGAAATCGCCCGGGCGCTCGCCAGCCGGCCGTCCTTCATGCTGCTCGACGAGCCGTTTGCGGGCATCGACCCGATCGCCGTCGGCGACATCCAGGATCTCGTCCGCCACCTGACCAAGCGCGGAATCGGCGTGCTGATCACCGATCACAACGTCCGCGAGACGCTCGGCCTGATCGACCGGGCCTACATCATCGCGTCCGGCGAAATGCTCACCCACGGCAGCCCCGCCGAAGTCGTGGCGCACCCCGACGTGCGCCGACTCTATCTCGGCGAGCAATTTACCCTTTGATTCGGCGCGGCAAGGCGTTACCCCTTTCGGGTGCGACTACGCAAGAATTGGACCAACAACCAACAATGGCGGCCGCCCGTGCCGATCAGTCTCGCGCCACGCCTTGATCTGCGGCCAACGCAGACCCTGATCATGACCCCGCAGCTGATGCAGGCCATCAAGCTGCTGCAGCTGACCAATCTCGAACTGTCGGCGGTCATCGACAAGGAAATCGAGGAAAATCCGTTGCTCGAGCGCGTCGAGACCGACGACGACGGTCCCGACTTCACGCACGCCGAGACGGTCCGCGACGCCGGCCCGGAGGCCGACGACGGCGACGCCCCGTCCGCCGATCGCTACGACGCCGCCGACCCCGCCGATCTCGACGCCCCGCCGAGTGCCCTCGATCCCGACGCGCCGGCCGTCGCCGACGCCTCCCAAGATGCCTACGCCACCGACCCCTGGCGCTCGGTCGGCGCAGGCGGCAACCGGCCGGACGACCCCTTCGAGCCGTCCGACAGCCGCACGGCGACGCTGCGCGACCACCTGATCGAGCAGATCTCCCTGGGCTTCGAGCCCGGGCCGGCCCGCGTCGTGGCGCTCTATCTCGTCGACTGCCTGGATCCGGCCGGCTACCTGCGCGACGACCGCGCCGAGCTGGGCCGGCGGCTCGGCGTCGCCGCCCCCTTCCTCGACCAGGTGATCACTCGCTGCCAGGCCCTTGATCCGGCCGGCGTGTTCGCCGGCGACCTCACCGAATGCCTGTCCCTGCAGCTCGCCGAGGCCGGCACGCTCGACCCGGCGATGAGCCGGCTGCTCGCCAATCTGGAGCTGGTGGCGCGGCGCGACTTCCCTTCCCTGGAACGCGTCTGCGGGGTGTCGTCCGGCCGGCTCGCCGACATGCTGAACGCGCTGAAGGCCCTCGATCCCCGTCCCGGGCTGCGCTTCGACGTGGAGCCGGTGCGCGCCGTCGTACCCGACGTGCTGGTCACCCCCGATGCCGACGGCGGCTTCCGGATCGAGCTCAACAGCGACACGCTGCCCCGCGTCCTCGTCAACCGCGGCGTCTACACCACCGCCGTGCGGGCCTCCCGTAACCCCGGCGACAAGAGCTACCTCAACGAGCGCCTGCAGGCCGCCAACTGGCTGGTGAAGAGCCTCGACCAGCGCGCCAGCACCATCCTCAAGGTCGCCGCCGTCATCGTCGAGCAGCAGCGCGGCTTCATGGAGCACGGCGTCTCCCACCTGAAGCCGATGACGCTGAAGATGGTCGCCGACGAGATCGGCATCCACGAATCGACGGTCAGCCGGGTCACCTCCAACAAGTATCTCGCCTGTCCGCGCGGCCTGTTCGAACTGAAGACGTTCTTTTCCGCCGCGATCGCCGCCACCTACGGCGCCGAGGCCCACTCGGCCGCCTCGGTGCGCCACCGGATCCGGCGGATGATCGATGCCGAGTGCGCGGACACGGTGCTGTCGGACGACGCCATCGTGAAGCAGCTCAACGAGGACGGCGTCGAAATCGCCCGGCGGACGGTGGCGAAATACCGCGAGGCGATGCACATCCCCTCCTCGGTCCAGCGGCGGCGCGAAAAGCAGCACGCGCAGCGCACGGCGCGGCCCGTTCCGGTTGAGGCGGACGCCTCCGGGACGACCCTAAGCGTGCCGCTCGCGCCGGTGCAGCGTTGACAGCGTTCCGGCGCACTCGTAGAACCGCGCGGCTTTCCGAGCGTCGCCCTCAGGGTGGCCTCGCCGGGCCGGGCGCGCCTTCCCCCTTGCCGCACCGGTCAGACTGCGACCAAATAGGGGTCCACCGAGCCCGTCCTCGATCCTGCGACCGATACCCAACATGTTGAAGATTTCCGGCAAGAACATGGATATCGGCACTGCGCTGCGCGAACGCATCCAAGAGCGTGTCGACGAGGCGGTGCGGAAATATTTCGACGGTGGTTACAGCGGCCAGATCGTCGTCGAGCCCGAGGGTCACGGCTTCAAGACCGACTGCTCGGTGCACCTCGACACGGGTGTCGTGCTGAAGACCTCCGCCCAGGCGACCGATGCGACGGCGAGCTTCGACCAGGCCGCCGAGCGCGTCGAGAAGCGCCTGCGCCGCTACAAGCGCCGCCTGAAGTCGCACCAGCCCCAGCCGGGCGCCGAGGAAGCGTTCCAGGCGTCGGCCTTCGTGCTCGAGACCCCCGACGACGAAGAGGAAGTGCCGCTCGACTACGCGCCGGTCGTCGTCGCCGAGACCGCCACCCACATCCGCACGATGACGGTCGGCATGGCCGTTCTGGATCTCGACCTGACCGAAGCCCCCGTCGTGGTGTTCAAGAGCGCTGCGAACGGCACCATCAATGTCGTCTACCGGCGCACCGACGGGAACATCGGCTGGATCGACCCGGCCTTCCAGGCCGGCGCCCGGGGCAACTGACCCTCGGAGCGAGCCCGGCCTCGTAGCAGCCGCAGCCAAGCCATTTCGCCTGAGCGCCTCCGCTACGGACCCGAACGGGAATTCGTCATGGAACTCAACGACCTCCTGAGCCTAGAGGGAGTCGTCCCCGCCTTGAGGGCGCAGAGCAAGAAGCAGGTTCTGCAGGAGCTCGCCGCCAAGGCCGCCACGCTTACCGGGCATCCGGAGCGGGAGATATTCGACACGCTCCTGCACCGCGAGCGCCTCGGCTCGACGGGCATCGGCGATGGCATCGCGATTCCGCACGGCAAGCTGGTGCCGCTCAACAAGATCGTCGGCGTGTTCGCCCGCCTCGACCGTCCGGTCGACTTCGACGCGCTTGACGACGAGCCGGTCGACCTGGTGTTCCTGCTGCTCGCGCCGGAGGGTGCCGGCGCGGATCACCTGAAGGCGCTGGCGCGCATCGCCCGGGTTCTGCGCGACGGCGAAACCGCCACCAAGCTGCGCGCCTCGCGCGATCCGGCGGCCCTCTACGCGCTCCTCACGCATCCGTCGGCGAGCGTCGAATGAGGCGCGCGCGATGCATGCGCGTGCATCTTTTTTCGCCGTCCGCCTGCGCCTGAACTTGCCTTTCCGCGTCAACCGACCGAAGTAAGTGCCATGACGAAGCCCCGCACACTCTACGACAAGATCTGGGACGACCACGTGGTCGATCGGCAGGAGGACGGGACCACCCTCCTCTACATCGACCGGCACCTGGTTCACGAAGTCACCAGCCCCCAGGCCTTCGAAGGCCTCCGCCTCACCGGCCGCAAGGTCCGCGCGCCGTCGCGCACCCTCGCCGTCGTCGACCACAACGTGCCGACGACCGACCGGAGCCACGGCATCGAGGATCCAGAGTCGGCGCTGCAGGTGGCGACGCTGGGCGAGAACGCCTCGGAATTCGGCATCGAGTATTACAACGAGCTCGATCCGCGCCAGGGCATCGTCCACATCGTCGGCCCCGAGCAGGGCTTCACCCTGCCCGGCATGACCATCGTCTGCGGCGACAGCCACACCTCGACCCACGGCGCCTTCGGCGCGCTGGCGCACGGCATCGGCACCAGCGAGGTCGAGCACGTGCTCGCCACGCAGACGCTCCTGCAGCGCAAGGCGAAGAACATGCGCGTCACCGTCGACGGGACACTGCCCGACGACGTGACCGCGAAGGACATCATCCTGTCGATCATCGGCACCATCGGCACCGCCGGCGGCACCGGTCACGTGATCGAATATGCCGGCGAGGCGATCCGCGCGCTGTCCATGGAAGGCCGGATGACCGTCTGCAACATGTCGATCGAGGGTGGCGCCCGCGCCGGCATGATCGCCCCGGACGAGACGACCTACGCCTATATCCGGGATCGCAACCGCGCCCCGAAGGACGCGACATTCGACAGCGCCCGCGCCTACTGGGAATCGCTGCCGAGCGACGAGGGCGCCCACTTCGACAGCGAGATCCGCCTCGACGTCGCCAACCTGCCGCCCATCGTCACCTGGGGCACCTCCCCGGACGCCGTCGTGTCCATCGAGGGCAGCGTGCCCGATCCGGCCGATGCGCCGAACGAAGGCAAGCGGCGCGCCATGGAACGTGCGCTCGACTACATGGGCCTGGTGCCGGGCACGAAGATCACCGACATCACCATCGACAAGGCGTTCATCGGCTCCTGCACCAACGGCCGCATCGAGGACCTCCGGGCCGTCGCCAAGGTCGTCGAGGGCCGCAAGGTCCACGAAAGCGTCGGCGCGCTGATCGTGCCGGGCTCCGGCCTCGTGAAAGAGCAGGCGGAAGCCGAGGGTCTGGACAAGATCTTCATTGCCGCCGGCTTCGAATGGCGCGAGCCGGGCTGTTCGATGTGCCTGGCCATGAACGCCGACCGGCTTCAGCCGGGCGAGCGCTGCGCCTCGACCTCGAACCGCAACTTCGAAGGCCGCCAGGGCTTCCGCGGGCGCACCCATCTGGTGTCGCCGGCCATGGCCGCGGCCGCCGCGATCGCCGGCCGATTCGTCGACATCCGCGAGTTCCGGCGGAGCTGATCCAGGCCTCCGCAGACCGGCCAGCCTGCGTACACCGACTATCGAAAGAGCCGCGTCGCGATCCCCGCGACGCGGCTCTTTCCGTTCCGGGTCCATCATCCGAGGCGATGGTCAGCGCCAGTGGCGGCCGCCGCCGAAGAAGCAGGTCTGCTGGCGGATGACGCGGACGACCTTGCCGCGCGGCGTCCACTGGACCACCCGCATCGGGCGCACCTGGCAGATCTGTCCCCGGCGGTAGCCGCGCTGGTAGCCGTGACCGCGATGGTCGTTGTGGCCACGCCGATAGTGCCTGCCCCGGTCGTTGCGGTCGTTGTGGTCATAGCGGTCGCGAACCTGAACGATCGGCGACGTGCCGGCCTGGGCCGCGGCAGCTGCGCCGGCAGGGGTCGGGCCCACCGCTGCGGCGGGGACGACGGAGCCAACGCCGATGGCGGCGACGGTGGCAACAGCGATGAAGGTCTTGCGATTGAACATCTCTCTTCTCCTCTGAGCGCGGCGGCCTCGCTTGCCGCCAACGCTCATGAAGGTAGAGGGCACCCGCTGAACCCAACCTGAGCCCTGCGTTTATCGGCGGTTCATGTTGCGGAAGGTCCATCCCATCGGCGCGCAAGGGCCGGTTGGCGCGTCAGTCCGCGGCCCTTTCGACCCGTCTGCCGCTCGGATCTCACGATCGGAAGCAACAGGGACACCGTTCCCCATTCGACTGCGAGCTGCTCGGAGCCCCTTGCCGGCGTACCGGGCTTCTTGGCCCCCCTCACACGAGCGGCGTGGCCGCGGCCGCACGCCGAGCGCGCGCTGCGAACGCAAAAAAAGCCGCTCCGATGGATCTCGGAGCGGCTTTTTCGTTGTGCGGCAGTCGCCGACCGGGCGGCCCGTCCTCCGGACGGCGGAGACGGTCAGCGCGGGCGGTAGTTGACGTAGTGGCAATCGGTCTTCGGGACGAGGCGAACCACCTTGCCGTGCTTGGTCCACTGGACGGTGCGCACCTTTTGGACGCTGCAGACCTTCTGCGGCTTTGCGTGCTGATTGTGCTTCTGGACCTGGTAGTTGCGGCCTACGTCGCGGGCGTCGTGGTGGCCGTTGCGGCTGTCGTAGACCTGGACGGAGCCCGTCCGGGCGTCATGGCCGTACGTCGGCCCGGCGGTGGCGGGAACGACGGAAGCCGCACCGAGCGTTGCGACGGTGGCCAGTGCGATCATGGACTTGCGAAACATGTCTCTTCTCCTGTCGTTCGCGGCTGTCATCCTGCCGCTCACGATGGAGAAGCTAGCGACCGGCCGCTGAACGCGAACTGAGCCCGACGTTTAGGCTCGGTTCAGGTTGGGGCCAGCCGTAGCGAACGCCGGCCGCGGGACCCGGTTCCCGATTAAGACTGGCCATCGCCGGTCGATCTGTGCAATCCGACGGGCTGACCAGAACGACGATCGCGCGCCGCAACGCCCTGCGGCCGCCATCCGAAAGGAGAGCCATGGACCTTCAGATCGGCACCATCGGACAGGAATCGGCCCACCAGCTCGCGCCCCTGATCGCAGCCTATGCGCAGGAAATGCGCCGCGGCGCGCCCCGCCGTCCCGACGAATATTATGCGGAGCTGCTGCTCGCCGACCCGACGGCCGAGCTTCTGGGCGCCCGCCTCGATGGCCAGCTCGTCGGGTTCGCCATCTTCTTCGACCTTCCGGAGACGATCACCGGGCACCGGGCCGGCCAGCTCGACGATCTCTACGTCATCCCGGAAGCCCGCGACCACGGCGTCGCCCGCAAGATGATCGACGCGCTCGAAGAGATCGGCAAGACCCGGGAATGGGCGCACCTGCGCTGGCTGGTGCCGACGTCCAATACCGCCGCCATCGGCCTCTACGAGCGCGTGGCCGAGCCGGCGCCCTGGAAGAGCTACATCATCAAGATCCAGGACCGGCGCTGAGCGGGATGAGGAAAAGCGGTCACTGCTTTTCCGTCCGCATCCCGCTCTGAGATATGAGAATCGATCGCGCTTTCAGAATTCAGGTCGATCAGGCCTGAGTTCGTCGTGATCTGGATCAGACCGGCTGCGGCCCGTCACGCCTTGCGGTTGGCGACGAAGCGGGCGGCGTCGACGAGCACGCCCTTCGCTTCGCCGTACATGTCGAGCGTATCCGCCGCTTCCTCGACCAGCTGCTGCAGCCGGCTGCGCGCCCAGTCGGCGCCCTTCAGCGACACCAGGGTCGCCTTGCCCCGCGCCGCGTCCTTGCCGGTCCGCTTGCCGACGTCCGCCTCGCTGCCGTCGACGTCGAGCAGGTCGTCGGCGAGCTGGAATGCCGCGCCGATGGCCTCGCCGTAGCGCTGCAGCCGCGCCCGGTGCATCTCTTCCGCATGGGAGAGAATCGCGCCCGCTTCGCACGACGCCGCGATGAGCGCACCGGTCTTCATGGCCTGCAGGCGGACGATGCCGCCCTCCGTCGGCGCCTCGGTCGCAGCCTCGGCCTGAAGATCGAGCATCTGCCCTCCGACCATGCCGCCGCTGCCGGCGGCGCGCGCCAGGCAGACGACGAGATCGGCCCTCACCGACGGATCGGGATGGGTCCGGTCGGATCCGAGCGTCTCGAAGGCGACCGTCAGCAGCGCATCGCCGGCAAGGATGGCCGTCGCTTCGTCGTAGGCCTTGTGGACCGTCGGCTGGCCGCGGCGCATGTCGTCGTCGTCCATGGCCGGCAGGTCGTCGTGGACGAGGCTGTAGCAGTGGACGCATTCGATCGCCGCCGCTACCGCGTGGGCCGTGCGGATGTCGCCGCCCAGGAGCCGCGCCGATTCGATGACCAGGAACGGCCGGAACCGCTTGCCGCCGCCAAGCGCCGCATAGCGGACCGCCTCGGCGATCCGCGCGGGCACCTGTTCGCGGGTGGGAAGCAACTCGTCGAGCGCGCGTTCGGTGGCGGCGGCGGCGTCCGCGAGACGTGCCTCGAACGGGGTCATCGGAAATCCTTCTTGCCTGGCCGGTCCGGCAACTGGGCGCTGGGGCCCCCGAAAGCTCGGCGCCCGTTCCGTTTGCGACCGCCGCGCCGCCCCGTCAAGAGCGTGTGGCACCTTCCGGCAGGTTCGTGAGTTGACCCGGGCGGCAGTTCCGATCACATCGGCGGCGAACCGGCAACCGGATGGGCACCTTGGCAGAGACGGACCCCGTGGCAGAGCGGACGAGAAGATCGAGACGGCGGGCCGCCCGCGTCCTGCGGCGCGCAGGCTGGGTGCTGCTGGCGCTCGCCGCCCTCCCCTTCGTCCTGACGCTGCTCTACTCCGTCATCAACCCTGTCTCGACCCTGATGCTCGGTCGCTGGCTGACCGGTCAGCCGGTGGCGCGCAGCTGGGTCCCGCTGGAGGCCGTGTCGGCGCCCCTCATCCGCGCCGTCGTCGTCTCCGAGGACGCGCGCTACTGTATGCACTGGGGCGTCGACACCGCCCAGCTCTCCCAGGTCGTCGATGGGTTCATGGCGGGCGAGGAGACGCGCGGCGCGAGCACGATCTCCATGCAGACCGCCAAGAACCTCTTCCTGTGGCCGGGCCGATCCTACGTGCGCAAGGCGCTGGAGATCCCGATCGCCCTCTGGCTCGATCTCGTGCTGTCCAAAGACCGCCTGCTGGAAATCTACCTGAACATCGCCGAGTTCGCGCCGGGCGTGTTCGGCGTGGAGGCGGGCGCCGAACGGGCGTTCGGCAAGCCGGCCGCCCGGATCAGCGCCGCCGAGGCCGCGCTGATGGCCACCACCCTGCCCGATCCGGACGGCCGCAATCCGGGAAAGCCATCGTCCGGGCACCGGCAGCTGGCCGGCCGGGTGACGCGCGAAGTGGGCCGGTCGGACTGGGTTTTCTACTGCCTGGAGCCGCGCGTCCGGCCCTAAGGGGGGCGTTTTCCGGGCCCGGAACGGAGGCGCGCGGGCGATCTGGCGGATTCCGCACGGATCCACGCGATTTTTCCGTGTGACCGGCTTTGCAACGGGCAGCACAGTTTGTATATACACCGGCTCAACATCCAAGTGCATGGACGGTTGCCAAACCCCAGGCTCGGTCTGGGGCATCGGAGCTAATTGGTCCGCACTGTCCGCGAAGGAGACGACGATGGCAGTTCCGAAGCGCAAGACTTCGCGCATGAAGCGGGGCAATCGCCGTTCGGCTGATGCGCTCGCGCAGCCGAGCTACATGGAAGACAAGGAGTCCGGCGAGCTGCGCCGGCCGCATCACATCGACTTGAAGACCGGCAAGTACCGCGGTCGTCAGGTTCTCGAAGTGAAGGGCGACGCGTAGGCGTCCTCCGATTCGGTCGCGTGTCGGCGCTGAGCCCGGTCTCGCCCCGACCCGCCCGCACAAACCGGACCTGCCCGGCATCCCCGATGCCCGGGCAGTCTGCACATATCGGCAGCCGTCCCTGACGGCACCGATTCGGAGGCCCGGATGATTTCCGCGATACCGCTGACCATCGTCCCGCTGATCCTCTACAACGTGATCGCGTTCGTCTTTGCCGGCGGTGAGGCCACCTCGCCGATCTGGCAGAGCAGCCTGTTTACGCTCACGCTGGTCTCCGGCCAGCCGTGGACGCCGACGCTCGCCGACCTGATCCTGGCGGTGGCCGTGTGCCTGCTCGGCGCGGAGATCATCAAGGCAGCGCGCTTCCACCGGCGCCTGGTGCTCGATCACATCGTCTCCACGGTGGTGATGATCGTCTACATCGTCGAGTTTCTCGCCGTGGGTGCCGCGGCGACCTCAATCTTCTTCCTGCTGACGGTGATCGCGATCGTCGACGTCATGGCCGGCGTGGCCATTTCGCTCGGCGCAACAAAGCGCGTCGTTTCAGTGAACAGTGCCGATCACTAGATCGGCCTCCCAGAGTCCGCGGAACGGAGCCCGTCGATCAATGTCGAACACACCCCATGAGCTGGCGGAAGAATTCCCGGAGCATGCCGATGCGATGCACCGGCTCAAGGCCGAAAACGCGCATTACGCGAAGCTCTCCGACGAGTATCACGAGCTCAACCGGGCGATCCATCGCGCCGAAACCGATGTGGAGCCGACCGGCGACGCGCATATGGAAGACATGCGCAAGCGCCGCCTGGCGCTGAAGGATGAGATCTACGGCATCCTGACGGCAAAGTAGCGCTCGCAACGATCGAGATGGCGGCCGGCGTGGCGATTTCGCTGCTCACCCGGCGCAAGACGGCGCCCGCCGACCACATCCACCAGCGACTTTCTGGCCTCCACGAGAGACATTCTGGCGTCGGATTCGCTGCGCACTGACCGCGTGCGCAGCGATGGGACCAATCTGCGCGCTTCTGCGCAAAAACGCCGATTGCGCAGCCAAACTGGCACGCGCACGCTGCGCACAGCGCGCGCACCCGCAGTGCGCACGCGTCAGTCGACCAGCGCCTTGAATCCCGCCGCCTCGATGCCGGCCACGGCACAGATCTCGTCGTTGTCCGAAGTGTCCCCGGAGATGCCGACGGCGCCGAGCGTCTTTCCGGCCTCGTCCTTGATCACCACCCCACCCGGCACCGGCACCAGCTTGCCGCCGGCGATGCCCGACAGCGACTGCACGAAGTGCGGCCGCTCGAGCGCGGCGTTGTGCAGGAAGCGGCTGCCGCGTCCCATGGCCAGCGCCCCGTAGGCCTTGCCCTGGGCCACGTCGGTGCGGAGCATCGACGAGCCGTCCTGGCGCACGAGGGCGACCGGGTGGCCGCCGGCATCGAGCACCACCACGCCGAGCGGGTTCATGCCCAGCTCGGCGCCCTTGGCGAGCGCGGTGTCGATGATGGTGCGGGCATGGTCGAGGGTGAGGTCGGTCATCAGCTGCCTCCGGGGCGCATGGAAAATGGTCGGGTGAAAGGATCCGGAACGGCGGTCAGTCGGAGGGGGTCGATCCGCCCTCGCCGCCGCCCTTGCCGCCGCTGCCCTTGCCGCCCTTGGCCGGGCGGCCGGGGGCCGCGAAGCCGGTGAGCGCGTTGAGGGTCTTCTGCATGTCGGCCATCTGCCGCTTCATCTCGTCGAGCTCGCTCGCGGCACCGCCGGCCGGCTGCTGGCCCGCCTGCTCCTCGCCGGCGGGGGTTTCGGTCCCCTCCTCGCCGGCCGCGCCGAACGGAATGAACATCCGCATCGCCTTCTCGAACATCTCGGTGTTGCGGCGCACCTGCTCGTCGAGGGTGTCGAACGGGCTGACGCCGAAGCTCGAGGTCATCTGCTTGCGCAGCTTCTCCTGGTCGCGGACGAACGATTGCAGGGAATATTCCAGGTAGGACGGCACGATGTTCTGCATGGAATCGCCGTAGAACCCGATCAGCTGCCGCAGGAACGCGATGGGCAGCAGGTTCTGCCCCTTGTTCTCCTGCTCGAAGATGATCTGGGTGAGCACCGAGCGGGTGATCTCGTCGCCGCTCTTGGCGTCGAAGACGACGAAATCCTCCTCCGCCTTGACCATCTCGGCCAGGTCCTCGAGGGTGACGTAGGTGCTGGTTCCGGTGTTGTAGAGCCGCCGGTTGGCGTATTTCTTGATGACGGTCGGATTGTCTGTCTTCGCCATGATGGTGCGTCGACCTCCCTTTGCGCCCGGCCGGGATTGACGTCTATCAAACCCGATCGGCCCGGTTTCCGGTTACGATAGGGGTTCGTTTGCCGCGATGCCACACCCGTTTTTCCGCACCGCATTTTTCGGCACGCCGCGCCGATCGGCACCGGCCGGGCTCCGGCGTTGACAGCGCCGCCCCGGCGGGTCTCTATCGGCCGGCAACCACCATTCAAGGTTAGAAGTCCGACTTCTTCCCCATATATGAGGACGAGAGCGGCCGCGCCCCAGCGACCGGCAATTCCGTCCCATCCAACACTCGGAGGACTCCGATGAGCCAGGACTCGATCGTCATCGCCAGCGGCGCACGCACGCCGGTCGGCGCCTTCAACGGAGCGTTCGCCAACACGCCCGCCTCCGACCTCGGCACCGTCGCGATCACCGGCGCCATCGAACGCGCCGGCATCAGCGCCGACGAGGTCGACGAGGTCATCCTCGGCCAGGTGCTGACCGCGGCCCAGGGCATGAACCCGGCCCGCCAGGCCGCCATGGGCGCCGGCATCCCGAAGGAAAAGACCGCCTGGTCGCTGAACCAGGTCTGCGGCTCCGGCCTGCGCGCCGTCTGCCTCGGCATGCAGCAGATCGCCACCGGCGACGCCAGCATCATCGTCGCCGGCGGCCAGGAGAACATGACGCTGGCCCCGCACGCCGCGCACCTCAGGGCCGGCCACAAGATGGGCGACCTGAAGATGGTCGACACCATGATCAAGGACGGCCTCTGGGACGTCTTCAACGGCTACCACATGGGCGGCACGGCGGAGAACGTCGCCCGCCAGTGGCAGATCACCCGCGAGATGCAGGACGAGTTCGCCGTCGGCTCCCAGAACAAGGCCGAGGCCGCCCAGAAGGCCGGCAAGTTCAAGGACGAGATCGTCCCGGTCACCATCAAGGGCCGCAAGGGCGACACGGTGGTGGAGGACGACGAGTACATCCGCCACGGCGCCACGCTGGACTCCGTCGCCAAGCTGCGCCCGGCCTTCGACAAGGAAGGCACCGTGACCGCCGGCAACGCGTCGGGCATCAACGACGGTGCCTCGGCGGTGGTGCTCATGCGCGCCTCCGACGCCGAGAAGCGCGGCATCGAGCCGCTGGTGCGCATCGTCTCCTGGGCGACCGCCGGCGTCGACCCGTCGATCATGGGCACCGGCCCGATCCCGGCCTCGCGCAAGGCGCTGGAGAAGGCCGGCTGGAAGCCCGAGGACCTGGAACTGGTCGAGGCCAACGAGGCCTTCGCCGCCCAGGCCTGCGCCGTCAACAAGGACATGGGCTGGGACACCTCGATCGTGAACGTGAACGGCGGCGCCATCGCCATCGGCCACCCGATCGGCGCGTCCGGCAACCGCGTCCTCGTCACGCTCATCCACGAGATGAAGCGCCGCGGCGCCAAGAAGGGCCTGACGACGCTGTGCATCGGCGGCGGCATGGGCGTTGCCATGTGCGTCGAGCTGGTCTGACCGACCGCGCCTGACTGACGACAACATGGGCTGCGACCGGGACCGGTCGCAGCCCTTTTATTCGCTCTTTCGATGACCAAGTCTCCGCGTATGAGATGAAGCGCTGTTATGGCAGACGCCTTTTCTAGCTTGCTCGTCTTCCGCGGGTCCAAGGAGCTGCGCAGCCAAATCTCATATCCCCGGGCATTCTAGTTCTGACATCATTGCGCCTGCGTCTCACATTACAGGTGACACGAATCAGGAAAATCACTTAAAGTTGTGAACTTGGGGAGGTCGCTATGACCGATTTGTGTCCGCCAATCGACATTGCACGATGGTTCATCAATCGCGTCGACCGCGAAGCCGGCGAAGCTATGACGCACCTGAAGGTCCAGAAGCTTCTGTATTTCTCACAGGCTTACTACCTTGCAAATTTCTCAAAGCCCCTCTTTGAAGAGGACTTCGAGGCTTGGGCGCATGGGCCAGTAATTACATCCGTATTCCATGAGTATTCATCGAACCGGTGGGAGGCCCTCCCCGCTGGACCGGCCCCTGCAATCGCTGAAGAGATTCAGGATTATCTAGAGGCGGTGTACAGGAATTTTGGGAAATTTAGCGCCAAACAACTTGAGAGAATTAGCCATAACCATGCCCCTTGGATAAAAGCTCGGGGAGGCCTTCCAGAAGAAGCACGTTGCAACAATATAATTCCCAAGAATGAAATAAAGATCTTCTATGCGGAACGCATCCAAAAAGCCAAAAAAGAGAAAAAAGAGCGCTCTGTTCGGACAGGAAACGCTTCCTGAATCCGAACCGGTAGTTGACGCGATTGACCTTAAGAAGCACCTGGACTCATCGCAAGTTTCAGTAAGCCTTAGATACTATCTGCAAAGCTGCGAATGCTTCTCCGACTGGCAGAAAATAGAACTGAAAAAATTTAGCTCCACGCTGCTGAAATTGCGCAGTATGAACTCGGATAAACTAAAGCGCTACAAGCCGCTCTGTGACCTCCATAAGGGAAGCCCTAACGAGGGTCGATTTTCTATTCCGGATGAAATAAGTCCTGATATTTCTATATACGAAATCAAAATTGACCCATCAAACAAATTAAGAATGCATGGATTTTTTGTGGGTCAAGTGTTCTTCCTTCTGTGGCTAGACCGCAATCACGCTTGTTTTAAAGTCTAATTCGGCAGTCTTAATTCTGTCGTTGAATCTAATTCTCCCCGCCGTCAGAGATGTTGTATCCCGCCCTGCAGGCGGTAGAGCCAGCGGCCGAACGCCCGGTCGGAGACGGCGGCGAGCAGGACCGCGATGAGCGCCGTTGCGGCGATCGCGAAGGCGAGGCGCCCGACCAGCACGCTGGTCAGGTCGGCGCCCACCGCCACGACGACCAGCGTGTCCTCGATGATCCCGTGGGCGAAGCCCATGAAGACGCAGGAGAGGAACACCTGCCGCGGCGGAACGTGGCCGGCCCGCGCCTCGGCGATGAGGAGCCCGCCGCCGAAGGCGATGCCGAGGACGAGGCCGACGGCGGTGAAATGGGTCGCCTCGCGCGACAGGCCGGCCAGGCGGAACAGCGGACCCAGCGCCCGGTTCACGAAGGCCATCGCCCCGACGAGGCGCAGGATCTCCACGGTCCATGACAGCGCCAGCAGAATGGCGAGCATCAGCAGCATGCCCCAGCCGAGATCGATGAGGAACGCCCCCCACCCGGCCGCCTCGTTCACCGGGATCCAGGCCGGATCGATGGGCTCGGACAGCCAGCCGGTGGCGGCGAAGACCGCGTGCAGGACCGCCGCGTAGGCCAGCCCGCCGACGATGCGCAGCCCGGTGGTGACGGTGAAGGACGGCCCGGCCTTCTGGACGATCCGCTGCTCGATGGGCAAAGCGTGCATGAACAGCAGCATGGTGGAGAAGACGGTGATGTCGGCGGTGCTGATGGCGGCCGCCGGCACCAGCGTGAACAGCACCGCCAGTCCGCCCCAGATGCCGACGAGCGCGCCGGTGAGGACGCCGAGGGCGAACTCCGGCTGCAGGCCGTAGAGGCCCATCAGCGGCGCCAGCGCCGGGGCGACCGCATCGATCGCGCCGAGCTCGGCGAGGAGATGGGTGACGATGGTGACCGGCACGATGATGCGGACCAGCATCCAGTAGATCCGCAGCATCGCGGCGGTCCGGCGGACGACATAATCGAGTGGCGACAACGGGCGACCTCCCTCGTTCAACCCTCTCGTCACTACCCCGGGGCGGATCGCAGTTTTGGTCAAAATGAGCACCTTTGTGCAATAATATTGCACGCGAACGGCCTGTGGGTCCGGTCGGCGGGTCGCTTCCGGGCTCCGCCCGGCTTCTGGGCAGAGGGCGCGGCCGGTTGGGGAAGCGAAGACATGGACCGGATCGACAGGAAGCTTCTGACGCTGATGCAGCGCGATGCGGGGCGCACCAACGCGGCCCTGGCCGACCAGGTCGGCCTGTCGCCGTCGAGCTGCCTCCGGCGCGTGCGGCGGCTGCGCGCCGCCGGCGTGATCGACCGCATCGTGGCGATCCTCAATCCGGCAAAGGCCGGACGCGCGCTGCGGGCGATCGTGACGGTCGAGCTGAAGGAGCACGGCGAGCAGCAGATGCGCCGCTTTCTCGGCCTCGCCTCCGCCGAACCGGCGGTGAGCCAGGCCTATGCGGTGACCGGCTCGGTCGACGTGGTGCTGGTGATGCGGCTCGCCGACATGGAGGAGTTCGACGCGCTCTGCGAGCGGCTGTTCCGCGACCGCACCAACGTCGCCCGCTTCTACACGCTGGTGGTCATCCGCACCGCCAAGGACGACACCGCCATCGCCCTGTGAGGGGACCGGCGCACCCACCAGTGCCCTGTCCGGCCAGGTAGAAACGCCTGATCGATCGGATCCGAACGGGACATGCCCCGGCGGGGATGTCAGCTGTGCGGCACAAAGTCCCATTTCTGGAACGACCAGTGCTGGTCGTTGCGGCCTGCTGCTTCGCCGTCGCACGGACTGGCGACGGCCAGGAACACCCGGAGACCGGGTTCGAGCTCTGGCACCGACCGCGCGTACTGCGGGAGCCAGTAGGCCGACCATTTTGAGAGGGGCACGTACCGGGTGGCCGACATCGTCCGCACCCTGACGTCGCACAGATCATGAGCCGCTGCGAGGCGCGAAACCGACAGCGCCGTTGCTGCCGATCCCCCAAGTCCTACAACCGCGGCCGCGCCGAGCGCCGCCCCGAACGCCCGTGCAGCCAGCGACAGCGAGAGCCCGCGCACGGGCCAGAGGAACACGACCCCCATGATCAGCACCGCCGACGTGAGGACGAGACGCTCGAGGATCACGGCAAGCGCATTCGGGAAATCCGAGGTGATGAACGATCCTGACAGCCAAAGGGCCGGAAAAAAACTGAGAAGCCCCCAAAGCGGAAACACCACAACCATGGCGCGCCAGAGCCGGCGCGGCCACAGCGCGGCGCCGAGCCCGCCGGCCAGCATCATGGCGCTGGCCACCAGGATCGGAAGGTTGGCAAAAAGCGCCACGGGCACGAGGCTGCCGGCATCGCAGATGCCCGGCGCCATGAAGCACGGCACCGAAACGCCGCTGGCAATGAGGATTGCAGCCGCCAGATAGACGCCGGCGGCAATGCTGAAGATCCGCGCCAAAGGACGGGGGGCATCAGTCGGCAGCGCGCTGTCCTGGTTCATCGCAATTGGGGTCCGACACGGCAGGAGCGGCGACTTGCGCACCGGCAGGCGAGATGGCGACCGGCCTGGCGGCGAGAAGACGGGCGCAGGCACCTCGGGTGCACCGCGTCGGCAGGCTGAGCTTTGCGCCGCGGTTTCAGGGACTGTCAAGGAAGTGGCCGTGTCTGCTCGACGAATGATCCACTTCGGACAGCTTTTCGCCCCCTGCGGCTTTACCCGACCGCAGGATCGGCTACGGTTCGAGGTGGAGCGTGTTCGGCCGGAAACGGCGCCCGGCCGAGCGCGCCGAAGCACCAGAAGTTGACGGCGGTCAAACCGCTGCGGCCCCAAGGAGGATACCAGAGGAGACGGCGTGGCCCGGCCGGCCGCGCGGGCGACACGTCCGGCGTTGCCCTTGCCACCACCAAGGCCTTGAAAAGACCCTGCCGTTCGGACCGGTTCGATCCGAGCGGACACGGCAGAGGCCGGCTTTTGGACGCGGAACCGTTTCCGACCGGGCGCGTGGCTTCACGCTTTCGGGAGCGGCTCAAGAAACTGCCATCGAATCATGAAGTTAAGGCATAAGCGCCTGCAAATTCGGCATTGGATTGTCACGGAGTCGGGTTAGAGCATTCCGCGTCCGGTTCGAACCGGCCCGATCGACCGGGCCGGTCCGTCGGGATCGGCATCCGGGGCCGCCCTCGATCGGTCCCGGCAGACCGGACGCCGGGCTCCGACCGGCCCGCCACCGCACTGACCGGCGCGGCCCCGATCGGGGCGGCGCACCGGTCCGGGGCATCCGCCCCACATGACACGCGCCTTCGGCGGGAGCTGCCGCCGACGGCGATTTACCGAGAAAAGGGAGGAAACATGAGCAAGGTCGCACTGGTCACCGGGGGAACCCGCGGAATCGGAGCCGCCATTTCCCGGGGGCTGAAAGACGCGGGCTACACCGTCGCAGCCAATTTCGCCGGCAACGTCGAGAAGGCCGAAGCCTTCAAGGCCGAGACGGGCATCGAGGTGTTCCGGTTCGACGTGGGCGACCACGAGGCGGCCGCGGCGGGCGCCGCCGAGATCGAGGCCGCGCTGGGGCCGATCGAGGTGCTCGTCAACAACGCCGGCATCACCCGCGACGCGACGCTCCACAAGATGAGCTGGGAGCAGTGGTCGGAGGTGATCCACACCAACCTCAACTCGATGTTCTGCATGACCCGGCCGGTCATCAACGGCATGCGCGACCGCGGCTACGGGCGCATCGTCAACATCTCGTCGATCAACGGCCAGAAGGGCCAGATGGGCCAGTCGAACTATTCCGCCTCCAAGGCCGGCGTGATCGGCTTCACCAAGGCGCTGGCCCAGGAGAACGCCCGCAAGGGCATCACCGTGAACGCTATCTGCCCGGGCTACATCGACACCGACATGGTCGCCGCCGTGCCGGAAAAGGTGCTGGAGAGCATCATCGCCCAGATCCCGGTCGGCCGGCTCGGCAAGGCCGAGGAGATCGCCGGAATCGTGACGTTCCTGGCCTCCGACGCGGCCGCCTTCATGACCGGCTCGGTGGTGACGGCCAACGGCGCCCAGTACATCGCCAACGGGTAGAGCATTTCCCGTTCAGCTCGAAGCGATCTGAACGAAAAGGAATTGCTCAAGGTATTGAATCTGGAGCCATTTCTCATCGATCAGGTGATTTCACCTGATCGGAAAAGGCTCTGGCCCTGACGCCGCCCCCCGCACCAGGCTTCGCCGCGCTGCGCCCCGTTCGGGCGCAGCTTGCGTCTGGGGGGTGCCGGATCTCCTGTCGAAGCCGGGAGGGCAACCCGGGTGCGCTCGACCTTCCCGCCGCGGAGCGCCTGCGGGCGGGAACATTTGGCCTGCATCAGGGTTCTCTTTGAGACACCCGCGGTGGCGGTCTGCCTCCCACGTTGCGTTCAGCGTCTCAAGTCGTGCCCGGTCTCTTCGATCGATCGGGTCGCGTTTCGCGTCGACCAGACACCGCGCTCGCCATTTCGAAGAAACTCATTTCACACTGACGTCCACAAGTGGAGCCGGCGTTCTGCTTGAATATTGAGGGACAGGCCGAGTGAACGAAGCCGCACCGACCGGCGACGCGTATGTCAACTGCAAGCTGGCCGCCTCCATCCCCTTTGAACTTGCGCTCCTCGACCGGTCCGGACGGATCCGGTGGTCGAACGCCGCCTGGAACCGCTTCACCGACAAGCATGCGTTCACAGACGCGAGCACGTCGCTGCTGTCGAACTATTTCGACACGTTCTACGCGGCGATCGACAGCCGTCCCGGCCAGCGGCAATTCTCCAACATCATCGACTTCGTGCGGCTGTCGGAGCAGCGCGTCTCGCTCAACTACAAGATCCGCCTTCAGGACGGGCACTGGCTGCACGTCTACCTGGAGAGCCTGCAGCTCGACGGCGAGGAACTGATCCTCGCCAGCCACGCCGACATCACCGAGCAGAAGGCCCGGGAACGGACCATCCGCCAGATGGCCGACGTCGACGGCCTGACGAACCTGACCAACCGGCGCGGGCTGGACGCCTTCCTGGGCACCGAGTTCAAGCGGGCCCAGCGGATCGACCAGCCGGTGTCGCTGCTGCTGATCGATGTCGACCACTTCAAGCGCTACAACGACCTGAACGGGCACCTGGCCGGCGACGACGCCCTGCGGAAGATCGCCCGGGCGCTGGGCCGGTTCGGCCGGCGCCCGACGGATCTCGTCGCGCGCTACGGCGGCGAGGAGTTCGCCATCGTGCTCGGCAACACCGACCACCGGGGCGCCCTGACGATGGCCCGCAGGGTCCACCGGGCGGTCGGCGACCTGAAGCTGCCGTTTGACGGCGGCAACGACGGCCGGGTGAGCGTCAGCATCGGCGTCGCGACCGCGTACCCGGAGCGCTCCAGCGCCCCGGACGCCCTCATCCGGCTGGCCGACGGGGCCCTCTATTCCGCCAAGGCGGACGGACGGGACCGCATCGCCTGCGCCGACCCGCCCAGGCGCTGAGCGCCGGGACGGCACGCTCCGCCCCGGCGGCAGGCCTCACTCGGCCGGCGTGCGGATGGTCAGCGCCGGGTTGTGGGCGAAGAAGTTGAACGGCCGGATCATGAAGCCCTTCCACATCGTCGACATCACCGGCCAGTCCTCGGTGTGCGGCACGTGGTGGAAGCCCATCGTGTACCAGGTGACGATGTCGGTGTTGGCGATCGGCCGGTCCTGCTCGACCCAGGTGGCCAGCGTGTCGGAGCCGTCGCTCTGGAAGGCGTACGCGCCGCCGGCATAGCGCTCGTCCGGCATGTAGGGCGTGTTCCAGAACGTGTACTCGATGTAGGCGTTGCGCTTCATCGGCGGGTCGCCGGCGAAGTCGAACGGCCCGTAGGCGACCGAGTTGTTGGGGATGATCATGTAGCCCGGCTTGTGGCCCAGCGGCCCCTCGGCGCCCATGTTCATGACGTGGTACATGGCCGGCGTGTCGGGGTTCACCTTGAAGCGGCCCTCAAGCTCGGTCTTCGCCGGCACGGTCCTGGTCACCCACATGGACGTGCGCGGGATGTCGCGGTCGTGCTCGGCCGGCACCAGCCCGGTGCGCATGAAGGTGTTGGCCTGCCCGTCGACGTCGAAGTCCAGGCGGAAGTTGAAGTAGTGGTCGTGGTTGGGGGCGACCAGGTTCGGCGCGATCAGCGTGCCGTAGCGGGTCTCCTCGGCGGCCGTCGGATCGGACATCTTCTCCGCCGCCGCGCCCTTCACCGCGTCGAGGCCGGTCGAGCCGACCATCACGTCCATGCGGCCGTCCTGGTGGAACACGTAGTCGACGAGGTAGTCGTAGTTGCCGACCTCCGAGGCGGACCGCACCACGAGCTGGGTGGCCGGGCGGCCTTCGGCGGGCACGAACTGATCCGGCGTCTGGGCGAAGATCTCGAAGTGGCGCCACGCCGGGTCGCCGATGTTGCGCTCGAAGATGCAGATGGCGTCGGGGATCGACAGCGGCGAGCCGTCGTCCTGGTGCACCACGGCCGGCAGGTAGGTGGCGTGGGCCGGGCAGTCGACGCCGGCGCGCAGCGGCGTCAGGAAGATGCCGAAGCCGTATTCGCCGCTGTCCATGTAGGTGCGCCAGTACCAGCCGTCGTCCGGGTCCATGTAGGGCACGAACACCTCCGACAGGTGCGCCTGGTACATCAGCTGGCGCCAGCGGCCCTGGTCGTCGACCGCGATGTTGGAGATCACCACGCCCGGCCGCTTGTCGACGCGGACGCGGAAGCGCCAGATGTCCCAGCTCACCAGCCCGTTCTCGATGGTGACGTTGGAACCGTCCGGCTGGGAGAGCGTCGCCGGCTTCATCTCCGGCCGCAACGCGCCGGTGCGCGCCTCCACCTCCGCGTCGGTGTAGCCCCAGCCGTCCTTGGGCACCGGCAGCGCGCCGGAATCCAGCACCTCGACCACCTCGTCGGCGTTGAGGTCGACGACGGCGTACAGCCCCTCGATCGGCTTGGCGTAGAAGTTGGACGTCTCCGGCAGCACGTAGCACGGCACCTTCAGGAGCCGGCGCCCCTCCTCCTCCGGCAGGCCGAACGAGCCGGCGGTCAGCGGCAGGCAGAACACGTCCTCCGGCGTAAGCCCGCGCTTCTCCAGCCCGGCCACGAACTCCGGCGCCGAGGTGGCGAGGTTCATCGCCTCCAGGAACTCCGCCAGCAGCAGCATGGTCTGCTGGTCGGTCGGCGCGATGGAGGCGACTTTGTCGGCGGCGAGGTCGACTTCCGCCACGAAGGCGCCGTCGGGCCGCTTCAGGTGCACGGTCACCATGCGCGGCTCCGGATCGCCCTCCTTCCAGGCCAGCACCGTCGCCTTGTCGGGCTCGTGCAGCGCTATGTAGGGGAACAGCGTGTCGTCGCCGGCGTCGCCGCTCGACCGCAGCAGCGCCACCGCCTCGGTGATCTCGGCCTCGCTCAGCCCGTCGAGCGGATGGGCGGAGACGGCGGGGGCCGCCGCCGCCAGCGCGGCGAGGCCGGCGCCCACGACGGCGCCTCGAAACATGGTGTGCATGGTCAGTGCTCCCCTTTTTCCCGTGTGGATGCGGCGGTTGAATCCGCTCTGACGCCCGAGACCAGGCAAAGTGTCGCAGCTCCATTGTGCATTTCCGGCGGCCGCGTCAAAGCTACCTCAGGTTGCAGATTGGCAAGAGGGGCCTCCCGGGGCCGGGCCCGGCGAAAATGGGGCCGGCCGGGGGAGCGTCATCAATCTGTTCAAGACTGGAATTAGTCTAACTCGATCTGGAATCGCGGCGCGACCAGGAACCCTTCCGTCAAACAGATATCGAGATCGAGACATGTCCGAGAAGACCCGCACCCGTCTTTCCGCCGACGCATGGGACGAGATCAACTTCCCGCGGCCGGAGGGGAACGACTTCGACAAGGTGGTGGAGCGCGCGATCTCGCGGCGCGGCTTCCTGGGCGGCGCGCTCGCCTTCGGCTCCGGCGCGGCGGTGATGAGCGCCGGCCTGCTCGACGCGATCCCGGCGCTGGCCCAGCAGACCGAGCGCTTCGCGTTCAAGCCGATCCCGGCGGCCACCGACGGCACCGTGCACGTGCCGGACGGCTACAGCTGGAAGGTGCTGGCGAGCTGGGGTGACCCGCTGTTCCCCGGCGCGCCGGAGCTCGACCAGGAGACCGCCGGCAGCGCCGACGACGCCGACAAGGTGTTCGGCGAGAACACCGACGGCATGGAGTTCTTCGTCGTCGACGGCCGGCAGGTGATCGCGGTCAATCACGAGTACACCAACAACGAGATCAACCTGCCCGGCGCCCCCGAGGGCAAGCCGCAGAGCGCCGATCAGGTCCGCAAGCTGCAGAACCTGCAGGGCGTGACGGTGATGGAAGTGGCCGAAGGGCCGGACGGCTGGGCGATCGTCCAGGACAGCCCGCTCAACCGCCGCATCACCCACACCACGCCGATGAAGATTTCCGGCCCGGCCGCCGGCCACGACCTGATGAAGACCGAGGCCGACCCGACCGGCACCGAGAGCCTCGGCACCTTCAACAACTGCGGCGCCGGCAAGACGCCGTGGGGCACCTATCTGACCTGCGAAGAGAATTTCAACGGCTACTTCGGCGCCACCGAGGATGCGGACTACGCCGAGCCCGTGGCCGCCGGCTACAAGCGCTACGGCGTGTCGAAGGAAGGCTGGGACTACGAGTACCACACCTTCGACGCCCGCTTCGACACCTCCAAGACGCCGAACGAGCCGCACCGCGCCGGCTGGATCGTCGAGATCGACCCGTCCGACCCGCAGAGCGTTCCGGTGAAGCGCACCGCGCTCGGCCGCATCAAGCACGAGAACGCCGCCGTGGCGATCGCTCCGGACGGCCGCGTGGTCGTCTATCTCGGCGACGACGAGCGCGGCGAGTTCCTCTACAAGTTCGTCTCGCGCGACGTCTACGTGCCGGGCGGCGACACCTCCACGCTGCTCGACGAGGGCCAGCTCTACGTCGCCAAGTTCAACGACGACATGACCGGCGAATGGGTCGCACTGACCCCGGACGCGACCGGGATGTCGGCCGCCGAGATCGCCATTTTCTCGCGCATGGCCGCCTCCGAGGTCGGAGCCACCACGATGGACCGTCCCGAGTGGGTGGCCGTCAATCCGGTGGCGGCGGAAGCCTACTGCGCGCTGACCAACAACAGCCGGCGTGGCGTCAAGGCCGACGACGGCTCGCTGCGGACCAACGCCGGCGGCGACCCGATGACGGTCGGCGGCCCGAACCCGCGCGAGGCCAACGACTACGGCCAGATCGTCCGCTGGCGCCCGGAGGGCGGCGACCATGCGGCCGACGCGTTCGAGTGGGATCTCTACGTGATGGCCGGCAACCCGACCGTCCACGACGACGCCTATGCCGGCTCTGAGAACATCAACGAGGGCAACCTCTTCAACTCGCCGGACGGCATGGCGATCGACACCTCCGGCATGGTCTGGATCCAGACCGACGGCGACGATTCCAACGAGGGCGACTTCGCCGGCCACGGCAACAACCAGATGCTGGCGGGCGATCCGGTCACCGGCCGCATCGAGCGCTTCCTCACCGGCCCGAACGGGTCGGAAGTGACCGGCCTGTGCTGGTCGGCCGATCGGCGCACCATGTTCGTCGGCATCCAGCACCCCTCCGCGCCGTTCCCGGACGGCGAAGGCAAGCTGCCGCGCTCCTCGATCGTCGCCATCAAGCGCGACGACAACGCCTACGTCGGCTGATGCCGACCCGCGCTCCGAACGGCGCGCTGCCGCAGGCGCACCGCTGCATCACGTCCCCGCCTCCGGGTCCGCTCGACCCGGAGGCACCGTGAGACAGCGGTGCGCCTCGTTCATTTTCCGGCCGAAACAATGCAGACCCTTGGCGTTCGGCGCGGCGACGGCCGGCGGGCGGGCTTGCGCTTTGTCGCGTTAACCCGCCGTTCACCCTGATCGGCGCCGGGGAGGCCGGCGCGGCGCGCTGCCCCGGGACCGCCGCCTTTTTCCGTCACCGGTGGGCGATCGGCACGCGAGCGAAGGAAGCGGGGATGCGACAGATCTGGGCGACGGCACTGGCCCTCCTGGCGGCAAGCGCGGCGTGGACCGCACCGGCAGCGGCGAAGACGCTGTGCACCATCGTCGCCACCCCCGACGGCCGCACGGTGCTGGAGCACGGCGACTGCGCCAGCCGCGTCACCCCGGCCTCGACCTTCAAGGTGGCGCTCGCCGTCATGGGCTTCGACGCCGGGTTCCTGAAGGGGCCGCACGACCCCGTCCTCCCCTTCAAGGAAGGCTATGTCGCCTGGCGCCCCGAGTGGAAGCAGCCGACCGACCCGACCCGCTGGCTGAAGTACTCCGTGGTCTGGTATTCCCAGCAGATCACCCACGCGCTGGGCGCGGACAAGCTCCACCGCTACGGCACCGCGTTCGACTACGGCAACGCCGACTTCTCCGGCGACCCGGGCCAGGACAACGGCCTCGACCGGTCGTGGATCGCCTCGTCGCTGCAGATCTCGCCGCGCGAGCAGGCGGCATTCCTGTCGAAGCTCGTCGCCGGCACCCTGCCCGTCTCCCGGGCGGCGATGGAGATGACCCGCGCCAGCGTCGAGACGCGCGAGGCGGAGGACGGCTGGACGGTTCACGGCAAGACCGGCGCCGCGTTTCCCCGCCGGGCCGACGGCGAGTTCGACCGGGCGCGCGGCTGGGGATGGTACGTGGGCTGGGCGGAGAAGGACGGGACGACCTACGTGTTCGCCCGGCTGACCCGCGACGAGGCGGCCAACAAGGTGCCGGCCGGCTTCCGCGCCCGCGACGCGCTGCTCGCCGACTGGCCGGAGCTGGCGAAGGGGTTCTGAGCCGACCCGTTTCGAACCGGGCGGCAGATGCGCTAGGTCATGGGGACGCCAGGGGACGCTGGGTCGATCGACCCGGCGTTGCGCGCCATGATCGATCCTGAAGCGGGAGCCGCCGCCCCATGCCGCATCTGTTCGTCAACCGGCCGCGCCTGCACGACCTCGTCGGCGAGCAGCCGAGCCTGAAGACGCATTTCCGCTGGGAGACCCTCAACGCGATCGTCTACGAGGCGGGCGGGCTGGTGTTCATCGCCGGCAGCATCTGCTTCTTCCCGGCGCTGTCGGCCTGGGCCGACACCGGCGCCTGGACCTTCTTCGCCGGCTCGCTGCTCTACCTCCTCGTCACCGGCCACGACATGGCCGAGCTGGTCCGCCATCACCGGCACCGGGGCGCGCCGGCCGACGTGTGGGAGAAGCTGGAATTCTGGGCGGGCGCCAGCTATCTGGCCGGCACGCTGCTGTTCGTCGTGGGCAGCGTGCTGTTCCTGTCGTCCGTCGGGCTCACCACGGCCGGCGCCTGGTGCTTCATCGCCGGAAGCCTGCTGTTCGTGGCCGGCGCGGTGATCAACGTCCTGCAGATCGTCCAGGCCGACGACCTGGTGACGCTGCAGCTGATGAACCTGACCGCGCTGACCTTCGTGGTCGGCTCGGTGCTGTTCGCCGTCGCCTCGATCCCCTACCTGTGGGACTTCGCCAGCGAGGGCGACAGCCGGACGCTCGACGGCTTCCTGGCGTGGCAGTACCTGGTCGGAAGCGGGCTGTTCTTCGCCGGCGGGCTGATCAACTACCGCCGCGCCTACCGGGTGGTGGCCCAGGCCATCGGGGCGCCGACGCCGATCGGTCCGGTTCCCCTGCCCGGGCGCTGGCGCCGACGCGCCCGCTAGGGCATTTCCAATCGATCAGGTGATTCCACCTAATCGGAAATGGCTCCAGCGGCCGGTCTCCGGAACCGGAAGGCGCCGCCGCCGGTCAGGCCACTTCCGTCCGAGGGCGATTTGGGCTAGCCCTCATCGGGGCCCTTCGATAGCCAGACCGCGCATCCAAGCCAAGGACACCGCATGACCCGCATCGCCGTCAGCACGCTCAGCGCCTGCATCCTGCTTTTCTCGATCGCCGGAGCCGAGGCCCAGCAGCACAAGAACACCGAGAGCGGCGGAACGCCGGCCGCCGAGGAGAACAACCTGCCGTCGATCGCCGAGGAAGCCGAGATCTCCGGCGAGGGCGAAGGCACCGCGCCGGGCTCGCTCGACGGCGAGGAGAAGGTCATGGACGAGATGGACGACAGCGAGGACCAGGACGGCTGCAGCGGCACCAACGACGACCCGGGCGTCTGCGACGGCCAGCTGCTGGACTAGCGCATTTCCCGTTCGGATCGAACCGATCTGGACGAAACGGAATTGCTCAAGGGTTTGATTCTGCAGCCATTTCCCGCTCGGACCGACGCGGTCCGACCGCAGAGGACGGGCTTACGGGGTTGATGCCGGCGCCGTTTCTGATCGGTCAGGTGAGTCCGCCTGATCGGACAAGGCTCCCCTGATCGGACAAGGCTCCGGAGCCCCGAACGCAAAAGCGGCGGACGCGCGCGCGTCCACCGCTGGTGGGAAGCTCATCCTGGACATTGCATGGCGCGGTCGGGCCAAGGAACCGGGTCGCCGAGGCGGCCGGCCCGGCGCAATCGCCCGACCGGACCATGCCGTCCCCGCCGCCGAGCGTTCGGCCGGCCAAGCAGAACCCGCGACCGGTCGACACGAAGGCGTCAGGGAAACCGTTTCTCGTCCGCCAGGGTCAAGCACCTGGCCGGAAAAGGTTTCTTGAGGGAGCCATTTCTTATCGGCCAGGGGAAGAACCTGGCCGGAAAAAGCTTGTTGGCAGAGCCATTTCTGATCGGCCAGGGAAGAACCTGGCCGGAAAAGGCTTGCTGGCAGAGCCATTTCTGATCGGCCAGGTGAAGCACCTGGCCGGAAAAGGCTCAGGCCGCGAGGCGGTAGTCCTGCTCGGCGGCGACGGCCGGCGCGGCGGCAACCGGCTCGGACGGGCGGCGGAACGTGCCCTCGGCGACCGACCGGATGTCGGAGCGCAGCAGGCCGATGTCGAGAAGCTCGCGGTCGCTGAGCGCCGACAGCTCGCTGTGGGTCACGTGGATCTGGTGCATTTCCCAGAGGGACGCGGAAATCTTGCGGAACGCGCCGACGATCTGGCCGAGAAAGCCGGAGGTCTGGGCGGTGTTGACGGTGGTCGTGTTCATGGCTTCAGAGCTTTTCCTGCCGCAGCTGCGGACTGGTTCGATGCGTGAGCGGACCGATCCGATGCGCGGTCCTCTCTGCCCCACCAGATAGGCCCGGTCGGCGCCGGGAAGTAGCCGGTATTGTTGCAACGCAGCAATGCAGTCTGCGCAGCCCTTGGGCAGGCACGGCCTAAAAAGGAGGCAGCCACAGGGCCCGGTTCTGCTGGGATCGGGCGCTCTGCGCCGGCCGCCGTGCCGTCCGCGCGGGCAAGGGAGCCGGCGGACGGGCCTCGCAGGCGCGAAAAGGGCGGGCCGAGACGGCCGGGCCGCGCGCGCGGGGGAGCGGCCGAGCCGCCAGGCGGGTCCGCGCGCCGGAGCGGGCCACGGAGGGCGGACAAAACCGCCCGGCAGGCTGGGGGATCCGCCTGCCGGGCGCCAGAGGGGGATCCCCAAGCGTGGGGTCAGGCGGGGCGGACCTTCGGCGGCGCCCTTATTGTCCGCCGCCAAGGCCGTGGACGTAGATCGCCAGCGACTTGACGGTGACCGGGTCGAGGCGAGAGGTCCAGGCGGGCATGACGCCGCCGCGGCCATGGGTGATGGTGTTCTGGATGGTCTCGATGTCGCTGCCGTAGAGCCAGACCTTGTCGGTCAGGTTCGGCGCGCCGAGCTCCTGGTTACCCTTGCCGTCGGCGCCGTGACAGGCGACGCAGTTCTCCGCGAAGACCTGCTGGCCGGCGGCGACGTCGACGTTGGAGGCGGGCTCCAGGCCCGACAGCGTGCGGACGTAGGAGGCGACGTCGCGGATCTGCGCCCGGTCGAGGATGCCCATGTCTCCGAAGGCCGTCATGTCGCCGAGGCGCGTGTCGGGATCGTCCGAGCGGATGCCGTGGACGAGCGTGGTGTGGATGGCGTCGAGGGTGCCGCCCCACAGCCAGGCGTCGTCCTGCAGGTTCGGATAGCCCGGGCTGCCGGTGGCGCCGGAGCCGTGGCAGGGCGCGCAGTTGTCGCCGAAGGCGGCCTTGCCCTGGGCCATGGCGAACTCCAGCATGCTGGCGTCGGCGTTGATGGCGGAGAGGTCGGCGTTGGCGATCTGGGTGCCGAAGACGGCGCGCTGGGCGACCACCTCCTCGTAGGCGATCTCGCCCTGGCGGCGCTGGTTCTCGCCGAGCAGCCCCTTGGTGTAGCCGTTCGCCAGCGGCCACGCCGGCATCAGGATCCAGTACACCACCGCGTAGAGGATGGTGGCGTAGAAGATGTAGAGCCACCAGCGCGGCAGCGGGTTGTTGAGCTCCTTCAGCCCGTCCCACTCGTGCCCGGTCGTCTCGACGCCCGACACGGCATCGATGTCCTTCTTGGCCATGTCGGTCTACTCCGGTTTGCCGCCGGCGGGCCGGTCGTCGGCCGCGGGCTTGTCGTCTTCGAGGGGAATGCGGGAGGCTTCCTCGAAATTCTTCCTGTTCTTCGGCCACAGCGCGTAGGCGACGATCACCGCGAACACGGCGACGAAGATCAGCAGGCCCCAGGTCTGGGCGAAGGAGGAAACGGCTTCGTAGCTCATGACATCACCTGTAGTTGGCCTGATCGTCGTAGACGCTGAAGTCGACCAGGGTGCCCAGCATCTGCAGGTAGGCGATGACCGCATCGAGCTCGGTGACCTTGCTCGGGTCGCCGTCGTAGTCGCGGACCACGGCCGTCGGCCAGCGCTCCAGGAAGGCGTCGACGTGCTTGTCGTCGGGATTGGCCTGGGCGCGGAAATCGATGCGCGCGCTGGCGACCTGCTCGGCCGTGTAGGGAACGCCGATGCCGGCGTTGGCCTTGACGTCCAGCGGCACCAGGCGGTCGTCGACCACGGTCCCCGCGAGGATGGGATAGCCGGGCATCACCGAGCCCGGCACCACCGAGCGCGGGTCGATCAGGTGGGCGCGGTGCCACTCGTCGGAGTACTTGCCGCCGACCCGGGCGAGGTCCGGCCCGGTGCGCTTGGAGCCCCACTGGAACGGATGGTCGTACATGGACTCCGCCGCCAGGCTGTAGTGGCCGTAGCGCTCGATCTCGTCGCGCATCGGACGGATCTGCTGGGAGTGGCAGAGGTAGCAGCCCTCGCGGATGTAGACGTTGCGGCCGGCGAGCTCGAGCGGCGTGTAGGGGCGCATGCCCTCCACCTTCTCGATGGTGCTCTTCAGCCAGAACAGCGGCGCGATCTCCACGAGGCCGCCGATGGCGACGACGATGAGGACGCCGACCATCAGCCAGACGGTGTTCTTCTCGAAGAACTGGTGTTTTTGCCAGAGCGACATGATCTCGCCTCCTCTCACGCGGCCACGGGCGCCGGAGCGGCGACTTCGACGTCCACCGCCTCGCCGGAGCGGATCGTCATCCAGACATTGAAGGCCATGATCAGCCCGCCGATGAGGAACAGCACCCCGCCGATGGCCCGGATCACGTAGAACGGGTGCATCGCCTCGACGGTCTCGATGAACGAGTATTCGAGGAAGCCGAGCTGGTTGTAGGCGCGCCACATCAGCCCCTGGAGGATGCCCGACACCCACATCGAGGTGATGTAGAGAACGATGCCGATGGTCGCGATCCAGAAGTGCCAGTTCACCAGCCGGAGCGAGTAGAGCTGCTTCTTGTTCCACAGCCACGGCACCAGGCAGTAGATCGCCCCGAAGGAGATGAAGCCGACCCAGCCGAGCGCGCCGGAGTGGACGTGGCCGATGGTCCAGTCGGTGTAATGGCTGAGCGAGTTGACCGCCCGCACCGACATCAGCGGGCCCTCGAAGGTCGACATGCCGTAGAAGGCGACCGACACCACCAGCATGCGCAGCACCGGGTCGGTGCGCAGCTTGTCCCACGCCCCCGACAGCGTCATCAGGCCGTTGATCATGCCGCCCCAGGACGGCATCCACAGGATGATCGAGAAGGTCATGCCCAGCGTCGACGCCCACTGGGGCAGCGACGTGTAGTGGAGGTGATGCGGGCCGGCCCAGATGTAGAGGAAGATCAGCGCCCAGAAGTGCACGATCGACAGCCGGTAGGAGTAGACCGGCCGGTCCGCCCGCTTCGGCACGAAGTAGTACATGATCGCCAGGAAGCCAGCCGTCAGGAAGAAGCCGACCGCGTTGTGGCCGTACCACCACTGCACCATGGCGTCCTGGACGCCGGGCCACAGGATGTAGGACTTGGACGAATAGACCGAGACCGGCAGCGCCAGGTTGTTCACCACGTGCAGCATGGCGATGGTGATGATGAAGGCGAGGTAGAACCAGTTGGCCACGTAGATGTGGCTCTCGCGCCGCCGCATCAGCGTGCCGGCGAACACCACCAGGTACAGGACCCAGACGATGGTCAGCCAGATGTCGGCGTACCACTCGGGCTCGGCGTATTCCTTGGACTGGGTGACGCCCATCAGGTAGCCGGTGGCGGCGATGACGATGAAGGCGTTGTAGCCGAGCACCACGAACCACGGCGTGATCTCGCCGAGCATCCTGACCCGCGAGGTGCGCTGCACCACGTACATCGACGTGGCGATCAGCACGTTGCCGCCGAAGGCGAAGATCACCGCCGAGGTGTGCAGCGGACGCAGCCGGCCGAAGCTCAGGAACGACAGGTCGAAGTTGAGCACCGGAAAGGCGAGCTGGAAGGCGATGTAGACGCCGGCCAGGAAGCCGGCGACGCCCCAGAACACCGCGGCGATGGTGGCGAAGCGCACCGGCCCCATGTTGTAGTTGGGAAGCCCCGCGACCATCTGCGGCACCGGCTCCACAGGCCGGTCGATGTAGTGGCGCATCAGCGCGAACAGGCCGATCGCCGCCATGATGGCGCCAAGCACGCCGTGCACGCTCATCGGGAAATCGTAGGCCTTGCCGCCGATCAGCAGGCAGGCGAGCGCCAGGACGCCGAGGAAGGCGGCGTAGATCCCCTCCTCCAGGGTCATCAT
This sequence comes from Amorphus sp. MBR-141, assembly GCF_053628695.1. Lineage (NCBI taxonomy): Bacteria > Pseudomonadati > Pseudomonadota > Alphaproteobacteria > Hyphomicrobiales > Amorphaceae > Amorphus > Amorphus sp. MBR-141. The sequence goes on from NZ_JBRJGW010000002.1 coordinate 314,027, forward strand.
CTTCGGGGCGGGGGCAGTCGCGGCGTGCGCCATAGCTCAACTCCGGTCGGCGGCAGGACGGCCGGCCGACAGGGCGGTCGGCCGTTCGCTCCGGACCGTAGTTGGCGGGCCTCCCGGCGCCTTGACGTATGTCAAGCGGCCGTTCGGGCCCGCACCGATCAGGCGGGACGCGGGGAAAGGCTCAGCGTGCGGCGGATTTCAGCCGGGCGGCGAGCACCGGCAGGGCTGCGGTGATCACCAGGAATCGCACGAAATGCAGGCCGGCGACGTAGGCCGTGTCGAAGCCGAGCAGATAGGCGAGCGTGGTCATCGATTCCAGCGCGCCGGGCGAGATCGCCAGGATCACCTGGCCGGCCGGCAGCCCGGTGATCTCGATGAGGGCGAAGGCCGCAAGGAGCGACACCGCCAGGCCGGCCGCGAGCGCCGCCACAGAGGCGGCGACGATCTTCATGAACAGCGACCGGTCGATGCCGGCGAAGCGCGAACCGATCAGGCCGCCGAGGACCAGGAAGCCGGGGATCAGCAGCCAGGACGGCAGCCAGGTGGTGATGATTCCGCTGGCGTGCAGCACCGCGCTGAGCAGCAGCGGCCCGAGCAGCATGCCGGCCGGCTGGCCGAGGCGCATGAACAGGTAGCCCAGCGCCGCACCGCCGCCGAACAGCAGGGCGAGGTCGCCGAAGCCGGCTTCGACGTGGACGACGGCAACATCGGCGGGGGCCAGCGTGTGGCCGAAGATGCCGATCAGCGGCGGCAGCACCGCCACGAGGAAGAGCAGCCGGATCGACTGGGAGAGCGCCACGCGGCTGAGGTCCGCCGGGCTCGCCGCCGCCACCGCCATGACATAGGAGAGCGCCCCCGGCACCGCGCCGTAGACGGCGGTCACCCGGTCCCAGCCGGCCACCCGGCTCAACACCAGATAGGCGGCGAGCGTCACGAAGGCGCTGGAGACGACGACGAACAGGATGGACATCGGCCAGGCGCCGAGCCGGTCGATGGTGTCTGGCGAGACGCTGGAGCCCATGCCGATGCCGATCAGCAGGAACGCGACCTGCCGCACCGCGCTTGGCATCACCACCCGCACCCCGGAAAGCGCGGCGATGGCCACGGCGACGGCACCGCCCGACAGCCAGCCCGCCGGCACGCCAATGAGCGTGAACAGGCCGCCGCCGATCGCGGAGAGCCCGAGGGTCAGGGCCAGACGGCCGATGAGGGAGAGGTTGGGAACGGTCACGACGGGGCCGTGTATGCGACGCGAGGGCGCAGGTGACAAGTGCGCGGGGCGCATGGCTCGTCCGCCCGAGATGCCGCGCAGAAATTATTTTCATGGCGGGCGAACACGGCGGCCACCTTCGCCGTTTTGACCTCGGTCAATGCACGAACGGCGTGCCGGGGGGAGGCTCGACAACGATGGACAGGATCGCGGAAAAATATGCCGGACGCGCCGTGCCCCGGTATACCTCCTACCCCACGGCGCCCCATTTCACCGATGCCGTCGATGGCGGGGTCGCCGCGCGCTGGCTGTCCGAACTGCCGCCGAAGGCCCCGGCCTCCCTCTACATCCATGTGCCGTTCTGCGCCGAGATGTGCGCCTATTGCGGCTGCACCACCAAGGCGACGAAGCGGATCGAGCCGGTGCTCGCCTACACCGAGACGCTGACCCGCGAGATCGCGCTGGTGCGCAAGCACATCGGCCGGCGGCAGCCCGTCAGCCACGTTCACTGGGGCGGCGGCACGCCGAGCATGATCCCCGGCGGCACCTTCCTGTCGCTGGCGGCCCGCCTGCGAGAGGCCTTCGCGCTCGCCCCCGACGCCGAGCACGCCATCGAGCTCGACCCGCGCACCGTCGACCGGACGCTCGCCAGCACGCTGAGCAAGGCCGGCATCTCCCGCGTGTCGCTCGGCATTCAGGACACCGATCCGACGGTGCAGGCGGCGATCGGCCGGCTGCAGCCGGACACGGTGGTGCATGCCGCCTTCTCGCACCTGCGCGCCGCCGGCCTGACCCGGATCAACGCCGACCTGATGTACGGCCTGCCGCACCAGACGCCGGACACCGTGCGCCGCACCGTCGACGCGATGGCGCTGCTGGCGCCGTCGCGGGTGTCGGTGTTCGGCTACGCCCACGTGCCGTGGGCGAAGGCGCACCAGCGGCTGATCGACGAGAGCGCCCTGCCCGGCGCCGACGTGCGGCTGCTGCTGGAGGCGACCATGCGCGCCGCGCTCGAGGACGCCGGCTACGTGCCCATCGGCCTCGACCATTTCGCCCGGCCGGACGATCCGCTGGCGATCGCCGCCAAGGGCGGCTGGCTGCGCCGCAACTTCCAGGGCTACACCACCGACACCGCCGAGGCGCTGATCGGCATCGGCGCATCGTCGATCGGCAAGCTGCCCCAGGGCTACCTCGCCAACGCCGCCGACGTGGGCGGCTGGCGGCGGGCGATCGAGGCGGGCCGCCTGCCGGTGGCGCGCGGCTTCGCGCTCGCCAACGACGACCGCATGCGCGGCGCGGTGATCGAACAGCTGATGACCAGCTACTCGGTCGACTTCGCCGACCCGCAGCTGGCCCGCTTCGGCGACGGACTGGCGCTGCTCGACGAGGCCGAGCGGTTGCTGAAGGAGCCGATCCGCGACGGGCTGGCGCGGCTGGACAAGACGCAGCTGCACGTCACCCGGGCGGGGCGCCCGTTCGTCCGCATCCTGGCCGCGTGCTTCGACGCCTACCTCGCCACCGGCAAGGCCCGCCACTCGGCGGCGGTCTGAGGCGAACCGGCCGACCGGCCGGACGACCCGCGCCGCCCGCACAGCTTTTTCGCGAACCGGCTTTGCACTGCCGCCAAAACCGACCATTCTCCCCCAAGCGCGATGAGGGTCAGACCCGACGATCCTCCGTGCGCGTGGCGGGGACCCCTCGACGGATGGATGCACGGACGCCGGCAGACGAGACGATCACGCTTCCGGCCGGGCTGCGCCCCGTGCTGGAGCGCGCGATCGGCCACGTCCGGCTCGCCGTGAAGGCGGACGCCGGCGGCCGCACCCGCATCGACCGGGCCTTCCAGGAAGGCTCGCTCAAGGTCCGCTTTCCCCACACCGACAGCGGCCGCTTCGAGGCGGTGCTGCTGAACACCGCCGGCGGACTGACCGACGGCGACGTGTTCGCGGCCGATGCGACGGCACCGGCCGGCACCGCGCTGACGCTCACCACCCAGGCGGCCGAGAAGGTCTACCGCGCCGCCGGCGCCGATGCCCGGCTGGACGTGCGGCTTGCGCTCGGCGCCGATGCGGCGCTCGCCTGGCTGCCCCAGGAAACCATCCTCTACGACGGCGGCCGGCTGGCCCGTACGCTCACCATCGACATGGCCGGCTCGGCGCGGCTGATCGCCTGCGAGATGCTGGTGCTGGGCCGCACCGCCCACGGCGAGACGGTGCGGGCCGGCGCGCTCTCCGACCAGTGGCGCATCCGCCGCGACGGCCGCCTCGTCTACGCCGACGCCTTCCGCATCGACACCGACATCGTGGCGGCAGGACGGGGCGGCGCAACTCTTGCAGGCGGACGGGCGACGGCGTCTCTCCTCCTGGCGGCAGCGGACGCGGGCGACCGGCTGGACGCCGTGCGCGCGCTGCTGGACGGCTTCGGGCTGGCCGCCGGCGCCAGCGCCTGGGACGGGCTGCTCGCCGTGCGCGCGGTGGCGGACGATGCCCAGCGGCTGCGCCGGGCGATCGCCGCGGTGGTGGACTTGCTGGCCGGGGGCGTTCCCCGCGTCTGGTCGCTGTAGACTGGGGCCCGGGCCCGACGGGCCGCGCCGCAAACGGATCTTGGGAGGACGATACGTGCGACTGACACCCCGGGAAAAGGACAAGCTGCTGATCGCCACCGCCGCGATGGTGGCCCGGCGCCGGCTGGAGCGCGGCGTCAAGCTGAACCACCCCGAGGCGGTGGCGCTGATCGCCGACTTCGTGGTGGAAGGCGCCCGCGACGGCCGCACGGTGGCCGACCTGATGGAGGCCGGCGCCCACGTCATCACCCGCGAGCAGGTGATGGAGGGCATCGCCGAGATGATCGACGACGTGCAGGTGGAAGCGACCTTCCCCGACGGCACCAAGCTGGTGACCGTCCACCATCCGATCCGGTGAGGGCGCGCACATGATTCCAGGCGAAGTCATCACGCTGGACGGCGACATCGAGCTGAACGCCGGCCGGCCGACCACCACGCTGACGGTGGCCAACACCGGCGACCGGCCGGTGCAGGTGGGCTCGCACTACCATTTCTTCGAGGTGAACGAGGCGCTCGCCTTCGACCGCGACGCGGCGCGCGGCCAGCGCCTGGACATCGCCTCCGGCTCGGCGGTGCGCTTCGAGCCGGGGCAGACGCGCGACGTGACGCTGGTGCCGCTTTCCGGCGCCCGCGAGGTTTACGGGTTCCAGGGCAAGGTGATGGGCAAACTATGAGCGACCCGCAGACCTACACCGGCGGCTGCCAGTGCGGCGCCGTGCGCTACGAAGTCGACCTCGCCATCGGCGAGGTGGCGTCGTGCAACTGCTCGCGCTGCCGTAAACTCGGCTCGCAGTTCGCGTTCGCCCCTGCCGCTGCCCTCCGGCTGCTGACGGACGACGGCACGATGACCGACTACCAGTTCAACACCAAGCGGATCCATCATCTGTTCTGTTCGACCTGCGGGATCGAGTCGTTCGCGCGGGGAACCGGACCGGACGGCACCGAGATTGTGGCCATCAATGTGCGCTGCCTCGACGGCGTGGACCCGGACGCCTTTGCGGTGCGCAAGGTCGACGGGGCCAGCCTCTGACCGATCCCAAGACGCCCAACAGACCGACACGCGAGGAGACCCAGCGATGCCCGTGACCCTCGAAGGATCCTGCCACTGCGGCGCGGTGACGTTCTCGGTGGAGAGCCACACGCCGTATCCCTACCAGCGCTGCTACTGCTCGATCTGCCGCAAGACCGGCGGGGGCGGCGGCTACGCCATCAACATCATGGGCGACGCCGACAGCCTGACGGTCGGCGGCGAGGACGCCATCGGCATGTTCCACGCCAAGATCCACGGCGACGACGGCAGCTGCGCGGTGAGCTCGGGCGAGCGCCGCTACTGCACGAAGTGCGGCACGGCGCTGTGGCTCTACGACGAATCGTGGCCGGAGCTGATCCACCCGCTCGCCTCGGCCATCGACACCGACCTGCCGGTGCCGCCGGAGAGCGTCCACCTGATGCTGAAATACAAGGCGTCGTGGGTGGAGCCGCAGATCGGCCCGACCGACCAGACCTTCGAGCTCTACCCCAGGGAGTCCATCGAGGACTGGCACAAGAAGCGTGGGCTGTGGGTGGCGTGACGGCCGCCCAGCCGCCCCGCCTTTCCTGACGCCGACGCGAAGCGACGACCGCCCTTCCACCGGAGACCGACCATGCCCGCCAAGATCTCCCGCAGGACCTACGCCGACATGTTCGGCCCGACCGTCGGCGACAAGGTGCGGCTCGCCGACACGGAGCTGTTCATCGAGGTGGAGGCCGACCACACCAGCTACGGCGAGGAGGTGAAGTTCGGCGGCGGCAAGGTGATCCGCGATGGCATGGGCCAGTCGCAGCGCACCCGCCACGAGGGTGCCGTCGACACCGTCATCACCAACGCGCTGATCGTCGACCACTGGGGGATCGTCAAGGCCGACGTCGGCCTGAAGGACGGCACCATCGTCGCCATCGGCAAGGCCGGCAACCCGGACGTCCAGCCGGGCGTCGACATCGTCGTCGGGCCCGGCACCGAGGTGATCGCCGGCGAGGGCAAGATCCTCACCGCCGGCGGCTTCGACGCCCACATCCACTTCATCTGCCCGCAGCAGATCGACGAGGCGCTCAACTCCGGCGTCACCACCATGCTGGGCGGCGGCACCGGCCCGGCCCACGGCACGCTGGCCACCACCTGCACGCCGGGGCCCTGGCACATCGGCCGGATGATCCAGGCGGCCGACGGGCTGCCGATGAACATCGGCTTTTCCGGCAAAGGCAACGCCTCGAAGCCGGCGGCGCTGGAGGAGATGATCAAGCACGGCGCCTGCGCGCTGAAGCTGCACGAGGACTGGGGCACCACGCCGGCGGCGATCGACTGCTGCCTGTCGGTGGCGGACGAGTTCGACGTGCAGGTGATGATCCACTCCGACACGCTGAACGAGGGCGGCTTCGTGGAGAGCACCATCGCGGCGCTGAAGGGCCGCACCATCCACGCCTTCCACACCGAAGGCGCCGGCGGCGGCCATGCGCCGGACATCATGAAGGTGTGCGGGCTGCCCAACGTCATCCCGTCGTCGACCAACCCGACGCTGCCCTACACCCGCAACACCGTCGACGAGCACCTCGACATGCTGATGGTCTGCCATCACCTGTCGCCGGCGATCCCGGAGGACCTGGCGTTCGCCGAAAGCCGCATCCGCAAGGAGACCATTGCGGCCGAGGACATCCTCCACGACCTCGGCGCGTTCTCCATCGTCTCGTCGGACAGCCAGGCGATGGGGCGGGTCGGCGAGGTGATCATCCGCACCTGGCAGGTCGCCCACAAGATGAAGGTGCAGCGCGGCCGGCTGGCCGAGGAGACCGGCGAGAACGACAACGTCCGGGTGAAGCGCTACATCGCCAAGTACACCATCAACCCGGCGATCGCCCAGGGGATGAGCGCCCACGTCGGCTCCATCGAGACCGGCAAGCGCGCCGACCTGGTGCTGTGGGACCCGGCCTTCTTCGGCGTGAAGCCCGAGATGGTGCTGCTGGGCGGCATGATCGCGGCGGCGCCGATGGGCGATCCGAACGGCTCGATCCCGACGCCGCAGCCGGTGCACGCCCAGGCGATGTTCGGCCAGTACGGCCGGGCGCTGGCGGCGACCTCGGTGACCTTCGTCTCCAAGGCCGCGCACGAAGCGGGGCTCGGCAAGATGCTGGGCGTCCACAAGACGCTGCTGCCGGTGGAGCACACCCGCACCGTCACCAAGGCGTCGATGGTCCACAATTCCGCGACGCCCACGATCGAGATCGACCCGGAGACCTACGAGGTGCGCGCCGACGGCGAGATCCTCACCGCCCCGCCGCTCGACGTGCTGCCCATGGCGCAGCGGTATTTTCTGTTTTGAGGCCATGCGCAGCCCGGAAAACAAGACCTCCGCTCATTCCCGCGAAAGCGGGAATCCATGGGGAGTTGGAGGGGACAGGCAGCATTGCGGCCATGAAGACGGTCGACATGGCCGGGGAGTCGGTATGCCGCAGCAGTGCCCAGCCGCGCCCGCCCTATGGATTCCCGCTTTCGCGGGAATGAGCGGAGTGGGTGGGTTCTCCGCGGGCAAACCGCGGCAGGGCCAACCGGGATTGTTCCCATGCTGACCGCAACCACCGTTCTCGCCGCCGGCAGCTACGGCGCGCCCGCCGACACCGTGACCCTCGACTTCGACGGGCGGCACCGGCGGCGGATCGCGCTTGCCGGCGACGGCGGGCTGGCGTTCCTGCTCGACCTTGCCAAGGCCACCGCGCTGCAGGCGGGCGACGGGCTGCTGCTGGACGACGGACGGATCGTCCGGGTCGAGGCCGCGCCGGAGCCGCTGACCGAGGTGACCGCCGCCGATCCGCACCACCTGCTGCGGCTCGCCTGGCACCTGGGCAACCGGCACCTGCCGGCGATGATCGAGGCCGGCCGCATCCTCATCCGCCGCGACCACGTGATCTCCGAGATGGTGCGCGGGCTGGGCGGCCGGGCGCGCGACATCGAGGCGCCGTTCGATCCCGAGGGCGGGGCCTACGGCGGCTCGGCGGGCGGCCATGGCCATTCCCACGCCGAGACTCATGGCCATGCGCATGGGGACGCGCACGGCCACAGTCACGCCGAGGCGCACGCAGAAGCCCGCGGCAGCCACACGCACGCCCATGCGACCAGCCACGGCCCTGCGCAGGCGGGCAGCGCACACACTCAATCCCATTCCCACTCCCATTCCCATAGCCACGGCCACTCCCACAGCCATGCCGACGGCGAGCCCGATGACCACTGACGCGGGCGGCCTCTACCGGCTGATGGCCTGGCTGTCGCCGTCCTATCCCGTCGGGGCGTTCACGCTCTCCCACGGGCTGGAATGGGCGGTGGAGGACGGCACCGTCGCGAACGCCGATGGGCTTGCCGCCTGGGTCGGCGACGTGCTCGTCCACGGCGCCGGGCGGCAGGACGCCATCCTGCTGGCGGCGGCCTACCGGGCGCGGACGGAGGACATTGGCCGCGCGGGTGTGGCCTCAGGTTCGGCTTCCTCTGAAGGCGTAGAAGGGGGTGCGGAGCTTCCGCAATCTCCCGCTCATTCCCGCGAAAGCGGGAATCCAGGGCCCCGCGGCAAGGGCCCGAGTAACCCGCCCTGGATTCCCGCCTTCGCGGGAATGAGCGGAGTGAAGGGTGAGGCCGAGCAGACCGCCTCTGCTCCGGTCGGTGAGGCAGGGCGCGCGGCGAACCGGCATCTTGCGGGAGGCCAGACGCCGGGCGTGGACGCCCCCTCCCTCGCCGCCATCGTCGAGCTGGCGGCGGCGCTGAACCCGTCGCGCGAGCGGCGGGTGGAGACGCTGTCCCAAGGCGAGGCGTTCCGCAAGATCACCGGCGACGTCTGGGCCTCGCCCGTTCCCTGGCCGGACGGGCCGCTCGCCTATCCGGTGGCGGTGGCGATCGCGGCCGCCGACCACGGCGTCGCCCTCGACGCGACGCTGACGGCCTACCTACACGCATTCGCCGCCAACATCGTCTCGGCCGGCGTGCGGCTGGTGCCGCTCGGCCAGACCGACGGCCAGGCGACCATCGCCCGGCTGGAGCCGGCGATCGCCCGCATCGCCGACGCGGCGGCCCACTCCACCCTCGACGATCTCGGCGGCTCAGCGCTGCTCGCCGACATCGCCTCCATGCGCCACGAGACCCAGTACACGAGGCTGTTCCGCACATGACCCCCTCCCCCAACGGACCCCTGCGGGTCGGCATCGGCGGCCCGGTCGGGTCCGGCAAGACGGCGCTGATGGAGGCGCTCTGCAAGGCGATGCGCGACCGCTATGACATCGCCGCCATCACCAACGACATCTACACCAAGGAAGACGCGCTGATCCTGACGCGCGCCGAGGCGCTGCCGATCGAGCGGATCATGGGGGTGGAGACCGGCGGCTGCCCGCACACGGCGATCCGCGAGGACGCCTCGATCAACCTCGCCGCCATCGCGGAGATGCGCGAGCGCTTTCCGGCGCTGGACGTGGTGCTGATCGAATCGGGCGGCGACAACCTGGCGGCGACGTTCTCGCCGGAGCTGGCCGATTTGACGATCTACGTCATCGACGTGTCGGCCGGCGAGAAGATCCCGCGCAAGGGCGGGCCGGGCATCACCCGCTCCGACCTGCTGGTCATCAACAAGATCGACCTCGCCGACATGGTGGGCGCGTCGCTGGAGGTCATGGACGCCGACACCAAGCGGATGCGCGGCGACCGGCCCTACGTCTTCACCAACATGAAGACCCGGCACGGCCTGGAGACCATCCTGGCGTTCCTGGTGGAGAAAGGCGGGCTGGCGCCGTCGAAGGCATGAGGGGCTGAGCGGCGTCCGAAATCGGGTGGATCGGCGGCCGGCGCTGCGCCACACTCGGCCGAGCCCCACCGACGAGCCACCAAGATGCCGGACCCGATTCACGCCACCGTCTTCGACACGCCGCTCGGACCCTGCGGTCTGGCCTGGGGACCCGCAGGCATCGTGCGCGCCGGCCTGCCGGAGGCGAGCGAGGCTGCCGCCTGGACCCGGCTGACCCGCGGGCTCGACGACGTCGTGCGGGTGGACCTGCCGGAGTCCCTGCGACCGCTCGCCGATGCGATCCGGGCGCTGATGGCAGGCGAGGATGCGGACCTGTCGGCGGCCGACCTCGACATGACGGCGGTCTCGGACTTCGAGCGGTCGGTCTACGCGATCTGCCGGGCGATCCCGCGCGGCAAGGCGCTCACCTACGGCGACGTGGCCTACCGGCTCGGCGACGTCTCGCTGTCGCGCGCGGTGGGCGTGGCGCTCGGCCGCAACCCGTTCCCGCCGATCGTGCCCTGCCACCGGGTGCTCGGCGCCGACGGCAGGATGATCGGCTTCTCGGCCACCGGCGGCATCGCGCTGAAGCGCCGACTGCTGGCCATGGAAGGCGCGATCCAGGAGCAGCCGGACCTGTTCGGCTGAGCGGGCTCGCTCAGTCGCGGATGTGGTCGTGGCCGCCGATCCGGCCGGGGCGCCAGTAGCCTTCCGCCGAGATCTGCTCCTTGGCGAGCCCGCGCTCGATGAGCCGGCGGCGCATCTGGCGGACCTTGCCGGTCTCGCCGATGACGTAGGCGTGGCCGGTGCCGGCCGGCAGCTCGAAGGCTTCCAGACGGTCCAGCAGCTCGGTGTCGTCCTCGGCCTTCGCCGCCGTCCGGTGCACGTAGACGAGGTCGAGGGTGGCGGGGGTGTCGACGGCCTGCTCGTCGGAGGCCTCGCCCACCTCGATGAAGACCTTCGCAGGCGTCCCTTCCGGCATTTCCTCCAGGATATGGAAGAGCGCCGGGATGCAGGTCTCGTCGCCGACGAGCAGATGCCAGTCCGCCTCCGCATCGAACACGGTGGCGCCGCGGGGGCCGCGCGCCAGGAGCACGTCGCCGGGCTTTGCCGACCGCGCCCAGCTGGAACCCGGCGCATCGCCATGCAGCACGAAGTCGATGTCGAGACGGCCGGTGTTGCGGTCGAGGGAGCGGATCGTGTAGTCGCGCCGGCCCCATTCGCCGTCGCCCGGCAGCGGCACCGCCAGCAGCAGCGCCTGACCCGGCTCGTAGGTGAAGTTCTCGATACCGTCGAAGACGAAACTGACGCGGCGCATGCGGGGCGTGACGTCATGGGCCTCGACGACGGTGAGCCGGCGCGTCGGCCCGCTGCCACGGGCAATGACGGCGGGCGTGTCTTCCGGCGACAGGGTGGTGCCGGCGGGCGCCGTGCGGGGGCTGGTGTCGGTCATGGCAGGCTCCTCGAACTCATCTGGCCTTGAACGGCAGGCGCAGGACTTTCCCTATGGCATGAAATCATTTAGACACTTGTTCAACAAACAACGGCCGCCGACGAGGAACGAAGACGGCGGACCAGGGCGTTGCAGCGGACCGCCGGGCGCCCGATACCGGCGCTTCGGACGGGCGGCGCGCCGGGATCCGGAACTGCCCCGCGGCCACCGGGCGACTGACATCCAGGGAGGGATAGCACGCATGGCCGAAATCGTGATGGGCATCGGAGCATCGCACAGCCCGCTCCTGAACAGCCCGCCCGAGGATTATCCCAAGCACGCCGAAATCGACGCATCGGGGCGCAAGCTTCTCGATCAATACGGCCGCCAGGTGACCTATGGCGACCTCCTGGAGAAGGCCGATCCCGGCATCGCCGCGCAGATCGCCCCGGCGGTTCTGGAGACGCGCGCGCAGGCCTGCACCGACGCCATCGACCGTCTCGACCGGGAGATCGCCGCCGCCGACCTGGACGCGCTGATCATCATCGGCGACGACCAGAACGAGCAGTACGGCGAGGAGAACCTGCCCGCGATCCTGATTTACCGCGGCCAGACCATCGTCAACAACCCGCTGTCGATGGGCGCCGATGCGCCCGCCTTCTGGCGCCATGCCCGCTCCCAGTATCACGTGAAGGACGGACCGATCGAATACCCGGTCGCCTACACCCTCGCCGACCACCTGATCAACGCGCTGATGGACGATGCGTTCGACATTTCCCAGGCGAAGACGCTGGCCCGCGCCCACGGCGAGGGCCATGCCTTCGGCTACGTCCACCAGCGGCTGATGACCGAGCGCGTCGTGCCGATCGTGCCGGTGGCGCTGAACACCTATTTCCCGCCCAACCAGCCGCGGCCGCGGCGCTGCTACGCACTCGGCCAGGCCATCGCGCGGGCGGTCCGCAGCTTCGACGGCGACCGGCGCATCGGCATCCTCGGGTCGGGCGGCCTCAGCCATTTCACCGTCGACGAGGAGCTCGACCGGCTGATTCTCAACGCCTGCCGCGCCAAGGATGCCGAGGCGCTGATGTCCATCGACCCGGCCCGCCTGAACTCCGGCACCTCGGAGGTGCGCAACTGGATCACGGTGGCCGGAGCCTGCGAACATCTCGACACCGCGTGGCAGGAATACATCCCCTGCTACCGCTCCGAAGCCGGCACCGGCTGCGGCATGGGGTTTGCGGTGTGGCAATGAGCATTTCACGCAATTCCCGGTTTGGCAGCGGGCCGACGCTGTGTCAGGGTTCCTGATGAACCCGGCGCGCTGGAGCGCCGACGCAAGAGGCCGAACGGCCGAGATCGCGGGAGCAGACGCACGATGAACCAGATCACCCAGACCGCCACCGAGGCATCCGGCGCCGAAATCTTCCTGTCCGCCCTGTCGGCGCGCGGCGTCGACTACGTCTTCGGCAACGCCGGCACCGACTTCGCGCCGATCATCGAGGCGTTCTCCAACGCCGCCGCGTCCGGCCGGACGATGCCGGTACCGGTGACGGTGCCCCACGAGAACGTTGCGATCTGCATGGCTCAGGGCGTCTACCTGACCACCGGCCGGCCCCAGGCGGTGATCCTGCACGTCAACGTCGGCACGGCCAACGCCATCTGCGGGCTGATCAACGCGTCGCGCGAGCGCACGCCGGTGTTCCTGGCGGCCGGACGCACGCCGGTGCTCGAGGACGGCATGCGGGGGGCGCGCAACGCCTTCATCCACTGGGGCCAGGAGATGTTCGACCAGGCCGCCATGGTGCGCGAGTTGGTCAAGTGGGACTACGAGCTGCGCTATCCGGAACAGGCGGCGGCCGCCGTCGACCGGGCGCTGGCGATCGCCATGAGCGAGCCGAAGGGCCCGATCTACATGACGCTGCCGCGCGAGGTGCTGTCGGCCAACGCCAGCGGGCCGGTGCCGACGCCGGCCACCCCGCCCTCGCCGGCGCCCGCGCCCAACGTCCAGGCGCTGGCGGACGCGGGCGCGCTGCTGTCGCAGGCGAAGCGGCCGCTGCTGGTCTGCGCCAGCCTCGGCAAGACCGCCGAAGAGGTCGCCGCCCTCACCGCCTTCGCCGAGGCCCAGGGCATCGGCGTCGTCGCCTACCGGCCGCGCTACATGGCGCTGGCGAGCACCCATCCGAGCCACCTCGGCTACGACGTGACGCCCCACATCGGCGACGCCGACCTGGTCATCGTGGCCGAATGCGACGTGCCGTGGATCCCCTCGCACCACACCCTCGCCGACGACGCCAAGGTGCTGCACCTCGGCGTCGATCCGCTGTTCGCGAACTACCCGATGCGCACCTTCCCGGTCACCGCGTCCGTCGCCGGCGACGCCGTGTCGATCCTGCAGGCGCTCGCCACCGCACCGGCGGCCGACGACGTGCTGGCGGCCCGCCGCTCCTGGCTCGAGGCGAAGCAGGAGAAGAAGCGCGCGGCGCTGGCGGCCAACCCGCCGAAGGGTGGCGCCGGCCCCTCGTCCAACGCCTGGCTCGCCAAGTGCCTGGCCGACGTGCAGCGGCCGAGCGACGCCTTCATCCTGGAGACGCCGTTCCCGATCGTGCACATGACCTTCTCCGAGCCCGGCACCTATTTCTCGACGCCGTCGGCGGGCGGGCTCGGCTGGGGCCTCGGAACCTCGCTGGGGGTGAAGCTGGGCGCGCCGGAGCGCCGGGTGATCGCCGTCGTCGGCGACGGCAGCTACATGTTCGGCAACCCGACGCCGGCGCACATGATGTCGCGCTCGATGGACATCCCGACGCTGACGGTGATCATCAACAACGGCATGTGGGCGGCGGTGCGCCGGGCGACGCTGGGCGTCTACCCCGACGGCGCGGCGGCGCACAGCAACCATGCGCCACTGACCTATCTGGAACCCACCCCCGACTACGAAAAGATCGTAGAAGCCTCGGGTGGCTACGGCGAAAAGGTCGAGCACGCCGACGATCTGCCGGCGGCGCTCGCCCGCGCCCTGCACGCCGTCGAGCACGAGCGCCGTCCGGCGGTGCTCAACGTGCTGACGGAATATTCGGACGACCAGGCGAAACGCGACGCAAGGACCTGAACGAGATGGACGTGGACACCAAACCGGCAGCGGGCGGACTTCCCTACGACACCAACCCGAAGACCCCCGAGACCAAGCTGCCGGCGGGCGCCTGCGACGCCCATTGCCACGTCTTCGGGCCCGGCGACGCGTTTCCCTACGCGCCGGGCCGCACCTACACCCCCGTCGACGCCGGCAAGGAGACGCTGTTCGCGCTCCACAGGCACCTGGGCATCGAGCGGTCGGTGATCGTGCAGGCGAGCTGCCACGGCCGCGACAACACCGCCATGCTCGATGCCATCGCCGCCGGCGGCGGCCGCTACAAGGGCATCGCCATGGTCGACCCGGACGTCTCGGCGGACGAGCTGAAGCGGCTCGACGACGGCGGCATCAAGGGCGTCCGGTTCAACTTCGTCAGCCACCTGGGCGCCGACGCCGACATCGACGGCGTGCTCAGGGTGGTCGACAAGATCGCCCCGCTCGGCTGGCACCTGGTGGTGCACTTCGAGGCCGACCGGCTGGAGACGCTGGCGCCGGTCCTGAAGCGCATCCCGCTGACCATGGTCATCGACCACATGGGCCGGGTGGACGCCAGCCGGGGCCTGGACCAGCCGGCCTTCCGGCTGCTGCAGGAGCTGATGGAGGACACGCGCTTCTGGGTGAAGGTGTCGGGCTGCGAGCGGGTGTCGCGCGCCGGCCCGCCGTTCCACGACGCGGTGCCGTTCGCCCGGAGCCTCGTCGAGGCGTTCCCGGACCGGGCGCTGTGGGGCACCGACTTCCCCCATCCGAACATCAAGCGCTTCATGCCCAACGACGGCGAACTGGTCGACCTGCTGCCGCTGATCGCGCCGACGCCGGCGCTGATGCAGGGACTGCTCGTCGACAACCCGACGAGGCTCTACTTTACCGACTGAGGGCGACCGCTCCCGGATCGACGATCCGACACCGGGGGCCATGCGCCTCCCGCCATCCGACAGACAGGAAAGCGAACCATGGGCGAACACATCACCCTGACCGCCAGCGACGGACACACCCTGGGCGCCTACCTCGCCACGCCGGCAGAGGGGCCCGTCAAGGGCGGCGTCGTCGTCGTGCAGGAGATCTTCGGCGTCAACGCGCACATCCGCGAGGTCTGCGACTGGTTTGCCGAGGCCGGCTACGAGGCGCTGGCGCCGGCGCTGTTCGACCGCCAGCAGCCGGGCTTTGAATCCGGCTACAGCGAGGAGGAGATCAAGACCGCGCGCGGCTTCATCGCCAATCCGGACTTCGATGCCTTCATGCGCGACACCGAGGCGGCCAAGGACCATCTCGGCGCGCGCGGGCCGGTCGCCGTGGTGGGCTACTGCCTCGGCGGCTCCATCGCGTTCGCCGCCGCCGTCCGCTGGCACGGCCTGGCCGCCGCCGTCGGCTACTATGGCGGCATGGTGGTGAAGATGGCCGACCAGACGCCGCACTGCCCGACGATGCTGCACTTCGGCGAGACCGACCACACGATCCCGATGGCGGACGTGGAGGAGGTGCGGAGCAAGCGGCCGGACGTGGAGATCTACACCTATCCGGCCGGCCACGGCTTCAACTGCGACCACCGCGCGTCGTTCGACGCGGACTCCGCCCGGATCGCCGGCGAGCGCACGCTGGCCTTCCTGGACAAGCACATGGGCGAATACCAGGTCTGAGAGCCGCTCCCGGCGCGCTGGCTGCCCGGCGCCGGGTCCGCGGGCCCGGCGCGCCTCATCCCGTCGGCACGCCCTCCTTCGCGGCGAGCAGGATCGTGTGGAAACCGCAGGCGGGGTCCTCGGCGACGAAGTCCGTCACGGCGATGTCGAGCACTCCCAGCGCGGCCCTGTACTCGGCGGGCGACAGGCTGGCGTGGTAGACGCGGTCGTCGCCGACCCGGCCGGCCACCTCGCCGTCGCCCGGCCCCACCGTCAGCATCAGCGGCGCCCCGCCGGGGTTCAGATGCGCCGCCAGCCGCGGCAGCACCGCGCGTTGGTCGTCCCGGGTGAGGTGGAAGAAGCTGTCCCAGCCGACGATGCCGTCGAACCGCTCGCCAAGCGCGAGGCTCCGCATGTCGCCGATCCGCCAGTCGCCGTCGGGCCTCCGGGTGCGGGCGAGCGCGATCATCGCATGCGACGCGTCGACGCCGGTCACCCGGAAGCCGCGATCCATGAAGAAGTGGGCGATCGGATCGCCTGCGCCGCAGCCGAGATCGAGGATCGTCGCGCCCGGGGCAAGGCCGTCGAGGAAGCGCTCGAGCCAGACCCGCTCGACCAGGCCCTTCGCGCGCTCGGCATCGAACCGCGCGGCGTTGCGCTCGTAGACGGCCTGCGTCCGGCGGGCGAGCGCGGCCAGATCGTCGCTCACCGGCGTTCCGCCGTCGCCAGGCCCGATCCCTCCTCCGCCACCGCGCGGCGAAGTTCGGCCAGGAAGTCGGCCTGCAGCGTGGTGGGCTGCCAGCCGGCGCGGGTGGTGAGGCCGATCGGCCGGGCGGTGTCCTCCAGCTCGAAGTTGAGGACCGTCAGGAACCCCGCCTCCTCCTCGAACAGGATCTGCCGGCGCGACAGGATGGTCAGCCGGTTGGACTGCATCAGGATGCCGCGCAGCGCCACCAGCGAGCCGGTCTCGACGATGCCGACGGACGGCCGGTCGGCATCGAAACGCGCGGCGAGCCGGTCGAACATCGCCCGGCTGGGGGTGCCCGGGCGCGGCAGCACCCACGGATAGCGGCCGAGCGCCGCCGCGCTGACGCGCGCGCGGGCGAGCGGATGGCCAGCACGGGCGACGATCGACAGGTCGTCGGTGAACAGCGCCTCCTGGGCGAGGTCGGGCTGGGCGAGATCCTCGCGCAACGCCCCCACCAGCACGTCGACCCTGCCATTGGCGAGATCCTGGATCAGCGTGTCGTAGGGGCCGTCGACGATCTCCACGTCGGCCTCGGGGCGCTTCTCCGTCAGCGCCACCACAGCGGCGGGCACGATGCGCGTGCGCACCAGCGGCAGCGTGCCGATGACGACGCGGCCGTCGAAGGCGCCGGAGAGCTCGCGGATCTCGTCGAAGGCGGCGTCGATCTCCTTGAGCACCAGGGTGGCGTGGCGGGCGAGCAGCCGGCCGGCCGGCGACAGCACCAGATGCCGCCCGCCGCCGTCGAAGAGCGGCACGGCGGCGATCTGCTCCATCTCACGGGCGGCGCGCTGCACCGACGGCTCGGTGAGCCGCAGGCGGCGCGAGGCGGCGGAGAAGCTGCCGGTCTCGGCAAACGCCGCCAGCGCGCGCAGATGGGTCATCGAGGTCTGCGGTTCGGCGAGATCGGCGGCGCGGCTGCCGGATTTGGTCAGCCGCGCGAGCCGGGCGTGGCCGGATTTCAGCAGCCCCAGCGCGCGCTTCGACCGGCGCGCCACCACCTCGCCGCGCGGCGTCGCCACCACCTTCGCGCCGGAGCGCTCCAGCAGCCGTCCGCCGAACAGCCGCTCCAGCCGGGCGAGCGCCTGGGAGGCGGCGGGCTGCGAGATCCCCACCGCGTCGGCGCCGCGCGTCAGCGAGCCAAGCCGGACGGCGGCATCGATCAGCCTGATATGGCGGAGGTTGGGATACTCGCGCATCGCCCCGACGGTCGCTCAGAGGTCATGATGCGGCGAAGACTAGTGCCGCGCGCTGATTCTGTCGCGGCCCACGTTCGCAGATCCGATCCTCCCGACCGCAAGAGCACTTTTCCTGGGAATTGCTAGCCGAACACCGTCCCGTCCATGAGCTTGCGGGCGGTGCGCAGGACGCCGGCGGACTGGACCTGGCCGGCATCGTCCATCGTCGCGATGACGGTGAACTCGCCGGTCGGGTGCTCGATGGAGAGCGACTTCTCCCGGCCGTCCGGCACGCTGGCGATGCGCGCGGCGGGGCCGTCGTCGAGCAGGCAGGCGGTGCCGACCGACACCGCGCCGAGCACGCCGATCGCCTTGTGGGCGCGGTGCGGGATGAAGGTGCGGGTGGAGATGCAGCCGCCATCGGTCGCCGGCGAGACCAGCGTCATCTTCGGCACCGACTTTTCGCTGACGTCACCGAGGTTCATCATCGGCCCGACGGCGAGGCGGATCTTTTCCACCCGCGCCCGCAGATCCTCGTTCGCCTCCAGCTCCGCCGGGGTCTCGTCGCCGGTGAGGCCGAAGTCGGCGGCGGCGAGGATGACGCACGGCATGCCGTTGTCGATCAGCGTCACCTCGACGCCCTCGACCGTATCCACGGCGTTGCCGGTGGGCAGCAGCGCCCCGCAGGTGGAGCCGGCGGTGTCCTCGAAGACGATGCCCATCGGCGCGGAGGTGCCGGGCACGCCGTCGATGCGGGCCTCACCCTCATAGGTGACGCGGCCGCCGGGGGTTTCCACCGTGGCCACCGCGATCTGGCTGGTGTTCTCCATGAAGATGCGGACGTCGGTCTTGTCGCCCGCCGCCTCCACGAGACCCCGCTCCAGCGCGAACGGCCCGACGCCGGCGAGGATGTTGCCGCAGTTCTGGCTGTCGGAGACCAGCGCCTGGTCGACGAAGACCTGCAGGAACAGGTAGTCGACGTCGACGCCCTCGCGCTCCGACTTCGAGATCACCGCGACCTTGGAGGTGAGCGGGTCGGCCCCGCCCATCCCGTCGATCTGGCGGTCGTCGGGCGAGCCCATGATGCGGAGCAGGAAGCGGTCCCGCGCGGCCGGATCGGCCGGCAGGTCGTCCTTCAGGAAGTAGCCGCCCTTGGAGGTGCCGCCCCGCATCCACATGCAGGGCACGCCGGTCTCAGCCATGATGCCTCTCAGACATATTTCAGGCCCTTGGCCGCGAGCTGCTCGCGCATGCCGTAGATGTCGAGGCCGAGTTCGCCGGCCTCGAAACGGGCCCGCTTCTCGGCCTCGTTCGCCTCGCGTGCCTTCGCCTTCTTCAGCACGTCCGCCGCCTCTTCGCGGCGGACCACGCAGACGCCGTCATCGTCGGCGACGATCACGTCGCCCGGGTTGACCAGTTCGCCGGCGCAGACGACCGGCACGTTGACCGAGCCGAGCGTCTCCTTGACCGTCCCCTGGGCGAAAACCGCCTTCGACCAGACCGGGAATCCCATTTCGGTCAGGTCGCGCGTGTCGCGCACGCCGGCATCGATCACCAGCCCCTTGCAGCCGCGCACCTTGGCGGACGTCGCCAGAAGGTCGCCGAAATAGCCGGCATCGGACGGCGATGTGGGCGCGAGGACGAGGATGTCGCCGGCCTTGAGCTGCTCGATGGCGACATGGACCATCCAGTTGTCGCAGGGCGGCGCCGAGATCGTCACCGCAGAGGCCGCCAGGCGCGCTCCGGGATAGATCGGCCGCATGTAGGCGGCGAGCAGGCCCTTGCGGCCCTGCGCCTCGTGCACGGTCGCCACGCCGCATGCGCCGAGCCCGTCGATCACCGCCTGGTCGGCGCGCTCGATGGTCTGGACGACGATGCCGGATTGTGTGGTCGAGCCGGCCATCACAGCGTGTCCACGGTGCGGGGGAAGACCGACTGGAAGGCCTCGGCGTAGCGGGAGTCGCGGCCGCCGGACTGGCCGCCGGAGTTGCGGCGGAAGTGGTTGGCGCGGTTCTCGGCGACGTTCTCGTAGAAGTGCCAGAGATGCTCCTGGCCCTGCATGCACTGGATCGCCGCCCACTTCTTGTCCCACACCTCGGTGATGTCGAGGATGGTGTCCGGCTTCCATTCCATCTGCTCGGTCTGGTGCGGCTCGAACAGGTAGAGCTGCGGCGCGCCGAGCACCTTCTGACCAGGGTTGTGGCCCCAGGCCTGGGCGATCATGCGGCAGGTGAGCGCGAAGTCGGTCGTGTACATGTGGTCCGTGTTGTACGGGTCCCACTTGGAGTGGCTCATCATGAAGGCCGGCTGGACGGCGCGGATGACGTCGACCATCCGGTCCTGGGTCTCGCGGCCGAGATCGAGCGGGTAGTCGCCGACGTCGAAGAACTGGATGTCGTGGACGTCGAGCGCGGCGGCGGCGTTCTCGGCCTCCTTGCGGCGCTCGGCCTTCACCTTCTCCAGCGTCATGCCCTCCTGCTTCCACAGCTTGGCGCTCTCGCCGCGCTCGCCATAGGAGAGGCAAACCACGGTGACCTCGTAGCCCTGCTTCTGGTGGAGCGCGATGGCGCCGCCGCACCGCCAGACGAAGTCGGCGGAATGGGCGCTGATGACGAGCGCGGTCTTGCTCATGGAAGAACTCCTGGCTGGATGTCGAAACGAGGGGCCCGGGCGGAGCGCGAGGCGGCGCGGCCGTGCGGCCGCCGGCGTCCCGGCGCGATCCTCCCGTGTGTCTTTTCTTTTCCGGGCGAACAATAGGGGCTCGGGCGGCGTTGCCCAAATTCGAAGCCGCGGACGAACATAAGCTCCATGCACAGATGCGGCGGCATGGCCGCCCGATGTCGCACCTTCCCCAGAATACCGATATTTGCTAGCTCAGAGCACCCGGCGGCTTCACGCCTTCGGACCGACCCGCCGATCGCCGACCGTCATCGGCCGCCGATCCCTCGATTTCCGCCGGACCGCCGAGGCCTCCCCCGACGCGGACCACCGGCATTGCGCCCAGGCCGTCGGCGACGACCGGGCGACGCTTGCGAAAAGGCCGTCATGACAATCGATGGATACTCCACCGCCCTCCTGATCCAGCTCGTGGTCGGGCTGATCGCCACCGGCGTCGTCGCCGGGATCCTGGCCGGACTGCTCGGCGTGGGCGGCGGCATCGTCATCGTGCCGGTGCTGTTCTGGATCATGACGACGCTGCATTTCGACCCGGCGATCGCCATGCCGATCGCCGTCGCCACGTCGCTCCTGACGATCATTCCGACCTCGATCTCCTCGATGCGCGCCCACAACAAGCGCGGCGCCGTCGATATCAGCCTGCTGAAGCTGTGGGGACCGGCGGTGGCCGTCGGCGCGCTCCTCGGCGGCGGTCTGTCGAAGGTCATCGACGGCGAGGGCCTGCTGTTCATCTTCGGCATCATCGCGCTCGCCGTGTCGGTGAACATGGCGATCCCGAAGACGCTGGTGATCAGCGACCAGCTGCCGAAGAACAGCTGGGTGAACCGGGCGATCGCCTTCGTGATCGGCCTGTTCTCGTCGCTGATGGGCATCGGCGGCGGCACGCTCTCGGTGCCGACGCTGTCGTCGTTCTCGTTCCCGATCCACAAGGCGGTGGGCACCGCCTCGGCGATCGGCCTGCTGATCGCGGTGCCGGGCGTCCTCGGCTTCATCTGGTCGGGGATGGGCGTCGACGGGCGGCCGCCGCTGTCGCTCGGCTACATCAGCGTGCCGGCGGCGATCGTCATCTTCCCGGTGACGTTCCTGTGCGCGCCGATCGGCGCCGGCCTCGCCCACCGGCTCAATCAGCGCTACCTGAAGCTCGCCTTCGCGGTCTTCCTGGCGCTGACGGCGGTGAAGATGCTGTCCTCGGCGCTCTGAGGCGCCGGGCCGGTTTTCCTTTTTCCGGATTTGCCGGGTCTCTCCCCCGCAAACCCGGACGGAAAACCGGTTCCCACTTTTCCTGGGTTTGCCGGTTCATTCCCCGCAAACCCGGACGGAAAACCGGTTCCCACTTTTCCTGGGTTTGCTCAGCGACCGCCGTCGGCGTCGGGGCCGTCCTGGTTGGACGGCGTGATCGGCCCCTTGCGGGGCTCCTCGACGACGCCTTCCTCGACCGGCGCATCGGCGGTCTCGGACGCCTCCTCCGCGGCCGTTTCCGGCAGCGCCGTCCGGGACGCGCGCTCGTTGAGCACCCGCATCGGCGGCGCGTTGCCGGCCTTGTCCTCGCCCATGTAGAGCGTGACGTGGGGGAACGGGATCTCGATGCCGCGGGCGTCGAACACCTCCTTGATGATCTCGTTGTAGGCGCGGCCGACGCCCCACTGGCTGCCCGGCGGCGTCTTGATGCGGGCCCGCACGACGACGGAGGAGTCGGCGAACTGGGTGACGCCGTGCATCTCCAGGTCGCCGATGATGCTCTCCCCGTGCTCGGTCGCCTTCAGCATGTCGAAGGCGTCGTGCATCGCCTGCTTCACGTCGGGGATGTTCTCGCGGTAGGCGACGCCGATCTCCGCCACGTGGAAGGAGAAGCCCTTCATGTAGTTGGAGACGGCGTCGACGGAGGAGAACGGCACGATGTGCAGCGTGCCGTCGAGCGAGCGCAGCGACACCGAGCGGATCGACAGCCGTTCGACGACGCCGGTGATGCCGCCGGCCCCGACGACGTCGCCGGTGTTCATGGCGTTCTCGAACTGGATGAACACGCCGGTGACGACGTCCTGCACCATCTTCTGGGCGCCGAACGAGAAGGCCAGCGAGAGCACGCCGACGGAGGCGAGCAGCGGGCCGATGTTCACCCCGATCTCCGACAGCACCAGCATGAACAGGATCACGCACAGGATGATCGTGAAGGCGTTCTTCAGGAGCGACAGGAGCGTCGTCTCGCGCGCCGTCGGCGCCCGCCCGTAGGACGGGTTGAGCCGGTACTCGATCCACGAGGTGACGGCGAGATAGATGCCGCCGCCGATGGCCAGCACGATCACCACCGACATGATCCGGCCGATGAAGCCCTGGCCGTCCTCCGACACCATCCAGTCGAACACCTTGAGCAGGTTCCAGGCGTCGGCGATCGCCAGCAGGACCACCACCAGCACCACCAGCCGCACCACCTTGAGGACCGTCGGCACGAAGGCGTTGAGGCGCGTCTCCAGCAGCGGCAGCCGCTCCTTGACGTCCGCCGGCAGCCGCAGGCCCAGCGAGATCGCCTTGGAGATGAAGGCGGTGACGAGGACGCCCACGACGATGGCGATGAGCGATTCCACCGTGGCGCGCAGCATGAACGGCAGCGCCTCGATCGGATTGACCAGCCACACGATGAAGAAGGCGATCAGGTAGAGGATGGTGATCTGGTGCCAGTGGTTGCCCAGGAAGGCGAAGAAGCGGCCGAGCGCGTCGGTCTTGCCCGCCTCCATCCGCCGATGCAGGAAGCCGCGCACGCGCGTCTTGTTCTGCAGCACGATCAGGATCGTCATGACGATCGCCGTCAGCACGAACAGCACCTTCAGCGCGTCCGCGAAGCGCGGGGTGATCTCGGAAGCCGCCACCGGCACGACGAAGAGCAGGCCGTAGCCGACCAGGCTGATCACCCGGCTGAGCCAGAAGTACCAGTAGGCCGCGCCGGTGTCGGCGAGCGGCACGAAGCGCAGCGAGGGAAAGCTCGGCATGAACAGCAGCCGGGCGACCAGCTTGATCGCCTCGATGACGATGAAGGCGTTGAGGAAGAGCGTCTGGTAGATGCTCATCTCGCCGCGCGTGCCGAAATAGAGCGAGAAGACGTAGCCGGCGAGCCAGGCCAGCACGACCGTCGCGGCTTCGACCAAGAGCGTCGGCACGAGATACATCACCCGGGCCGCCCAGCCCCTGCCTTCCGCGCGGCGCGCCAGCGTCCGGAGCAGGGCCCGGGCGAGGATGCGCAGCACCAGGAACGAGCCGAAGACGACGGCGATCGACAGGCAGAGATTGAGGACGGTGCGGCCGAACTTGGCCAGGTCGACCCCGCCGCCGCCGTCGAACGCGTCGCCGAGATCGGCGCCGACGCGGGTGAAGGCGGTGACCACCGTCGCCGCCTGGTTGGCGAGCGAGCGGGTGTATTCGGCGGCGAGCCGGGCGGGGCCCATGTCCTCCTCTTCGACCGCCGCTTCGGCGGCCGGAGCACCGGTCGCCGTCGTCTTCAGCTTGTTGATGAGCTCGGCCCGCGCCTCGTCGTTCTCCAGGATCTGGATCAGCGCGTCCACCGAGCCTGCCGCCGGCGCCTCCGTGCCGTCGGCCGGAGCGCCGCCTTCAGGCGCGCTCGCGGCGCTCTCGCCGCCCCCCGAACCGGTTCCCAGCGGAAGCCCCAGTTGCGCGGATGCTCCGCCTGCCGTGAGGAAGAAGGAGAGGAGGAGAGCAACCAGAAAACTGCGCATGCGACACCCGGATCAGAGACGACAGACGTGATGGTTCGGCAGAACGGCAGACACGGGCGAAAGGGTCGCAAATGGAACAGGGGTCTGTCCACGGCCCATTCGCCCTCGGCATTCCCGGACGACGCCGAAGCGGCCCGGCCGGGAAATACTCAAGCAGTCGATTCCGGAGAGATTTCCTGCCGACCAGGTGGCCCCACCCGACCCGAAATGCCTCCAGCCTGCCGGTGTTTTGCCAGACGCATCGGCGGATTTCCACCCGCCGCGGCGATCCGCGCCGGGACACCATGGCGCAGGATCCCCCCGATCGGCCGCCATGGCGCCTGCAATCCAGGTCGGCTATCACCATCCGATGCGCACCATTCGGCTTCTGATGGCGGACCGGGGTCTGGGCGGAGCAATCGTCTCGCTCATCGCCTATCTCGTCGTGCTTCAGGGGCTGGTCGGCGCGGTGGCGAACGGCGCGATGGCGGGGACCCCTGCCTCTGCGGGGACGGTCCTGTGCTCGGGCCGCGTCGTGCCCGCCGGCGACGACGGGACCGCACCCGCCGCCGGCCATGCGCCCTGCTGCATGGCGCTCTGCCGGGCCGCGTGCCTGACCGGCGCCTGCCTGCCGCCGGCCCCCTCCGGCGGGCTCGACGCCGCAGCCGGCGCAGCCGCCGTGCCGATGGCCGAAGCGGTCATCGCCGGGGGCCCGCGCACCTTGCGCCTCCTGCCCCACGCCCGCGCGCCCCCAGCCCACGCGTGATCCGGCGCGCCGCCCGCGATCCGCGACGAGGCCGCCCGCCCCCTGCAGTGCTGCGCGCCGATCCCGACGGATCGGCGCCTTTCCATGATGCTGATCGGGACGCGACGGTGCACGGCACCCGTCCCGGAAATGGAGCCAAGTCCATGCGCAACCTCATCGCAGCCGTCGCTGCCACCCTCATCCTCGCCGCCGCCCCGGCCGCGGCCCACGACATCAAGGTCGGTGACCTGACGATCTCCACCCCCTGGACCCGGGCAACGCCCCCGGGGGCGGCCAACGGCGGCGGCTTCGTCACCATCACCAACACCGGCACCACCGACGACCGGCTGGTCGGCGCCGCCTCGCCGATCTCCAAGAAGGTCGAACTCCACACGATGGAGATGGCCGACGGCATCATGAAGATGCGGCCCGTCGAGGGCGGCATCCCGGTTCCGGCCGGTGAAACGGTGCAGCTCGCCCCCGGCGGCGAGCACATCATGTTCATGGGCCTCGACGCGCCGATCGAGGCGGGCAGCCTCGTGCCGGTCACGCTGACCTTCGAGAAGGCCGGCTCCGTCGAGCTGGAGATGACCGCGACTCCTCCCGGCGCCCCGGCGCCCGACGGCGACGGCCACGACCACGGCATGAAGATGCCGAAGGACTAAAGCCTCACCGCCCGCATCCCCGTCCGGATCGGATCGACCCGGACGGGGCCTGCCCGGCAGCGCACGGGCTGGCAGCGGCATGCCTCTCGGGCCGCAACGTCGGCGCAAGCTTCGATACGTAGAGATACGGATCCGCTGCATCACGAGAGTGCATCATCATGTTCCGTCTCCTGCCGAACGCCGACGCTGACCGTGTGCTTGCCGCACTCGACAAGTCCCTTGCCATCATCGAGTTTTCGCCCGAGGGAGTTATCCTGCGCGCAAACACCAACTTCCTCGATCTGATGGGCTATCAGCTGGACGAGGTCGTCGGACGGCACCACGAGATCTTCATCGGCAAGGCCTACGCGGAAAGCGCGGAGTATCAGACCTTCTGGGCAGACCTGCGCGCCAATGCGTTCAAGTCGGCGGAATTCCAGCGCTTCGGCAAGAACGGCAAGGAAGTCTGGCTCCGGGCCACCTACAACCCCGTGACGAGCGGCAACAAGGTGGTGAAGGTGGTCAAGGTGGCCGCCGACGTCACCGAGCAGACGATGCACACCGCCTTGCTCGAGGGCCAGATCGCCGCGATTTCGCGATCGCAGGCGATCATCCGCTTCGGGGTGGACGGGACGATCCTCGACGCCAACGACAACTTTCTCAAGACGATGGGCTATGCGCACGACGAGATCGTCGGCAAGCACCACTCCATGTTCGTCGAGCCGGCGTTCCGCGAGAGCGTCGAGTATCACCAGTTCTGGGAAGCGCTGGCGCGCGGCGAGTTCCAGGTCGCCGAATACAAGCGGATCGGCAAGGGCGGCCGAGAGGTCTGGATCCAGGCGTCCTACAACCCGATCCTCGACGCTGCCGGGCGGCCCGTCGGCGTGGTGAAGTTCGCCACCGACCTGACGGCCCAGGTCGCCGACCGGCGGCGCCGGGAAGCGCTCCAGAGCGACATCGATGCGGATCTCGGCCAGATCTCCCTTGAGATCACCGATGCGAGCCGCCAGGCGTCCACGGCGGCTTCCGCCTCCCAGCAGACGTCGGCGAACGTGCAGGCCGTCGCCTCCGGGGCCGAAGAACTGGCCGCCTCGGTCGCCGAGATCAGCCAGCAGGTCACCCACGCGCTGCGCATTTCCGAGGAGGCCGTCCATGAGGGAGACCGCACCAACACGATCGTCGGCGGACTGTCCGAAGCGGCCCAGCGCATCGGCGACATCGTCAACCTGATCAACAACATCGCCGCGCAGACCAACCTGCTCGCGCTCAACGCCACCATCGAAGCCGCGCGGGCCGGCGATGCCGGTCGCGGCTTCTCGGTCGTCGCCGCGGAGGTGAAGAACCTCGCCGGGCAGACGGCGAAGGCGACCGACGAGATCAGCGCGAACATCGCCGCCGTTCAGGGCACCACCCAGCAGGCCGTCGCCGCGCTGTCGGCCATCGGCCAGCGGATCACCGAGATCAACACCATCTCGGTCAGCATCGCCTCGGCGGTCGAGGAGCAGGCGGCGGTGACGCGCGACATGTCGATGAACATGCAGACCGCCTCGCAGGGCGTCGACACCATCATGGAGAACATGTCGGCCATCGCCGCCTCCACCCAGCAGGTGGACACCGCCACCCGTCAGGTGCGCCAGGCGTCGATGCAGCTGGCGTCCTGAGGCAGGGCGAGGACCGCGCGGCCCGCGGCGCCCGGGTTCCGCGTGGCCGTCAGCGCGCGAAAGGCGGCGTCTGGCCGGCGGCGGAATACGTCCCGAAATCGGCGAAGATGGCGTCCGTGGGCCGGGCCGTATCCGGTGTCCGAGCGGTCGGTTCAGCGCCGCTCGAAGGTGCCGAGACCGTTGCCGTCGTAAGCCTCGATGGTCATCGTGCGCGCCCGGGTCCCATCGATGTCGAACGTCACCGATGACACCGAGCCGACGATACCGTCGTCGGCGTCCGGATCGAAGGTGAAGGTATCGCCGTCCCAGTGGGTGAGCCGGAAGGTCCGCGCGGCCGGTCCGATCTTCAGGGTCAGCTGGCCGGCGCCGCCGGCGATCTCGGCCGGTCCGAAATAGGCGTTGTCGTAGGTGCCCAGCAGTGCCGCCGCATCGGCGGAGGGCGCCGGATCGGACGGCCGCGGCGCGCCGAACAGCGCCCCGCCGGGCGCCAGCATCTGGGTGAAGGCCCCGTTGAACAGCGCGTACCAGTCCCGTTCGACCGCCCCGGTCTGGACGAGGTCCTCGAACTGGCGGGCGATCGCCTCCGCGGTCCCGTTGGGCGCGGCATTGGTGAGCACCACCACCCCGACATCGGCCGACGGGATCAGCGAGAAGGCGGTTCCCGCGCCCACCGAGAAGGCTCCCGAGTGGCCGATCAGAAGGCGGCCGGAGGAGGAGATCGTCTGGGTGAAGCCGAACCCGTAGAAACGCGGCCGGCCGGCGATGGTGGCGGCCGGCGCGCTGACGATCTGCGGCTGCATCGCCATCCGCAGCGGTTCGGGAGCGACGATCTCGCGGCCCTCGTAGACGCCGTCCTGGAGGAGCATCGTCATCCAGCGGGCCAGATCGTTGACCGTCGACGAGACCCCGCCGGCCGGCGACTGCGCATCGGGCTGGCGAACGAACTTCGGCCGGTAGACGCCGTCGACCAGCACGTGCAGGGACGCCCGGTCCACATGCGCCGCGAAGTCGGCAAAGCGCCCGCTCGTCGATGTCATCCCCAGCGGGGCGAAGATCGCGCTCTCGGCAAGATCGGCCCACTCCTGCCCGGAGGCCGCGGCCACGGCTTCGGCACCGGCGGTCAGGCCGAAGTTGGCGTAGGCGTAGGTGTCGCGGAAGCTGGCGAGCGGCATCAGCCGCAGGCGTTCGAGGATCTCCCGACGGTCGAAGCCGAGGCCCTCTAGAAGATCCCCAGCCTGGCCGGGCAGGCCGGAGCGGTGGGCGAACATGTCGGCGACCGTGACGTGGCTCGTGACGTACGGATCGGACAGCTCGAACCACGGCAGGTGCGCGACCAGCGGCGTGTCCCAGCCCACATGGCCGACGCCGACTTCGTGCGCCACGACGGAGCCGCTGATGGACTTGGAGACCGAGGCCAACTGGAAGACGGTGTCGGCATCGACCCGGGCGTCCTCGCCGGCCTTGCGGACGCCGTAGCCCTTGGCGAAGACCGTCTTGCCGTCGCGCACCACCGCCACCGCGACGCCCGGTGTGCCGGATCGCGCCATCGCCTCGGTGACGATCCCGTCAAGGCGCTCGATGGCGGCCTCGATCTGCGCGGGGGTGATGGGTGCGACCGACGCCAGGTCCGGCGGCACGTCGTCGGCTCGGACGATCGAGGCGCCCCCGAACGCGACGAAGAGCGCGGCGCAGCCGGCAACGGCCATCCTGCGCGCGCCCATCCCCAAACCAGCAGCGCCCGTCATGGATCCTTCCCCCTGCTCCCATCCGGCAGCGCATGACGCCACCGGCATCCTGTCTCAAAGCGCGGCAGGCCCGCGCAGTGCTCCGGCGATCGGCCGGGAAGCGTTGCCGCTCAGTCGCGCGTGAACGTCCCGAGACCATTGCCGTTCAGAAACTCGATGGTGACCGACGTCGCCCGTTCGCGCGGCCCGGCGGGCGCGAACGTCAGCATCGACACCGAACCGTCCGGATTGTTCTCGTCACGCGGCTGCAGGACATAGGTCCGCCCGTCCCAGTAGGTGAGCGGATAGGTCATCGGCTTGGGCCCAAGCTTCACCACCAGCCCCTCGCCGCTGTCGGCGATCTCCATCGGTCCGAAGTACGCGCTTTCGTAGGTGCCGAGGAGCTGATCGTCCATGCCGGGGCCCGTCGGGTCGGCCGGCGGCTGCTTGCCCACCAGTTCGCCGACCGGATCCATCATCGGGGCAAAGCGCGGCGCATAGGCCGCAAACCAGTCCCGCTCGGGCTCGCCGAACTCGACCAGGTCCATGAACGTCCGCGAAACCGATTCCGCCGCGCCGACCGGCGAGCCGTTGGTCAGCACGCCGATGGCGATGTCGTCGAGGGGCAGCAGCATGTAGTTGGTGCCGGAGCCAAGCGCGAACGCGCCGGAGTGGCTGAGGACGACCCGGCCGGAGGCATCGACGCCGGTGCCGATGCCGTAGCCGTAGAGGCCCGGACGGGCGGCCGGCGACGGCATCGTGTCGCTCGGCATCTGGGCCTGGGTGGCCGGAAGCAGCGCCGCCTTCGGCACGATGTCCCCGCCTTCTTCCATCAGCATCGCCAGCCACTTGCCGAGATCGTTCGCCGACGCGCTCACGCCCCCCGCCGGCGCCTGCGGATCGGGCTGGCGGGCAACCGACGCCTGCCAGGTTCCACCAAGCTTTGCATGGCCGGGCGCGCGGTTCTCGCGCGTCACGAAATCATCGAACCGGAAGCTGGTGGAGGTCATGCCGAGCGGCTGGAAGATGGTCTCTTCGGCCAGCGTTTCCCAGTCAGTCCCGGCCGCCGCGGCGACCGCCTCGGCTCCGGCGGTGAGGCCGAAATTGGTGTAGGCATAGGTGTTGCGGAAGCTCGCGAGCGGCAGGTACTTCAGCCGCTTCAGAACCTCGTCGCGGTCGAAACCGATATCCTCCAGGTTGTCGCCGGCGTGAGGCGGCAGCCCCGAGCGATGGGCGAACATGTCGCCGACCGTGACATGGCTGGTCACGTAGGGGTCGGACAGCTCGAACCACGGCAGGTGCTGGACCAGCGGCGTGTCCCAGCTGACCAGCCCCTTGCCGACGGCATGGGCGACGACCGTCGCGCTGATGGACTTCGACAGCGAGGCGACCTGGAACACCGTGTCGGCATCGACCGTGGCATCCTCGCCGGCCTTGCGCACGCCGTAGCCCTTGGCGAACACGGTCTTGCCGTCGCGCACGACGACGACGGACATGCCGGGCAGGCCGGAGCGCCGGAAGATGTCGGCGGCGACGCCGTCGAGCGCATCGATCGCCCGCTCGATCTGGCCGTCGGGGATCGTCACGCCCGGCGCCATCGGCGGCGGCAGCGCGTCGTCCGCCCTCGCCTGCCCGCTGCCCGCGCACGCCAGCGCCAGCCCTGCGAAGAGGGCCGCGCCGACCGCGCGCCCGTCACCGATCCGATAGCCTGTCATCCGACCCGTCCCCCGCACGATTGATGTCCGGCCGTCGGCGCACAGCGGGCCGAAGCAATGACGACCGTAGTGCTCCCCTCCCGAGCCACCAACCGGAGACATTGGAAAAGACTGGAAAGTAGCGGCGCCGTTCAGAATTCCGCCGCCAGCCGGAAGCAGGCGCGGGTGCCGGGGTCCCGGCCGGTGCGACCGGCGATCTAGCCTCCGACCGATGGCGGCGCGTGGCCCGCGAGCCGTTCCGCCACGTCGAGCAGAATGTGATCGCGACCCCGCTTGGCGACGAGCTGGACGGCGAGCGGCAGGCGGATGCCATCGGGCATCTCCGCCGTCCCCCAGGGCAGGTTGAGGGCTGGCCAGCCGATCAGCGTGGCCAGGCGCTGGGGATCCCGCCGCCCGGTGCCCGAACCGATCTTCGGCGCCACGTCGATGATCGACGGCATCACCAGAACGGCATCATCGGGGACGGCCGCCTCCATCAGGGCGCGCACACGGTCCCGGGCGGCCAGCGCATCGGCAAGACCGCCTGCTCCGACCCGCGCGCCGGCGGCCTCCAGCGCGATCAGCGCCGCTGGCAGACGGTCGCCATGGCACCGGATCCAGTCCCCGTGGTTGGCGTGGATGCCGGCGACGAGCAGAGTGCGGAGGATCGCCTCTTCGTCACGGGCGACGCCATCGGGAAGCGTGGTCGCGGCGGCGCTCCAGCCGAGCCGTGCCGCCGCCGCGCGGACACCGTCGGCGATCGCCGGCCAGCCCGCCTCCGGCTCCATCTCGAAGCCCATGTCGGGAAAGAGCAGCTGGATGCCGCCGAGGCCCGGGACCGGATCCGGCGCCGGGTCGAACAGGGCGTAGGCGGCCCGGGCGGTCGCCACGTCCTTCGCCAGGAAGCCGACGTGGTCGAGCTCCGCCGACAGGCACATGCCGCCCTCGGTCGGCACCCGGCCGAAGGACGGCTTGAAGCCGACGACCCCGCAATAGGCGGCAGGGCGGACGATCGACCCGACCGTCTGGGTGCCGATGGCGAAGTCGACCGCGCCGATCGCCACCGCAGCCGCCGACCCGGCCGACGAGCCGCCCGGCGTGCGCGACAGGTCCCACGGGTTGCGTGTGCCGCTGTCGCCGGTGATCGCCAGGGCGGTCGAGCGGGTGGTGCCGACGCAGACGGCGCCGGCTGCGGCGATGCGGGAGACGACCGGCGCCGTGGTGTCCGCAATCCGATCCTTGAGGAGGTCGAGGCCCCAGGCGGCGCGCCGGCCGGCCTGATCGAGCACTTCCTTGACCGCGAAGGCGTGCCCGGAGAGCGGGCCGGCCGCGCCCGGCACCCCTTCCGGCGCGTCGAAGATCTCGCAGAAGGCGCCGACCTCGCGATCGAGTTCGCGCAGGCTGCCAGATGGTCGAAAGGCCGGCGACCGGGGCATGTCGGCGCCAGGGCGGATCACGCCCACATCAGTCTGCATGCCCATCCGATGCTTCCAGCTTGAAGGTTTTCGCCAATTCCTCGTCGAGGGACTCGAAGATCATCGCCTCGACATCGCGGAACCCCGGATCGTTGATCCGCCGCGGATAGGCAAGGTCGACCGCCTGGTCGCGCTTGATGCGGCCGGGCCTGGCGGTGAACACCACGACGCGGGTGGCGAGATAGACCGCCTCCTGGACGGAATGGGTGATGAACACCACCGTCTTGCGGTGCTTGCTCCAGATGTTGAGGAGCTGCTGTTGCAGGAACCGCCGCGTCAGCGCGTCGAGGGCGCCGAACGGCTCGTCCATCAGGATCAGCTTGGGATTGGTGGCGAAGGTGCGGGCGATCGCCACGCGCTGCTTCATGCCGCCCGAGAGCTGCTTGGGCGCCTTCATGGCGAAATCGCCGAGCCCGACGAGCTCGAGCCACTCCCGGGCGACGGCGCGCGCCTCCTCCCGGGAATGGGTCTTGCGCAGCCCGAACGCGACGTTGTCGAGAACCGAGAGCCACGGAAACAGCGCGTAGTCCTGGAACACCATGCCGCGCTGGATGTCGGGGCCGGAGATCGGCTCGCCGTCGACCAGGACGCGGCCGGCGGTGGGCTTGTCGAAGCCGCCGAGGATGTTCAGCAGTGTGCTCTTGCCGCAGCCCGACGGGCCGACGATGGCGACGAAATCGCCCTCGTTGATGGTCAGCGAAATGGGCTTGAGCGCTTCGACGAACTCCCCCTTGCCGTCGTAGAAATGCTTGCTCGTCTGGTCGATCTCGATCTGGGGAACGAGCACGCCGGCGGCCGCCTGGGATGTGGTTTGCATCGGATCGGCTCTCATTCGAAGCGGGTCAGGGCGAGCTTGAACAGGGAGTCCACCAGCACCCCGATGATCCCGATGACGATCATGCCCACGATGACGAGGTCCGACCGCAGGATCTCCATGCCATCGGAGATCAGGTAGCCGAGGCCGGAGTTCGCGGCGACGAGCTCCGCCGCGATGATCGCCGCCCAGCCGGTGCCGAAGGAGATGCGCAGGCCGACGAGGATGGACGGCAGCGAGGCCGGCAGCATGACGCGCCGGAACAGGTCGAACTGGGTGTCGCAGCCGAGCACCCGGCCGGCCCGGAGCAGCACCGGATCGATCCGCTTCACCCCGTCGACGGTGTTGAGCAGGATCGGGAAGAAGGTGGCGACGAAGATGATGAAGATCTTGCCGGACTCGCCGATGCCGAACCACAGGATGGCGAGCGGGATCCAGGCGAGCGGCGAGATCGGACGGAAGATCTCGACCACCGGGTTGATGAACCGCTCCGCCGCCCGGCTGCGCGCCATCACCACGCCGAGCGGAATGGCGATCACCGCCGACAGCAGCCAGGCCACCACCACGCGGGCGATCGACACCCAGGCGTTGGTCAGCAGGTCGCCGGACAGCAGCTCTTCCATGAAGGTGGCGCCGACGACCGACGGCGGCGGCAGGATCGTGACCGGCGGCGCCAGCACGGTGACGGCCATCTGCCAGACGAGGACGATGGCCAGCGCCGCCAGCAGGTAAGGCCCGACGGCAGCGAAGACCCGACGGGTCGCATGCATGGGGGAACTGGTCCTCACGGCTGCTGGCCGCCCCGCAAACGGGGCGGCCTGGGTGCCGAGATCACTCGGCATTCTTGGCCTTTTCCGCGAACGAGGCATCCACCTTCGGCGCATCCTCGGCGGTGAGGATCTCGGCGGACTTCAGGAAGGCCGTGTATTCCGCGACCGCCTTCTCGTCCGGCGTGATGTCGGCCGTGTAGACCGAGATGCCCTTGTTCAGGGAGTATTCGATCACCTGGCGCGGGAAGCCGATTTCCTTCTCCCACATGTCGATCGCCGTCTCCGGCTGCGACAGGATCAGCTTTTCCGCCTTGACCAGAGCATCGACCACGTCCTGGACGATTTCCGGGTGCGCCTCGATGAAGTCCTCGCGGATGTAGAAGCCGTTGCCGATGTAGTGGCCGTCCTTGATCGGCAGGATCGCCTTGGAGGTGAGCAGCACCTCGGCCGATCCGTCGGCGAGCGCCGAGGAGATGTGCGGATCCCAGGTCATGCCGGCATCGACCTGCTTGGAGGCGATCAGGCTGCCGACGTCGGAG
This sequence comes from Amorphus sp. MBR-141, assembly GCF_053628695.1. Taxonomy (NCBI): domain Bacteria; kingdom Pseudomonadati; phylum Pseudomonadota; class Alphaproteobacteria; order Hyphomicrobiales; family Amorphaceae; genus Amorphus; species Amorphus sp. MBR-141. Next base: position 348,130 of record NZ_JBRJGW010000002.1, read on the forward strand.
CCCTTGGTCTTGAACAGCTCGACGTCGTCCTCGGTCATGCCGGCATCCGCCAGCGCCTTGATCAGCAGCGGATACTGCTGCGACCCGCGGCCCGGATAGGCGATCTTCTTGCCCTTCAGGTCGGCGACGGACTTAATCTCCGAACCGGTCGGCACGATAATTGCTGTCTGATCGAGGATGGTGATGGCCACCAGCTTGGCCGGGAGGCGGGCGGCCGCGACGATGGCGGGGCCCATTCCGGCACTGGCCATCTGGATGGCGCCGGCGGCCATCGCCTGGTTCTCCGGCGCGCCGTACGAGAAGTTCTGGAATTCGAAGGTGACGTCGTACTTCTTCTCGATGGGCGCCAGGAACCCGGCGGCCCGGGCAATGTAGATCGGCTGCGTGGCGGGCTGCACCCCGACACTGATCGTGTCCGCGGCCTGGCTTGCCGTGCCGCCGAAGGCAGACGCGGCGGCGATCGCAATCAGTAAGCGTCTCATTCGACCGATTCCCTCTTGTCGGTGGCTGCGCACGTCCGCAGCGCGGCGCGCGTCACGACCGAAATATTGCACCGCAAAAAGGGAACTGTCAAATTCCGGGACGACGTGTCCCGTTTTTCAGAATATCGCCGCTGCCATTTCCTCTGCAGCCGCCCGCATCTTCGGCAGGAAGCCCTTGGCCCGGTCGACCGACATGCGCGCCGTCGGCGCGTGCATGCCGAGGCCGGCGACGACCACGCCGGACGGATCGCGGATCGGCACGGCGATGGCGACGAGGCCCACGGCGTCCTCCTCCCGGTTGAGCGAGAAGTTGCGCACCCGGATTTCCTCAAACGCCAGGTCGAGCAGGACCGGATCGGTGATGGTGTTGTCGGTGAGCGGCCGGAGCTCGATGGAGGCGAGGATTTTCTGGCGCGAGCGGCTCTCGGCGAAGGCGAGCAGCAGCTTGCCGATCGCCGTGCAGTAGACGGGCACGCGGCTGCCCGGGCGCAACTGGACGCGCAGCGGCCATTCGCATTCGACCCGGTCGATGTAGACGATCTGGTTGCCGTCGATCATGCCGACGTTGCAGGTCTCGCCGATCTCTCCCACCAGGTTGGTGAGGATCTGGTGGGTGGCACTGGTCTGCTGGTAGCTGGACATGCAGCTGAGCGACAGCGAGCGCAGTCGGGGACCGACGCTGAAGCGGTCCGAGCCCGGCTCGCGGGAGACGAGCCCCAGCGCCTCGAGCTGGGTGACGAGCCGGTGGACGCTCTGGCGGGGAAGCCCGAGTTCGAGGGAAAGCTCCTGGACGCTGACCGGCCGCAGGTGACCGGAGATCGCCTCCAGAAGCTCCACACTCCGGGAAATGGCGGAGTTTGGCGGCGTCTGATTTTCCATTTATCGGGCTTCTGCGTCTTGTTTTTTCATTCTCGCCCGTTAGCATCCGCCTGTTCTGGAGGCAAGCTTCAGAGCTTTTTCGTCCCAGCCCCAACCCCCGGATCCGTTCAGCCCATGCCCTGGCACGTCGTTGCGATCGGCTGCGCCATCGTCGTCTTTGCGGCCGGGCTGCGGCGCATGACGGGCTTCGGCTTTGCCATGGTGACGGTGTCCCTGCTGTCGCTGATGATCGGGCCGAAGCAGGCCGTGCTGGCGACCCTGATCCTGCAGCTGTTCCTCGGGGCGCGGAACGCGAGGCTGATCGTGCTGGAGACGCAATGGCGGCTGCTGCCCTTTCTGCTGGGGGCGGGTCTGCTGGCGGTTCCCCTCGGCCTGGCGATCCAGCACGCCGTCGACGAACGGACGCTGCGGCTGCTGGTGGGGGTGAGCATCCTGTCGGCACTGGCCCCCATCCTCGGGCGCAACCGGCCGCCCCTCGACGCCAGCTGGATCGGCGGGTCGCTCAGCGGCTTCTTCGCCGGGCTCCTGAACAGCCTGGCGGCGATGCCGGCGCCGCCGCTGCTGCTCTACCTGATGCGCCTGCGAGACCTCAGCCTCGATGGCCGCCGTGCCACGCTGATCACCATGTTCACCCTGCTGACGATGGCGGCCCTCGCCGGACACCTGATGACCGGCGGGGTCGACCGCTCGTCGGCGCTGCTGGCGGCGGTGCTGTGCCCGGCCGCCCTGTTGGGCGATCATCTCGGCCGCCGCACCCCCTGGTCGATGAACCGGCGGGTGATCGACGCCCTGTCGATCGCGATCGTCATCGGGTCGGCATCGATTCTCGTCATCTCTGCCCTGACGACATAGGCGCATGCGCACGCGTCGGTTGCGCACCCACGACAATTCGGACACCTTCCCGATGAACCGGCGACCTTGACCAACAATCGGATTGCCGCTTCGGGTTCATTCGTCACCGCCCGCCGGTGATTCCCAACAGAGAGCAGGAACGCACACGACCATGAAATTGACCCAGCTTGGCGCCGCCGCGCTTGCTTCCGCCGTACTTGTCTCGACGACGCTGTCGGCGGGAGCGATTCCCTATTCGGCTCAGCAGGATGTCCGGGCGGTCCAGTCCATCAAGACAACCATGGTCAAGCTGACGCAGGACCAGATCGCCGCTGCCTATGTCGGCAAGACCGTCAGGTCGAGCGCCCATTCGACGACGTATCTTGCCGACGGCACCTGGGTGAACAAGAGCGGCCAGAAGGGCCGCTACAAGATCACCAAGGACGGGATCCTGGTCATGTCGGGTGCGTTCAATCTGAGCCTCGAAGTCTTCAAGGAAGGCAACCGCTACTACAACCGGAACGTCAAGACCGGCGAAGGTGGCTACTACACGGCCAATTGACGGCCGCGTCCGCGGCCTCGGTGCACCGGCCGAGGCCGGTGCACCCGCTTCTCGGCAGCCCAGTCAGGGACAGCCGGCTCAGTGGCCGCCGGCGCCCGCGGGCAGCGGCGCCGGCCGCCGCATCAGCGGCGTCGCGAAGACCAGCAGGAAGAACAGGCCGGTCAGCAGGTAGAAGACGTCGGCGAAGGCCATGACGTTCGACTGCTGGCTGACGATCTGCCCGATCCTGTAGATCGCCGCGTTGTGCGCGTCGGGCCCCAGCGACGACAGACCCTGGGTGATCGTGGCCACCGCCTCGTCGGCCGGGGGCCGCCCCCAGCGGACGCTTTCCGCCAGCCGCGCGGCGTGCATGTCGCCGCGGTTGGTGAGGATCGTGTTGATGATCGCCAGCCCCACCGCGCCGCCGAGGTTGCGGGTCACGTTGAACAGGCCGGAGGCGTTCTTCAGCGAGGCGATCGGCAGCGTGCCCAGCGACAGGTTGGTGATCGGCACCATGCAGAGCATCAGCGAGACGCCGCGCAGCACCTGCGGCATGAACAGCTCCCAGAAGTCCCAGTCGGACGTGATGTGCGAGGCCTGCCAGGTGCCGAGCCCGAAGCCGAAGAAGCCGATGGCGATCATCAGGCGGGGATCGATCCTCGCCGCCAGCCGACCGGCGAACGGCGCCGTCAGGAACATTGCGATGCCGGAAACGAACATGGTCTCGCCGATCATCAGCGCCGAGTAGTCGCGGATGCGCGCGAGATAGATCGGGTAGAGATAGGTGAGGCCGTAGAGGCCGATCCCCATGACGAAGGAAAAGGCCGAGCCGGTGGCGAAGTTCCGGTTGGAGAAGGCGCGCAGGTCGACCACCGGTTCCCGCGCGGTGAATGCGCGCCAGAAGAAGCCGAGGGCCGAGCCGGCCGAGACCATGGTGAAGAAGACGATCAGCCGGTCGTCGAACCAGTCGTTCGCGGCCCCCTCCTCCAGCACGAATTCCAGGCTGCCCAGGAAGCCGGCCATGAACAGCAGGCCGAACCAGTCGAAGCGGTCGAGCAGCGACAGGTCGGGCTCGTCGAAATCGACCAGCGTAATGGTGGCGATGGTGACGCCGATGCCCGGGATTATGTTGATCAGGAACAGCCAGTGCCAGGAAAACAGCTCGGTCAAGTAGCCGCCGATGGTCGGCCCGATGGTCGGCGCCAGCGTCGCCACCAGCCCGATGATCGGCGCCACGATCGGCTGCTTTTCGCGCGGAAACACCGAGTAGGCCGCCGCGAACACCGTCGGGATCATGCCGCCGCCGATGAAGCCCTGCAGCGCCCGGTAGACGATCATCTGGTCGATGGAGGTGGCGGTCGCGCACATGAAGCTCATGAACGTGAAGCCGGCGCACGAGGTGGCGAACAGCCACCGGGTCGAGAACGCCCGCGACAGGAAGCCCGACAGCGGGATCATGATGACTTCGGCGATCAGGTAGCTGGTCTGCACCCAGGAGATCTCGTCGGCCGACGCCGACAGCCCCGCCTGGATCTCCGACAGCGACGCCGAGACGATCTGGATGTCCAGGATCGCCATGAACATGCCGAACACCATGCAGATGAAGGCGAACATCTTGCGCCGGTCGAGACCGGCGGAAGCGGCGGCGGGCGCCGGGATGGCGGTGGTGGTGCTCACGGAATTCAGGCGCCCTGGATCGCGACGTAGGGAAACGGAGTGCGGGCGGACATCCGCCGCCCGCGCTTCCTGGTTCCGGGTGTGGGTCCGGTCAGGCGCATACGCCTGGCCGAAACGGGCTGCGGACCGTCTGCCGGCTGCGCCTCTCCGCCCGGACCCGAGGGATCCGGCGGGGAGATGCGTCAGTTGGCGGCGGCGGCCTCTGCGGCGGCGGCCGTATGCTGCGGGCCCTGGCCCGCGTCGAGGCCCAGCAGGCCGCGGACGCGTTCGACCAGACCCGTCACGGCGGCCACGGCCCGATCGCCCATCGAGGCTTCCGGCGCTTCGGCCGCCCGGGCCTCCGAGCCAGGTCCCGTGCGGGTGTCGACGGTCACCACCGCCGACATGCCGGGGCGCAGCGCGTGGTCCGCGGTCGATTCCGGCGACAGCTTGATCCGCACGGGCAGGCGCTGGACGACCTTGGTGAAGTTGCCGGTGGCGTTTTCCGGCGGCAACAGGCTGAACAGCGCACCGGAGGCCGGCGAGATGCTCTCCACTTCGCCGGTGAACGTCCGGTCGGGGTAGGAATCGAGGGACACGGTGGCAGCCTGGCCGACCCGCATCTCCTCCAGCTGCGTTTCCTTGAAGTTCGCATCGACGTAGACGCTGTCGAGCGGCACCACCGCGGCCAGCCGCGATCCGGCCTGGACCAGTTCGCCGACATCGACGGCCTTGTTGCCGATGACGCCGTCGACGGGCGCCCGGATGGCGGTGAACGACAGATCCCGCTTGGCCTGGTCGAGGGCGGTGCGCAGGCTCTTCAGCGTTTCCTCGGCCTCGACGCGCTCGGCCTGCAGCACCGAGACGTTCGCCTCGGCCGAAACCACCGCCGCGCGGGAGGCCGCGACGTCGGCACGGGCCTTGTCGCGATTGGCGCGGGCGGTGTCGAGAGCCTGCTTGCTGGCAAAGTCGCGCTCGGAAAGCGTCGTCTTCCGCCCGAACTCGCCTTCGGAGAAATCGAGCCCCGCCTGGGAGCTGTCGAGGTTGGCGCGCGCCTCGTCGATCTTGGCCCGCGCGGCCGCGATCTGCACGTCGATGCGGTCGACGGTGGCTTCCTGCATGTCGATCTTGTTGCGGGCGGCCTCGACGGCCAGCCGGTAGTCGCCGTCGTCGAGCCGCGCGATGACCTGGCCGGTCCTGACCGGCTGATTCTCGCCGACATCGACCGAGGCCACGTAGCCGCCGATCTTGGCCGACAGCACCGACATGTCGGCGCCCAGATAGGCATCGTCCGTCGACAGCTCGAAGCGGCCGACGGTCCACCAGTGGTTGCCTTCGTAGACGCCGAACCCGAGGGCGGCGGCGATGACGGCGAACAGCACGAGCCGCTTCCGGCTCTTCTTGCGCGGCTGCGCCGGCGGCGCGACCTCGGTGGTCAGGCTGCCGCCGCCGGCGGCCGCCTGGGGTGACGGACCCTCTTGGTCGGGCTTGCGGGCAAGCGTGCGACCGGCGTCGTCTTCCGGGGCCGGTCGCGCCGCGGGGGACGCACTACCTGCCCCCGCGGCGTCGGTCGGCATCCCGCCGGACACGGCCGAATTCCCGTCACGATTCTGAGCCTCACCGAGGGTCATCGTGTCGTTGCTCCGCTTCATGACTGCTGTCTTTTCTAGCTTTTTACCGAACCGTTCGGTCAATTTCGCCGGAAGCTAGCATTGACTGAACGGTTCGGTCAATGCACACTGAGCATGTGAGAGTTGCATTCGCGGAGGTCGACACGCGGGACAAGACGGCGGCCGAGCGGCCGGCGTCGTCCCGTGTTACGATGTTCGCCAGCAGCCGGATCAGACAACCGCCATCCCTGACGGGATACGACCCCGACGCCCAGCGCCGAGTGACGCCCGATGAACAAACCCGTACAGCCGCCCGAGCGCGGCAAGTCCGCCGCCACCGCCAGCAGTGCGAAGCGCGCGGAGATTCTGGAAGGCGCCCGCCGCGTGTTCCGGGCCGAGGGATTCGACGGCGCGAGCATGGACAAGATCGCCCAGGCGGCGAAGGTGTCGAAGGGAACGCTCTACGTCTATTTCCGCAACAAGGAAGAGCTGTTCCAGGCGCTGGTCATGGTGGACCGCCAGGAGGCGGCCGAGCAGATGTGCATCGTCACCGACGACGAGGCCGATATCGACGCGACCCTGCTGGGCCTCGGCGAGCGCTTCCTGACGATGATGACGGCGCCACAGCACATCGCCCTGATCCGCATGGTGATGGGCGCGGCGGAGAAATTCCCGGACGCCGGCCGCACCTTCTTCGAGATGGGCCCCTGCTTCGGCATCAACCGGCTCGCCGACTATCTCGACCGGCAGGTGGAGCGCGGCCGGCTGACCATCGACGAGGACACCACCTTCGCCGCCGCCAACTTTCTCAATCTCTGCCACGGCACCATCGTCAAGCGGCTGCTGTTCGGCTTCCTCGACACGCCGGACGAGGCCGAGATCAAGGCCACAGTCGAAAGCGCCGTGCGCATGTTCCTGAAGGCCTACGGCACCAAGGGGTAGGCCAGAGCGGCACCGTCGGGACCGGTCCGCCGGTCGTCCCGGCGGACTTCAGTAGCTACACCTCAACCGGCTCCTAGACCGTCGGCACGGTTCCGCCATCGATGGTGTACTCGGCGCCATGGATCGCCGACGCCCGGTCGGAGGCCAGGAACGCGATCAGTTCGGCCACCTCTTCCGGTCGGGACGGCCGGCCGAGCGGAATGCCGCCGAGCGCGTCCAGGATGGTCTGACGCGCCCCCTCCTCGGTGATCCCCGCTCCCTCGGCGATCCGCTGCACGAGCGCTTCGGCTGCGGACGTGTAGATCCAGCCCGGCGCGATCGCGTTGACCCGGACGCCCTTCGGACCAACCTCCTTGGACAACGCCTTGCTGTAGGTCGACAGCGCGGCCTTTGCCGCGGCGTAGGCCGTCGTGCTGTCGGAGAGCGGCAGGCGGCGCTGGATGGACGAGGTGTGCACCACCACGCCGGACCCGCGCGCCACCATCGACGGCACCAGCGCGCGGTCGAGCCGCACCGCGCTCATCAGGTTCAGGTCGAGTTCGTCGTGCCACGCGGCATCGTCGAGAACGGAGAAGCCTCCGCCCGGCGCCTTCGATCCACCCACCACATGGATCAGAACGTCGACCCCGCCGAGCCGCGTCAAGGCCGCCTCGGCGAGCGCCGCGCAGCCTTCGGCGGTCGCGAGGTCGGCCTGGACGAAGGACAGCTCGGGCACATGCTCCGGACGGTCGGAGCGGGCGGCGGTGATCAGCCGCGCGCCGCTCGCAGCGAAGCGGCGAAAGACGGCCTCGCCGGCACCCTTGGTCCCGCCGGTCACCACCACACGCTTGCCGGCGAACTCGCCGGAATGATCCATTCCCGTCATCTGAGGCTCCCTCGATCGATGGTCCGCCCGGGGCGATCTGCCGCCGATGGCTTGCGTTCGGCCTCAGATGAGCCAAGACTTGCGTACTGACAAGTACACACGAAAAAGTAAGGTACTTACTTATGGGTAAGCGGCCGGACTACACGAGTTCCCTCGGCGCGCGCGGCATCCAGAACGTCCTTCGGATTCTCGAGGGCCGCTGGAAGCTGGTCATCCTCTTCCACCTCTTCGGCGGCAAGCGGCTGCGCTTCTCCGAGCTGGAGCGCGCGATCCCCGGCATCTCCCAGAAGATGCTGATCCAGCAGCTCCGGCAGATGGAAACGGACGGCGTGGTGACCCGCATCGTCCACCACGAGGTTCCGCCGCGGGTGGAATATCATCTGACCGACTGGGGACAGGCGCTCTGCCCCGCCCTCGACGCGCTGCTGATGTGGGCCGAGGCCGCTCCCGAGGAGATCCGGCCGAAGCTCATCGGAGACGCGGCCGACGAGGCGGAAACCGCCTGACGCGCGGCGCCACGCCGTTGAGACGGGTTCGCCGCGACCCGGAGATCGACTATTGTCCGGACAAATACCGAATCGATCGGATCGGCACCCAGCCGGGAGGGGAAACCGCATGACGGCACCGTTCAGCTTCAACACCGCGCCGAGCATCGTCTTCGGCGAAGGCAAGGCGGCCGAGATCGGCGCCCTCGCTGCGGCCCGTGGCTGGACTCGCGTCCTGCTGGTCACCGATCCGGGGCTCGTCAGCGTCGGCCTCGTCGATCCGGCCGTTGCCTCGCTCAGGGCGTCGCGCATCGAGGTGGCGATCTTCTCCGACGTCGCGGCCGATCCGCCGGAGGCCGTCGTCGAGGCCGCCACTGCCGCCGCCGGCACGCACCGCGCCGACGCGGTGATCGGCTTCGGCGGCGGCTCGTCGCTCGACACCGCCAAGCTCGTGGCGCTGCTCGCCCGCGGCACCGAGCGGCTCGCCGACGCCTACGGGATCGGCAACGCGAAGGGGCCGCGCCTGCCGCTGATGCTGGTGCCGACCACCTCCGGGACCGGCTCGGAGGTCACCCCCATCGCCATCGTCACCACCGGCACCAGCGAGAAGATGGGCGTCGTCTCGCCACTGCTGCTGCCCGACGTGGCGCTCCTCGATCCGGAGCTCACCTACGGGCTGCCGGCCCCGGTGACCGCCGCCACCGGCGTCGACGCCATGGTCCACGCCATCGAGGCGTTCGCCTCGGCCAGCGCCAACAACAACCCGGTGTCGCGCACGCTCGCCTGCGAGGCGCTGCGGCTGATGGGCGGGGCGCTGGAGCGCGCGGTGACCGATGGCGCAGACAAGAGCGCCCGCGCCGACATGCTGCTGGGCTCGATGCTGGCCGGCCAGGCCTTCGCCAACTCCCCGGTCGCCGCCGTGCACGCCCTCGCCTATCCGATCGGCGGCCATTTCCACGTGCCGCACGGACTGTCGAACGCGCTGGTGCTGCCGCACGTGCTGCGCTTCAACGCGGAGACCAGCGGCGAGGTCTACGCCGACATCGCTCCGATCGTGTTCCCGAAGCTGGCGGAGATCGGCACCCAGGGCCGCGCCGCGGCGTTCGCCGACGACCTGCAGGAGCTGTCGATCCGCTGCGGCCTGCCGCGGCGGCTGCGCGACGTGGACATCCCGGAAAGCGCGCTCGATATGATGGCCGACGACGCCATGAAGCAGACCCGCCTGCTGGTCAACAACCCGCGCACGGTCACCCGTGCCGACGCGCTGGCGATCTACCGCGCCGCCTGGTGAGGCGCGGGCGCCCGTCCCGGCGTCGCCCGATGCGACCCCGGCGGGCCATGCGCAGGGCGCGACCGGCAGCCGGCGAGCCCTGCGAAACTGTCCGTTCGCGCGTCCGCCCCGGCATGCCATGATCGCGGCCGCTTCGGCGTCCGACGGACGGGCGCGACGCAAGAGGGGTACGGCATGATCGGCTGGTCGGAGATTCTCGCCTTCGCACTGGCGGCCACCCTGCTCGTCACCTCGCCGGGGCCGAACGGGGTGCTGATCGCCAAGACGGTGCCCACCTCGGGCCGCGCCGCCGGCTTCGCCAACATCGCCGGCTTCTTCGCCGCGTTCTACGTGCACGGCGCCCTGTCGATCCTGGGCCTGTCGATCCTTCTCGTGCAGTCCGCCACGGCGTTCGCGATCGTCAAGTACGTGGGCGCCGCCTATCTGTGCTGGGTCGGGCTGAAGGCCCTCGCCGCCGCGTTCAGGGGGCTGGATCTCCCGGCCAAAATCGCGCCTGCGCGGCGGGAACGGACGCTGCGCAAGGCCTTCGTCGAGGGGCTTCTCACCAACGGGCTGAACCCCAAGGTGTCGATGTTCTACCTGGCGGTGTTCCCGCACTTCATCCCCGTCGACGATCCATCAGGGGTGTCGGCGTTCGTGCTCGTGTTCGTGCATTCGCTGATCAATGTCGCCTGGTTCAGCGCGATCGTGATGCTGTTTTCCAGGCTCTCGGTCGTCGCGCGGCGCGGCAGCGTCCAGCGCTGGATCAAGGGCGTCACCGGCGCCGTCTTCCTCGGCTTCGGCTACAAGCTGGCGATGTACCGGCCGGCCTGACGGACCGGCCCGCCCGCCCCTATCCTACCGGCTCCGCGACACCCGAGGCGCTGCGCACCGCCTTCCAGACGCCATCGGCGGTGGCGACGATGCGCTCGCCCACCACCAGCGTGCCGCGCATGAAGATCAGCGACTTCGTCCGCCGCACCACTTCGCACCGTGCCTCGACGAACTCGCCGACCTGCACCGCGTCGACGAAGTGGACGTTGAGCTGGATCGTCGCCTGGGGCTTCTTCTCGTTGTTGTACCAGCAGGTCATGCCCATCGCCCGGTCGGCGAAGGTCATCAGCATGCCGCCCTGCACGACGCCGCGCCGGTTGTGGTGCTTGGACTGCGCCATGAAGGCGAAGTCCGGCGCCGGCTCCTTCGCGCGGATCCACAGCGGACCGACGAGGCCGATGAAGCCTTCGTCGGTGTAGGGCTCCCAGCCGTGCGCGGCGGGATCGAAGGCCACCCCGCTCATTCCGGCTTGGTGGCGACCATCGAGGGCCGCTCGGCAAAGCCGGCGAACCAGGCGGCGAGCGCCGGATGGCCGTCGCGCCAGCCCAGGTCGGCAAAGCGCAGGTCGAGATAGCCGAGCGCGCAGGCGGCGGCGATCAGGCCGGCGTCGATCTCGCCGCGTCCGCCGATCTCGGCCTCCATGACGTCGAGGGCGGAGGCGATCTTCTCGGTCTGGCCGGCGATCCATTCGGGCCAGCGCTTTTCCTCCGGACGCATGAACGTCTCGTAGCGGAGCAGCAGGGCGGCATCGAGCAGACCGTCGGCGAGCGCTTCCCAGCGCATCACCGTCCAGCGCTCCGGGCCGTCGGCCGGATAGAGCGGCGCGCCCTCGTGGCGGGCGTCGAGATACATGGCGATGGCACGGCTGTCGTAGAGGGCGGAGCCGTCGTCGAGGATCAGGGTCGGCACCTTGCCGAGCGGGTTGACCGCCACGATGGTCGCGTCGCGGGCGACAGGGCTCGCCGCCGACGGCAGCTTCTCGATGTCGGAGGCCTGGCCGGTCTCGAGCGCGATCACCATGACCTTGCGGACATAGGGAGACGACAGGGAATAGAAGAGCTTCACGGGCTGGGATCCATCGCAGGGGCGGATGACGGTGGGGCCGGAGCGGAACGCTGCGGCGGTTGCCGCCAGAATGGGCCACCCGGCGCGGCGCCGCCACTCCAAAAATCGATCCGCACCCGCGCGGCCGGCATCGGCGCCGCTACCCCCACAGCTCGGCGGAGGCGATGCGGGCCCCCTCGGCCAGGCTCGCGAACTTCGCCCACATCACCGACGGATGGACCCGCTGGATGCCCTCCGCCTGGGCGAAGCCGCAGTCGGTGCCGGCGATGACGTTCTCGCGCCCGACCATCCGGGCGAAACGGACGATCCGGTCGGCCACCAGCTGCGGATGCTCCACCGTCGTCGTGTGGTGGGTGATGACGCCGGGGATCAGGATCTTGTCGTCCGGCAGCCGGGTCGTTTCCCAGACCCGCCACTCGTGCTCGTGGCGCACGTTGGCGGCCTCGATGGCGTAGGCGCCGGCGTTGACCTTCAGGATCAGGTCGACGATGGCCGACAGCGGCGCGTCGGCGACATGCGGCACGTGCCAGCTGCCGAAGCAGACGTGGTAGCGGATGCGGTCGGACGGGATGCCCTCCAGCGCACGGTTGAGGGCCGCGACCCGGAGTTCCGCCCACTCGCGGTAGCGCTCCGGGCTCTGCTCGACCAGGTGATCGTACATGTTGGCGAGCACCGCGTCGTCGACCTGCAGCACCACCCCGCTCTCGTGGACGGCGCGGTATTCCTCCCGCAGCGCATCGGCGATGGCGAACACGTAGTCGTGCTCGTTGCCGTAGAATTCGTTGGCGGCGTCGTAGCCGACGCTCGCCGGCGCCACGCAGGTGAAGAACACGTCCTGGACGGCGACGGCCTCCGCCGCCGCCTTCAGGTTGGCGAGGTCGCGGCGGACGCTGTCGCGGTCCTGATAGACGATCTCGGAGACGCAGGCGTGGCCTGGCGTTCCCTCTGCACCGCGCGGGAACTCCGCCTTCATGAAGTCGGCGAAGCGGTGCCGGTCGCGCCCCAGCCAGATGGCGGGATAGAGCGTGTCCGGGCGCGGCTCGAAGCCGCTCATGCGCTCCATCGCGTAGTTGGCCCAGCCCGACTTGCCGAGCTCGCCATCGTTGACGATGTCGATGCCGACGTCGGCCTGCCGGCGCACCATGTCGGCGACGGAGCTGGTCAGCACCGCCTCGAAAACCGCCCGGTCGCCGCCCCTGCGCAGCTCGGCGACGGCGTCGAGCAGCGCCTCAGGGCGCGGCAGGCTGCCGACATGGGTGGTCAGGATGCGGTCGTCGCTGCGCTTCATGTCTCTCTCCCTCGGCTGTGCGGCGGTTTCCGCCTTCTCCTCACCCGATCATCGTGTCCGGCAGCAGGAGCGCAAGGTCCGGGAACATCACCAGCAGGATGACCAGCACCAGCATGGCGAGCCAGAACGGCGCGACGCCGGCGAAGATCTCCTTCAGCGGCACGTCGGGGGCGACCGACTTGACGATGAACACGTTGACGCCCACCGGCGGGCTGATCAGCCCCATCTCCAGGGTGATGACGACGACGACGCCGAACCAGATCGGATCGAAGCCGAGCGACGTCACCAGCGGAAAGAAGATCGGCATGGTGAGCACCAGCATCGACAGCCCCTCCAGGAAGCAGCCGAGCACCAGGTAGCAGGCGAGGATGACCAGCATGATGCCGGTGGGGCCGAGCGGCAGGCTGGTGAGCGCTTCCCCCACCACCGCCGGGATGCGGGTGAGCGCGATGAACGGGTTGATGATGTGGGCGGCGATCAGGATCAGCATCACCGTCGCCGTGGTCGCCACCGCGTCGCGGACCGCCTTCAGGAAGCCGGCCATCGACAGGGTTCGGCCGAGGACGGCGAACAGCAGCGCCAGCGCCGCCCCCACCGCCGCCGCCTCGATCGGCGAGAAGATGCCCATGTAGATGCCGCCGATGGTGATCAGGATGATCGCCAGGATTGGCAGCGCGCCGGTCGTCGCCGCCCGCTTCTCGCGCCAGCCGACCGACGGGCCGCGCGGTGCTTCCTCCGGCCGGAGCCAGGCGACGAGAGTGATGGCGAGGACGAACAGCGTCGCCAGCAGGATGCCCGGCACGACGCCCGCGAGGAACAGACGGCCGATCGATTGCTGGGTGAGGATCGCGTAGACGACGAAGCCGGTAGACGGCGGGATGAGGATGCCGAGGGTGCCGCCGGCGGCCACCGCGCCGGTCGACAGCCGGTCGCTGTAGGCGAACCGCTTCATCTCGCCGAGCGACACCCGCCCCATGGTGAGCGCCGAGGCGACCGACGAGCCGCACAGCGCGGCAAACCCCGCGCAGCCGACGATGGTGGCCGAGGCGAGCCCACCGCGCACCGCGCCGATCCAGGCATAGGCAGCGTCGTAGAGCCGGCGGCTCATGCCCGCCTCGGTGGCGATGTTGCCCATCAGGATGAACAGCGGCACGACGATCAGCTCGGTGCTGGAGGCGAGCGTGAAGCTCTCGCTGGCAAGCAGGCTCAGCGCCGACGACGGCGAGTTGAACACCGACACGCCGACGATGCCGACCACGAACATGGCGAACGCCACCGGGACCCGGATGACCAGGAGCGCGAGGAAGACCGCCAGCCCCGCAAGCCCGGCGGCGACCGCCGTCACGGGGCGCGGCCGGCGGTCTCGGGCTCGACCGCCCGCGCCGCCCTTGCCCGGCCGATGCCGTCGGCCATCCGCACCAGCATACCCAGCGCGGTGATCACGCAGAACGCGGCGACCGCGTACTGGAACGGCGCCTTCGGCAACTTCAGGATGTTGGTGGCGAGATGCAGCATCCGCGAGATCTGCGAGGACTCCCAGATCTCCACCGCGATGAGGACGAAGATCAGCGCCCCGAGCGCGTTGGCGAACGCCGCGAACCACAGGTTCGCCCGCGCCGAGAAGCTGGTCTCGAACAGGTCGACCGTGACATGGCCGCCGATCCGGTCGCAGAATGCCATGCCGCCGAAGACGATCAGCACCAGCGCCATCTGCGCGAGATCCTGGGCCCCGCGCAGCGGCGCCCCGAACACCCGTCCGATCACGTCGATGACGATGATCGCGCCGGCGGCGACGAGGGCGGCGCCGCCGATGGCCACCGAGAGGTCGGCCAGACCATCCGCCACCCGCCGCGCGATCCCGAATCCGCCCGTCCGGACGTGCCGGCTCACTTGCCCTGCATGGTCGCAAGCGTGGCCGAGGCGTCGAGACCGTTGGCGTCCATCTCCTTGATGACCTTGTCGCGGAGCGCGAACGCGATGTCGTCGAACGGCTTGCTCTCGGCCTCCGACAGCACGATCACCGTCTTCGCCGGATCGGCCTTGAGCGCCGCCAGCGTTTCCTCGGCGCGCTTGTTCCAGCCGGCCTCGCCGCTGCCCGACAACGCCTCGCCGATGTTGGCGTCGAGCGCCGCCCGCTGCGCCTCGGGGAGCGCATCGTACCTGTCGCGGTTCATGACCAGATAGAACATCACGCTGCCGAGCGCCGGACCGACGGTGAAGCTGTTGGCGACCTCGTCGAACTTGAAGTCGCGGATGGCGCTCGCCCCGGTCACGCAGCCGTCGACGAGGCCGGTCTGCAGCGCGTTGTAGGTCTCCGAGGCCGACATGTGGACCGGCGTCGCCCCGAACGCCTCCATGAGCTTCGCCGACACGTCGCCCGACACCCGGATCTTCAGGCCCTTGAGGTCGGCCGGCGTGCGGATCTGCTTGTCGCGCATGATGAACACGCTGGGCTCGCTGACCCACAGCGCCAGCGGGATCGTGCCCGGATACTCGCCCGTCAGGTGCTTGTCGTAGGCGCGCCAGATCGCCTCGTAGCCCTTGCCCTTGTCGGGGAAGGCGCCGGGCATCTCGGCGATCATCGACTTCGGAAACTGCGACGAGGTGTAGCCCGAGACGCCCCAGGTGATGTCGGCCACGCCGTTCAGCGCGCGGACATACTGCTCCATCGGTCCGGCGCCCAGTTCGCCGCCCGGATAGACCTCGATGACCAGGTCCCCGTTGCTCGACTTGGCCACGCCCTCGACCAGGGGATCGACCACCGAGCTGGTGACGATGTGGGCGGGCGCCACGAAATGCGCGAGCTTGAGGGTTTCGGCGTGGGCGCCCAGCGGCAGCAACAGGCAGGCGGCGGCAGCGGGCAGGACCCGCCGGACAAGCGAATGGATCGTGTGGACCATGGTTCCTCCCCTTGAGCCGGCTTCCACCCGGGCGGTCGGACCTGACCGCGCAAGGAAACGGCTCCAGCTTCCAGCTGTCGGCTTCGGCCGGATTGTTCCGGCTCTTGAGCGGGCGGCGCCGTGCGCGTCCCGACCTTGCAATTATGGATTGTGGGGCCGAACGGAGCCCTCGGCAAGCCGAACATGAAAAAGGGAGGAGCTAGCCGCTCCTCCCTCTGGCGATGTCCCGATCCGCCGGGGCTGTCGGAACCGGCGCGCCTCAGGCGGCCGCGGCGGCGGCACCCGCTGACAGAGCCACCGCCGGCGCCACGAACGGCAGGCCGAGACTGTCGGCCACCGCCCGGTTGGTCACCTGGCCGCGGTGGACGTTGAGGCCGGCAAGCAGGTGCGGATCGTCGGTCAGCGCCGCGAGCCCCTTGGTCGCCAGCGCCAGACCGAACGGCAGCGTGGCGTTGTTGAGCGCCGCCGCCGACGTCATCGGCACGGCGCCGGGCATGTTGGCCACGCAGTAGTGGATCACCCCGTCGACCTCGTAGGTGGGGTCGTCGTGCGTCGTGGCGTGGGAGGTTTCAAAGCAGCCGCCCTGGTCGATGGCCACGTCGACCACCACCGAGCCCGGCTTCATCCGCTTCAGCAGCGGCCGGCGCACGAGCTTCGGTGCCGCGGCACCCGGCACCAGCACTGCGCCGATGACAACGTCGGCGGCGAGCACCTCCGTCTCCAGCGCATCGGTGGTGGAGTAGACGGTGCGCACGCGGCCGTCGAACTGGTCGTCGAGCACCCGCAGTCGCGGCACCGACCGATCGAGGATGGTCACCTCCGCGCCCAGCCCGACGGCCATGCGCGCCGCATGGGTGCCGACGACGCCGCCGCCGATCACCACGACGCGGGCCGGGGCGACGCCGGGTACCCCGCCCATCAGCAGGCCCCGCCCGCCGGAATTGCGGCGCAGCGAGAAGCAGGCCGCCTCGATCGCCAGCCGCCCGGCGACTTCGCTCATCGGCGCCAGCAGCGGCTGGCCGCCGAGGCGGTCGGTGACGGTCTCGTAGGCGATCGCGGTTGCGCCGGAGGCAATGAGCCCCTTCGTCTGCTCGGGATCGGGGGCAAGATGAAGGTAGGTGAAGAGGATCTGGCCCGGACGGAGCATGGCCCACTCGACCGGCTGGGGCTCCTTCACCTTGACGATCATGTCGGCCGCGTCGAACACGGCCTTCGCGTCGGCGGCGATGCGGGCGCCGGCCGCCTCGTAGGTCGCGTCGTCGGCATGGATGCCCTCCCCGGCCCCGCACTCGACGATCACGTCGTGGCCCGCGGCCACGTATTCGCGCACCGACGCCGGCGTGAGGCCGACGCGGTATTCCTGTGGCTTGATCTCTTTCGGCACACCGACAAGCATGTCTTCCGCTCCCATTGCATGGTCAATTCGTCGATCCTCGTCAGATAATGCCGATGGCGCATTGTTTCCGGGCTTTCTGCGGGCTCGCGCGGCGAATTTGCGCGTGATACCGTCGCGACGTCAGCCACCTGTGATGGAATCCGGCGATCTATGAAACTCGACCGCCTCGACCTCAAGCTGATCGACGCCCTTGCCGACGCCGGGCGTGCCAGTCATGTCGAGCTCGCCGAGCGGATCGGACTGTCGCCGACCGCGGTGGCGCGGCGCCAGCGCCTGCTGGAGGAGAGCGGCGTCATCGCCGGGTACCGGGCGGTGCTCGGGCTCAAGGCGCTCGGCATGAGCGCCACCGTCATCGTCCGCATCACGCTGGACAGCCAGTCGGAGGAGGCGCTCTCCACCTTCGAGGCGGCGATCGTCACCTGCCCGTCGGTGACGCGCTGCTTCCTGATGGCCGGCAGCGACGACTATCTGGTGATCGTGATGGCGCGCGACATCGAGGACTACGAGCACATCCACAAGAGCCAGCTGTCGCGGCTGCCGCACGTGGCGCGTATCCAGTCGAGCTTCGCGCTGCGCGACGTGGTGGACCGGTCGGTGCCGGTGGGCGCGACGGCGCCGAGATAGAAGCGCCCTCGCGCGGTCAAACGCTTCGCGCGGGCGCGCTCACTCCTCACCGGGCCAGGCGGCCAGGTGGTACTCGTAGTCCTCGAGCTCGATCCCCTCTTCCGAGATCGTCCGGCCCCGCACCGAGATGCCGGCCTGGTGCACCGTGTCCGGATCGCCTGAGACAAGCGGATGCCACCAGAACAGCGGCTTGCCCTCGCCGACGAGCCGGTAGCCGCAGGTGGGGGGCAGCCAGGTGAGCTCGCGGATCGCCTCCGGATCGAGGGGGATGCAGTCGGGGACCGTGTCGGTGCGGTTGGCGTAATCGTGGCATCGGCAGCTGTCGTCGTCGAGCAGCCGGCAGGCGATGTTGGTCCAGTGGATCTCGCCGGTGTCCCAGTCCTCCAGCTTGTTGAGGCAGCAGCGGGCGCAGCCGTCGCAGAGCGACTCCCACTCGGGGCCGCTCATCTCCTCGAGCGTCTTGGTCTCCCAGAACGGCCGCTCCACCGGCCCGGCCTCGGGCGGAGCGGCGCCGTCGGCAAGATCGGCAAGGGTCAAAGGGTCGTACGGTCCGGGCATTCCACTCCGACTTTCAGGCTGGGAACCGATCAGGGTCCGAAATTTCCTCAGTTTTCCTAAATGAAATGGGATTAAAATGGACATATGCCAGATCGAAACGCCGAACGAACCGATCCCGTCGAACAACGATAGAACAGGCGAAATGACGTAATACTATATTCGTGTATAGTAGGAGCCGGACAATCCGGGGGGCAGCAGACGTCCCGAGAAGGCAGCACAAGCGAAGTGGGGTTGGAGTTCAACAAGCGTTTGACAATGGCGTTCCAGCCGATCGTCGATCTGGCTGGCGAGAGCGTATTCGCACACGAGGCACTGGTCCGGGGGCCGCAGGGTGAGGGAGCGCCGAGGGTTCTCGTCAACGTCGGCTCCGGCGAAGGATACGCATTCGACCAGCAGTGCCGCCAGACGGCGATCCGGCTCGCCGAGCGACTACACCTTCCGGAGACGACCGCCAACCTCTCGATCAATTTCAGCCCCGGCATCGTCCGCGATCCGCTCGACAGTCTGGCGAAGACATTCAACATGGCCGAGCACGCCCGGCTTCCGCTCGAACGGATCATATTCGAGTGCCGGGACACCAAGTGGCTGGACGTCGCCCACACGATCGAGGTGCTGAGCGCCTACCGTGCGGCGGGCGTGCGGACCGGCCTCGACAATTTCGGGCCGACCGCGGCGAGCCTGGAACTCCTATCCAAGTTTCAACCCGATTTCGTGAAGATCGACATGCGGCTGGTGCGCAACATCGACACCGACGCTGCCAAGCGCCGGGTGGTGAAACGCGCACTTGGCTGGTTCAGAGACCTCGGCATCCGCCCCATCTGCGGAGGCGTGGAAACCCATGGCGAGTTCACGGCCCTGACGGACCTCGGCGTCGGGCTCCTCCAGGGCTACCTGTTTGCGCGGCCGGCGTTCGAGCAACTTGCCACGCCTCGCCTGAGGGCCTGAGCTGGTCCACCCCCCTCCGAGTTGCGGGGAGAGCGGGAACGATCGACGGCCCCGGAATGTTACGTTTCCCGGGCACCCGGCGGCGGGCGCAACGAAACCGGAGATGAGTCTGCGTGAATGTCGTGTGTGAGGGCTGCCGCGACGGCGAGGCCTTCGAACTGCCCTTTTCGATGGCGTTTCAGCCGATCGTCGACCTTTCCAGCAGGTCCGTCTTCGCCCACGAGGCGCTGGTCCGCGGGCCGAACGGCGAAGGCGCGAAAGCGGTGCTGTCGCAGCTCACGCCCCAGAACCGTTACGCGTTCGACCAGCAGATCCGGGTTCGCGCGATCGAGATGGCCACCGATCTCGGACTTGCCGCGTCGGGCGAGAACCTCTCGATCAACTTCTTTCCCAATGCCGTCTACGAACCCGCGGCCTGCATCCGGCGGACCCTGATGGCCGCGCGCCAGACCGGATTCCCGCTGGAGCAGATCATCTTCGAGTTCACCGAAGACGAATCCGTCGACGTGCCGCACGTGGTGAACATCCTCGAGAGCTACCGGTCCATCGGCTTCAAGACGGCCATCGACGACTTCGGTGCAGGCCAGGCCGGCCTGTCGCTGCTCTCGCGCTTCCAGCCGGACATCGTGAAGCTGGACATGAATCTCGTGCGCGACGTGGACACCGAGCCGGCCAGGCGCACCGTGCTCAAGCACGTCGTGCGGATGCTTGAGGAGTTCGGCATCCGGCCGCTCGGGGAAGGCGTGGAAACCCGCGGCGAACTGGACGTCCTCGCCGATCTCGGCGTCGAACTCGTGCAGGGCTACCTGATCGCCCGCCCGGCGTTCGAACGCCTGGCCGAGCCCGCATTCGCCAGCTGAGCATCGCCGCCTCAGTCGACGAAGATCCGCCCCTGCCTGTCGTCGATCTCCACCAGCCACAGATCGGAATCGAAGTTGCGCTCGCGGGCGATGCGGTCGTCGGCCTCCGCCTCCGGCCGGCCGAGGAGCAGCGGCTCGAAGCTTCGTCCCCCCCACCCTTCGACGGCGCCCTCCCCGGACAGCGACTGCGGCGCCGGCCCGTAGAGGTCGCAGGTGCCGTCGAGCCGGTTCACCCTCAGGAAGATCGCCCCCGCCTCCTCCGCGCCGTGCCGCGCGACGACGCCGTAGACGCCCTCGCTTTGGCAGCGCCGGAGGTAGGCCGAGACCCAGATCGACGAGGTGAGGCGCATGGGAGGTCAGATCCGGGGTTCGCGGCACGCCGACGACGTCGGCGGCCGACAGGGGCTAGCCTTCCGGCTGCGTCGGCGCAACCCCGAGCCGGGCCAGCAGCGGATCGGAGACCGTTCCGTTCACCGACATGCCGTGGTCGAGCTGATAGCGCCGGATCGCACCGGCGGTCTCCGATCCGTAGAGCCCGTCGACCGTGATCGGTCCGTAGCCCGCCGCAACCAGTGCCTTCTGCAGCCGCTGCACGAGGGCGCGCGAGGGCGCGGACGCGGTCTGCGAGGATTGCGACGGCGCGGAGGAAGACGGCTTTGGCGGCGGCGCGGAAAGGCTTGCCAGCAGCCCAAGGCTCGGCGCCCCGGTCACGTCGAGGCCCATCTTCTGCTCATAGGCGGAGATCGCGGCCCGCGTCGCCGGTCCCATGGCGCTATCGACGGCGTCGGTGTAGAGGCCGCGCGCCTTCAGTGCCGTCTGGATTTCGGCGACCAGGTTGTCCGGGGGTGGCGACGGCGCGGCCGATGCCCCGGCCTGCGACGGCGCTCCGGTCGGCGCGGAAGTGGGCGCGGTGTCCACGTCACCTGGCAGCGATGCGGTCCGCACCGCCGGCGGCTGGTGGGCGAACATCGGCGCGGGATGCTTGCCGGTCTGGAGGTAGAGCGCGTTGACCGAGATCGCCGTCATCGACACCACGGCGGCAACCGTCAGCAGCACCGCCTTCGGCCGGGCACGCACGGCCGCGACCGCGCGGCCGGCAAGGCCGATCGCCTCCTCCTCGTCCGGCTCCCTGGTCCGGCGGGTTCGATCTGCCTTCATCGCGGTCACGTTCTATCGTCTTCCGGCTGCTTGGCGGTCAGGGGCTCGTCGGATCGAGCGGCCCCGGCGGGCCCTCGTTGCTGGCGGAGTGTTGCCGCACGCCCCTTAAGGAACGCTGAACCTGCCTCCTTCCCGCCACGTTCGGGCGCCGGGCGCCGGGCTCCGCTGCGGTGCGCACCCGCAGACGCACCCCGGCGAATCGATCGAATTGTCGCGATCGGGACAACCGAACCTTCAAACGCCGTGTGCGAGGATCGCCACCGTCGGCTGCCATCCCCTCAAGCGTTGCGCCGCATCCCGTGCTTCAACGTTCGGACGAGACCCATGATCGGATTTCTCATTCGCGCTGCGTTCTGGTTCACGATCGTTCTGCTCGTGCTGCCGTTCGCGCAATCGCGGCCAGAGCCTCGGGACACGGCATCCGCCGCGCCCCTTGCCCAGGAAAATCCCCAGCCGGAAGTCTCTTCGAAGGAGGCCGTCACCGCCCTGCAGGGCGCGGTCACCGATGTCTCGGGCTTCTGCGACCGCCAGGCCGACGCCTGCGACGCCGGACGCTCGGTGCTCTCCGCCCTGGGCACGCGCCTGCGCGACGGTGCGGCAACGCTGGCCTACATCCTCGACGAGGCTCTGGCCGGCGACGAAGACGGCACCGCCGCGGTTCCGCCGGCAGCCACCGGCACGCTGACCCCCGACGACCGCGCCCCCGAGTGGCAGGCCGGCGGCGACCGGCGCCCGCCCGTCTGACCCTGCGCCGACCTCCGGCAGCTCCCTTCCGCCACCGCGACTTCTCTTGGCGCCAGGCGTTTCCCCTCGGCGCGATCGTCTCTATATGGGAGGAAAGCCGACAGGGAGACCCGATGACCGACGACGTTCAGGATATCGCCACCATCGTCGAGGCGTTCGAGCTGATCGATGACTGGGAAGAGCGCTACCGCTACGTGATCGAGCTGGGCAAGGAGCTTCCGCCGTTCCCGGACGCCGCGCGGACCGAAGCCAACAAGGTGCGTGGCTGCGTGTCCCAGGTGTGGCTGGAAACCCACGTGACCGACGCAGCGGATGGGCCGCACCTGCAGTTTCAGGGCGACAGCGACGCCCACATCGTGCGCGGCCTCGTCGCCATCCTGCTGGCCCTCTATTCCGGCCGCACCGCGTCGGAGATCCTGACGCTCGACCCGGAAGCCACGCTCGGCACGCTCGGCCTGCGCGAGCATCTGACTCCGCAGCGGTCGAACGGCCTGTCGGCGATGGTCGGGCGCATCCGCCGCGACGCCGAACGCGCCCTCGTCGACGCCTGACCATACCGCGGCACGGCCGCCCCGCGCCGCCGTCTGCCCGTCACGGATCGATCCGGGGCCGGTAGTCGTCGGCACCCCAATGGGTCGGGCCGGCGGAGCGCGCCGCACCCCGCGCCGTGCCGCCGTAGCCATAGTGATCGGCCAGCCGCGACAGCGCGATCAGCAGCACCACCTTTGCCGATCGCGACGGCCACGCCCGCTCCCGCTCGACCAGCTCCAGCCCCTTCAGGAAGCAGCAGACATCGACCAGCAGGCCGGAGAGCTCCGGGCCGACCGCGCCAAGCGCCCGGTTCACCCGCTCGCGGGCGGCAAGTGCTGAATCCGACAGGTCCTGCCCACCCCCGGACCGACGGCCGCGGCCGCCGCCATTCATGCCGAGCGACAGGTCGACCGACATGCGCGGCATCATCTGGCCGCGCGTGAAGTCTGCCCGCAGCCGCTCGCCGGCCATCAACTGGGCGGGCTCTAGGATCGGCCTGCCGGACTTGTCGCGCCGGCGCGCCAGCCAGCCCAGCGGGCTCTCCTCCAGATCGATGCCGGGCGCCGTCGGCGCCGGCTTTCGGAGGCTGCGCGGGCCGGTCATGCCGGGCGCTCGCCCGCCGGTGCGGGCAGCCCGGCCGACCGGCACCAGTCGAGCGTCAGCATCCAGGACACGACCACCGCCTCGATGGCGTCCAGCAGGCAGTCGAGGTCGCCGTCGTCGCGGCGGTCCTCCACCACCCGGCAGGCATGGGCGGCCGTCGTCCGGTCGCGCCCGAACAGGGCCCCGGTTTCGGTGAGCGACATGCCGAGCCCCACGTGCGCGACGTACATCGCCACCTGGCGGGCGAACGCCACCGGAGCCTGGCGCCGCGTCGCGGCCCCGAGCTCCGCGACGGGCAGATCGAAGCTCGCCGCCACGGTCGCCTCGATCACCCCGCGCACCGCCAGCCGCTCCGCCGTCGCCTGCCCGCCATCCTGCCTGCCCTCCGTCCGATCTGTCCGACACGCATCCCACATCGCCACGCACCTCCTCTGACGGAACGCCGGCCACTCCGGCCGTCCACCGCGAAATTAGGATTTTATCCCTATACGACGGTTTTACGATGGGTCGGGGGATGCGGGGATAACTTTCTCCTACTAATAGTCAATGAAGAATATATTCAACTCTTGCGTGCATCTGTGGTCATCCCGCGCCGACTTGTCCCCGGTGCCGCGCGCGCCTGCACACTGGAGCCGTTGCCCCTCCAGGAGTCGTGATCCGATGCGCCACTGGCCTCCAGCCCCCGCCGACCTGCCCGGCCCGGTCGCCGACCGGGCCTCCCGCGCGCCGCGCATGACGCGCGCCCAGATCGGCCGCCTGGTTCCGCTGACCGACGCCGAGCGCGCCGATCTGTCGCCGCCAGGGCGGCGCACCGTCATCGGCAGGCTGGCGCGGGCGCTGAGGGCCGAGCGCCGGCGCGGGGTCGCCGGCCACTGGACCTACGACCTCAACCGCCATCTGGCGCTGAAGCAGGCGCTGGCGAGCGAGCGCGCCGGACTGGCGCCGCCAGCGGGGTGATGGCCCGCCCCCGGGCCTTCCGCCATGCGCGCACAAAAAAGCCCGCGGGAGATCCCGCGGGCTCATTGTCTTGACCGTCGCCGGTTCAGGCCGTCGACACCGATGCCGCCGCGCGCGGCGGTCGATCGGTTCGGACGCGCCTCAGATCAGGACTTGCGGCCCTTGACCGGGGTGCGGCTGCGCTGCTGGCCGAGGCCCATGCGCTTGGCAAGCTCGGAGCGGGCGGCAGCGTAGTTCGGCGCGACCATCGGATAGTCCGCGGCCAGGCCCCACTTCTCCCGATATTCTTCCGGCGACAGGTTGTAGTGGGTGCGCAGGTGACGCTTCAGCGACTTGAACTTCTTCCCGTCCTCCAGGCAGATGATGTAGTCCGGCGTCACCGACTTCTTCAGCGGAACGGCGGGCTTCAACGGCTCCGGCTCCGGCTCCATCGCCTCGCCGCTGGTCTTGCGGAGGGCGCTGTAAACCTCATGGATGAGATTCGGGAGATCCTGCGACGAAACGGAATTGTTGCTGACATAGGCGGACACGATATCAACCGTCAGGTCGATGAAATTCGGTTCCTGCGTCATCTCGGTCATTTGTAACTCGCTTTTTGCTGGGCTCTGTCGAGGATGCCGGCGGAAGGAAGTCATTATTTGGCCACATACACGAACAGCGTCGGCGCAAACTTCCTCGGCATCAATCTCGTAAAGTGAATCGTCTACTTGTCAGTCTAAGCGAGTGTATAAGTCTGAATTTTCAAAACACAAGTGGCATCGCCTCGGCGTTGCCCCAAAAAGCGACAATTCACCCAAGTTTTGATCCCACCCCGGATGGAAGCTCCGCCCGGACGCGACAAGTCACCGTAGACGAACCGAGAACAGGCGGCCGGCAATCAGTTGGTGTACTTGGCCGGCTCGTCGCGTTCTAAATCGGCCTCGGGGTCGCCCAGGCCCTCGGGCTGGACGATGGTATCGGCGAGAGCATCGCGATACGTGGCTTTACAGGGCCGATACCCGACCAGATAGGCCGCCCGGGCAAGCAGATGCGCCGATATCGGCGCCGTCAGCAGGAAGAACACCACGCCGGCGATGGCGCGGGTGACCACGTCGAGTTGCTGGGATTCCACCGCCAGCGCAAGAAGAAGCACGCCGGATCCAAGAGTTCCGGCCTTGCTCGCCGCGTGCATCCGCATGTAGACGTCGTCGAGACGGATCAGCCCGATGGCCGCCACCAGCGCGAAGAACGCGCCGACCACCAGCATGATGCCGACGATGAGGTCGATCGCCTGCGCCACCATCACCCGGCCTCCCCGTCGTCACGCCCGACCGGACTGTCCTCCGTGGAGCCCCGCGCCAGCAGGAAGCGGGCGAAGGCGACCGTCGACAGGAAGCCGATCAGGCCGAGCGCGATCGCGATGTCCACGTAGAGATAGAAGCCGCTGCGCACGCCGAACGTCGCGATGAAGCCGATCGCCACGGCGACCATCATGTCGAGGGCGAGGATGCGGTCCGGCAGCGTCGGCCCGGTCGCGATCCGGTAGACGATCAGGATGAAGGAGATCGACAGCAGGGCGAAGGCGATGTCGACGCAGACCTCCAGAAACATGCTCACGTCGATCATCGGAACGTCTCCATGATCTTGCGCTCGAACCCGTTGCGGATGTCGGCGATCACGGCGTCCACGTCGGGAACGTCGATGCAGTGGATGAACAGCGTCTGCCGGTCCTCCGATACGTCGAGCGACAGCGTGCCCGGCGTCAGCGTGATCAGGTTGGCGAGCAGCGTGATCTCGAAGTCCCGGTCGACCTGAAGCGGATAGGCGATGATCGCCGGACGCAGGGTCCGCCCGGGGGACAGCACGATGATCGCCACCCGCACCGACGACATCACCAGCTCGTAGAGGAACAGGCAGGCCAGCGTGAACGCGCGCCAGACCCGCTCGACCGCTCCGCTGGTGCCGATCTGTTCGCGGATGAGCGACAGGGCCAGGGCGGCCAGCACGAAGCCGAACAGCAGGTTGAGAAACTCGAAGCTGCCGGTGATCGCGCCCCAGGCCAGGGCAAGCAGGACGTTTGCGAGAAGAACCGACATCAGCTTCCTCCAGCCCCGAGCACCGAGTCGATGTAACCGGACGGGTCCGTCAGGCTCCGTGCGCCCTCCATCGAGGCCCGCATCAGCCCGTCCGGCAGGATGCCCAGCGCGATGACGAAGATCACCAGCAAGAGGATAGATACCATGACGGTCGTGCGCGCGCCCGGATCCCCGGCGGCCGGCCGGGCCGCGGTGCTGACGCTGTCGCGCCAGAAGACCAGCAGCCACACCCGTCCCATCGCGATGGTGGTGAGGAAGCCCGACACCAGGATCGCCGCGGCGACCCAGCCGAGGCCGCTGGCGATGGTCGCCTGGACCAGCATCACCTTCGGCCAGAAGCCGGAGAACGGCGGCAGGCCGGACACGGCGAAGACGAGGATCAGGAACAGCGTCGCGAGGGCCGGATCGGCCCGATAGACGCCGCTTGCCGACCGCAGCGACGAGGTGCCGGTGATCCGCTCGATCGCGCCGGTCGAGAGGTAGAGTGCGGTCATCACGATGATCGAGTGGATCGAATAGAAGATCGCGCCGGCAAGCGCCTCGTTGGTGCCCATCGCCACGCCGACCATGATGATGCCGATGCCGGAGATGACCACGTAGCCCAGCAGGCGCCGCAGCTCGCCCTGGGCGAGGGCGCCGAACGCCCCCACCAGCATCGTGCCGACCGCCACCCACAGGACGACATCGGCCAGGAGGGCGCGGCTCTCCGGCAGGAGCATCACCAGGACGCGCAGCAGGGCGTAGACGCCGACCTTGGTCAGCAGGCCGGCGAAGATCGCCGCAACGACGATCCGCGGCGTGTGATAGGAGGCCGGCAGCCAGAAGTTCAGCGGGAAGGCCGCCGCCTTCATCGCGAAGGCGACGAAGAACAGCGTCGCGATCACGCCGATCGGCGCGCCGGGCGAAAGCTGCCGCACGGCGAGCGCGATGTCGGCCATGTTCAGCGTCCCGACGAGGCCGTAGAGCAGCCCGACCGCCGCCAGGAACAGCGTGGTCGCGATCAGGTTGAGGACGCCGTACTTCACTCCGCCGTCGAGCTGGGCGCGCTCGCCGCCCAGGATCAGCAGGCCGAACGAGGCGATCAGCAGCACCTCGAACCAGACGTAGAGATTGAAGATGTCGCCGGTCAGGAACGCGCCGGACACGCCGGCGATCAGCAGCAGATAGAACGTGTGGAAGCCGAACCGCCGCCGCCCGGTATCGACGTCCACCCCCGCGTAGATCACCCCGGCGAAGCCGACGAGCGACGTGGTCAGGGCGAAAATCGCGCCCAGGATGTCGACGGTGAAGACGATGCCGAAGGGCGGCAGCCAGTCGCCCATCGCCATCATCACGATGCCGTTGGTGGCAACCTCGTACACCAGACCGACGTTGAGAATGACGAGGATGCCGAGGATCAGGCCCGCGAGGCGCGCCGCCAGATCGATCCGCGAGCGCAGCATCAGGCACAGGGCACCGCCGGCCAGCGGCAGCGCCACCGGCGCGATGACGAGCCAGTCGACCGCCGTATGCGGTGCGACCACCATCGCCTCGGCGAGATCTACGGAGAAGGCCGGTCCCGCCACGTCAGTACTCCATCGGCGGCAACGGCCGCTCGGCAGGTTCCGCGTCGCGCATTTCGTCGATGTCGTCGGTGCCGAGGTCCTGGAAGGCGCGGTAGCTCAGCACCAGCAGGAACGCGAACAGCGAGAACGAGATGACGATCGCGGTCAGGATCAGCGCCTGGGGCAGCGGGTTGGCGACCACATCCTCAGGCGACGGCAGGTTGTGCGGGATGATCGGCGGCACCGCCACCGTCAGCCGGCCGGCCGTGAAGATCAGCAGGTTGACCGCATTTCCGAGGATGACGATGCCGATCATGATCCGCACGGTGCGCCGCGACAGGATCAGATAGATCCCAGCGGCGAAGAACATCCCGACGAGGACTGCGAAGACCGGTTCCATCAGTCGTACCCCGGCTCCTCGAGCGTCAGCCCGATGGTCGAGATGGCCCCGACGACGGTGAAGTAGACGCCGATGTCGAACAACATGACGGAGGACAGCGGGATCTCGACGCCGAAGACATGGAGCGTGATCCACAGACCGTGCAGGAAGGCGTTGCCGGTGAAGATGGACAGAAAGCCCGCGATCGCCGCCAGGAAGACGCCGAAGCCGGCAAGCGTGATCGGATGAACGACGATGGCGCGGCGGACCGGTGCGACGCCCCAGGCGATGCCGTAGATCGCCAGGGCCGACGCCGCGATCAGGCCACCGATGAAGCCGCCGCCGGGCTCGTTGTGGCCGCGCAGGAGGACGAACACGGAGAACAGCCCCGCCAGCGCGGCCAGGAACGGCGCAATGGTGCGAAAGATGATCGTGTTCATGCGTCGCGCGCCGCCTCCTTGAGCGATTCCCCATCGTCGAGATCTGGCGTCGCCTTCCGGTCACCGCTCTCGCGCGTGCGCAGCCGGATCACCGCCAGGATGGCGAGACCGGCCATCATCACCACCGCAATCTCGCCGAGCGTGTCGAGGGCGCGGAAGTCGACGATGATGACGTTCACGATGTTGCGCCCATGGGCGATCACGCGGGAATAGTCGGCAAAGAATTCCGACAGCCGCGGATCGAACGGATGCTCCACTACCGCGATGAGCGTCAGCGCGAAGCCCGCCCCGCAGGCCAGCGCGATGGTGCTGTCGCGCAGCCGCGTGCCCCAGCTCCGGTGGTCGCTGGGGCTCAGGTTCAGGCGCGTCATCACCAGCGTCAGGATGATGACCGACAGCACCTCGATCATGAACTGGGTGAACGACAGGTCCGGGGCGCCGTAGAGCATGAAGATGATCGCCACCATCGTGCCCTGGATACCGAGCGTCACAATGGCGATCAGGCGGGTCGCCGACACCAGCACCGCCCAGAGGCTGGCGGCGGCGATGCCGAAGACCACCCAGAAATAGAACGGCGCGTCGGGCCACGCGACCGAGAAGCTCGGCCATTCGTCGAACAGCCACATGGGCACCAGCAGCGCGGCGGCGGTGACCGTGAAGGTGATCGACACGTAGCCCTTCATCCGGCCGGGCTGGAAGAAGTCGCTGATGCCGCTGGCGAAGAACACCAGGGAGCGCAGCACCTGGTCGAAGCCGCGGTCCGGACCCCAGCCGATCGCCGTGACCAGTCCGGCGAAGGCGGCGCGCATCGGCGTGAACACCAGCGCCAGAACGATCCCGGCGGCGATGGTGATCAGCGTCAGGATGACCGGCGGCGTGATCTCGCTCGGGAACAGGTGCAGGTGGATCTCCAGCGGCTCGCCGACGATCGCGCTGGTCATCGGACCGACCAGGTAGTGTCCCGTCTCGGCCAGCAGGACCACCGCCGCAAGCGACAGCAGCGCCAGCGTGAGCGGGCCGAGCCAGAGGGAAATCGGCCCCTCGTGGGCGTGCTTCGGCAGCTCCGGGCGGCGCCCAAAGAACGGCTTCGCCACCAGGATCGCCGCGACCGCGAACATCAGCGCATTGCCGACCAGGGCCACGATCAGCGGCAGCGAGATCCCGCCCGCCTGCCACGCCCCGTCGTACAGCACTTCCTTGGCGACGAAGCCGATCATCGGCGGCAGGCCGGCCATGGAAATGCAGGCCAGCAGCGCCGCCACGAAGGTGATCGGCATCGCGCCGCGCAGGCCGCCGAGCCCGGTGATCTCGCGGGTGCCGGTCTCGTGGTCGATGGTGCCGGCGACCATGAACAGGCCGCCCTTGAACAGCGCGTGGGCGATGAGATAGAGCACCGCGCCCTCGATCGCGAGCTTGGTGCCGATGCCGGTCAGCATCACCAGCAGGCCGAGCGAGGCAACCGTCGTGTAGGCGAGGATCTGCTTGAGGTCGGTGTTGCGCACCGCCATCACCATGCCGACCAGGAACGTCGCGCCGCCGAAGATCGGCAGGATCGTCGTCCACAGGGCGGTGTCGCCGAGCGCCGGGTTCATCCGCATCAGCAGATAGACGCCGGCTTTCACCATGGTCGCCGAATGCAGGTAGGCCGACACCGGCGTCGGCGCCTCCATGGCGTTCGGCAGCCACGAATGCAGCGGCACCTGGGCCGACTTGCTGAACGCGCCGGCGAGCACGAGGATCAGCACCGGCACGTAGATGCCGCTGTCGCGGATGATGTCGCCGCCGGCGAGGACGTCGGTCATGCTGGAGGCGCCGGTCGCCGCCATGATGAGCAGGAAGCCGGCCAGCAGCGCCAGGCCGCCGCCGCCGGTGATGACCAGGGCCTGCAGCGCTGCCCGCCGCGCCGCGGAGCGCGCATGGTCGAAACCGATCAGCAGGAACGACGTGATCGACGTCAGCTCCCAGAAGATGAACAGCGAGATCAGGTCGTCGGCCAGCACGAGCCCCAGCATCGCGCCCATGAACATCAGGATGAACGAAAAGAACCGTCCCTGGTGAGCGTGGCCCCTCAGGTAGCCGCCGGAATAGATCACGATCAACGTGCCGATCCCGGTGATCAGCAGCGCGAAGACGAGCGACAGCCCGTCGATACGGATCGAGTAGTTGATCGACAGGGAGGGCGCCCAGGCGATGGCCGCGTGCAGGACGGTGCCGTCGGCCACCGTCGGCAGCATGCCGGCGAAGTGAACGAAGAGGAGCGCGGGCACGATGGCCAGGATCCACCCGGCGCGATGCCCGGCAATGCCCGTCAGCCAGGGACCGAGAGCAGCGGCGACGAACGGCGCAAGCGCAAATAGGAGCGTTCCGTCGATCGCACTCGGCGGCATGCGCGGGCGCCTCCTGGATAAGAGCCGGCGTTGGTGCCGGACGCAAACGATGGGCTTGGCATCGCCAAGGACGTACGGATCGAGTTCCGCAGATTGCGTGAATATAGTCCACCCGAACCGCGGGCAAGCGACCGGAGGGAGAAAATTGACGCACCCCGGAACCATTCTTGTTCAAGAAAGGGTTCCCGGCATCCGGCTTGTCCGGCTTGATCGGACTTCTTAAGTCTGGCCATGTCTGCCATGCGCCGCATTTGCCACGCAGCGCTCCAACAGGATCCTCCGACATGACCGACAGCAAGACCAAAGTCAGCAAGTCCGACGCCGAATGGCGCGCCGAGCTGACGCCGGAACAGTACCAGGTGACCCGTAACCACGGCACCGAGCGCGCCTTTTCAGGCCCCTACCTGGAGGAAAAGCGCCCCGGCGTGTTCCATTGCGTGTGCTGCAGTGCGCCGCTTTACCGCACCGATGCCAAATACGAATCCGGCAGCGGCTGGCCGAGCTTCTTCGAGCCGATCACGCCGGACGCCGTGACCCGGCACGAGGACCACGCGTTCGGCATGACCCGCGTCGAGATCCGCTGCGCGACCTGCGACGCCCATCTCGGCCACGTCTTCCCCGACGGCCCCCGGCCGACCGGCGAGCGCTACTGCATGAACGGCGTCGCCCTCGACTTCGAACCCGAGGCCGCCGGCGGATCGACCCCCGAATGACGGCTGAAGTGATGAACGTCGCCGTGCCCGTCGCACCGGTCGCAGCGGTCGCTCCCGTCGACCGCACCGTCCATGGCCGCAGGCTCGTCGACCCCTACGCATGGCTGCGCGCCGACAACTGGCGCGACGTCATGCGGGATCCGACCGTGCTGGCGCCGGACATCCGCGACTATCTCGAGGCGGAGAACGCCTACGCCGCCGACATGATGGCCGGCACCGCCGGGCTGCAGGCGGCGCTGTTCGACGAACTGAAGGGGCGCATCAAGGAGGAGGATTCCGCCGTCCTCTCCCCGGACGGTCCCTACTCCTACGGCGTGCGCTTCGTGGAAGGCGCCGAGCAGCCGCTCATCGTGCGCACCGCCCGCGACGGCGGCGCCGAGACTGTCCTTCTCGATGCCAACGTCGAGGCCGAGGGCAAGGCCTACTTCCGGCTCGGCGGCGTCGAGCATTCGACCGATCACGCCTGGCTCGCCTGGGCCTCCGACGAGACCGGCGGCGAACTCTTCACCGTGCACCTGCGCGATCTCGCCACCGGCACCGACAAGGCGGAGACCATCGAGAACACCGCCGGCAGCATCGTCTGGGCCGACGACGGCCGCAGCCTGTTCTACATCCAGCTCGACGAGAACCACCGCCCGGCGCGGGTCTACCGCCACACCCTCGGCACTCCGTCTGCCGACGACGTGCTCGTCTACGAGGAGGCCGATCCGGGCTTCTTCGTCGGCGTCGGGCGCACCCTGTCCGACCGGTTCATCGTCATCGACACCCACGACCACGAGACCTCGGAAGTCTACCTGATCGACGCCAAGGCGCCCGACGGACCGCCGCGCCTGGTCGCCCCCCGCCTGACCGAGCAGGAATACGACGTGGAGGACGGCGCCGGCGACCTCCTCTACATCCTCACCAATGCCGACGGCGCCGAGGACTTCCGGATCGTCACCGCGCCTGTCGATGCGCCCGACCGCGAGAACTGGCGCGAGCTGGTGCCGCACGTGGAAGGCCGGCTGATCCTGTCGATGACCGTGTTCGCCGGCCACATGGTGCGGCTCGAGCGCGAGGACGGGCTGCCCCGCATCGTCATCCGGGATCTCGCCGACGGCCACGAACACGCCATCGCCTTCGACGAGGAGGCCTACAGCCTCGGGCTGGTCGGCGGCTACGAATACGACACCACCATGCTGCGCTTCACCTATTCGTCGATGACGACGCCGGCCCGCGTCTACGACTACGACATGACGACCCGCGAGCGGACCCTGCGCAAGCAGCAGGAGGTGCCGTCCGGGCACGATCCCGCCCGCTACGCCACCCGCCGCCTCCACTTCACCGCCCCCGACGGCGAGGAGGTGCCGGTTTCCATCCTCTATCGGCGCGACACGCCGATCGACGGGACGGCGCCGTGCCTGCTCTACGGCTACGGCTCCTACGGCATCACCATCCCGGCCAGCTTCAACACAAACTTCCTGTCGCTGGTCGACCGGGGCTTCGTCTACGCCATCGCCCACATCCGCGGCGGCCGCGACAAGGGCTACCACTGGTACCGCGACGGCCGGCGCGAGAAGAAGACCCACACCTTCACCGACTTCATCGCCGTGGCCGAAGGCCTTGTGGCGGACGAATGGGTGGCCCCCGACAGGATCGTCGCCCAGGGCGGCTCGGCCGGCGGCATGCTGATGGGGGCGATCTCCAACATGGCGCCCGCCCGCTTCCGCGGCATCGTCGCCGAGGTGCCGTTCGTCGACGTGCTCAACACCATGCTCGACGAGACGCTGCCGCTGACGCCGCCGGAGTGGCCCGAATGGGGCAACCCCATCGAGGACACCGAGGCGTTCGACCGGCTGCACGCCTACAGCCCCTACGACAACGTCACCGACCAGGCCTACCCGGCGATGCTGGTGCTGGCCGGCGTGTCGGACCCGCGGGTGACCTACTGGGAGCCGGCGAAGTGGGTGGCGCGGCTGCGCGCCACCGCCACCAACGACCCGCTGATCCTGTTCAAGACCAACATGGATGCCGGCCACGGCGGCGCCTCCGGCCGCTTCAAGCGGCTCGAGGAGGTCGCCCTCGTCCAGGCCTTCGCGCTGACCATCACCGAGGCGGTGGAGGAGCGGATCGGGAGCTGATCCACGCTTCCGCATTCCCAATCCAGAGATCTTTCGGGGACGGGCCGTGGCGGTCCGTCCCCTTTTTTCGTTGACTCGCGCCACATATGATCCATTTAATCTAGACACTCTAGCTAGAATAAGGATCGCCTGATGACTTGGCAGCTCGCAGACGCCAAGAACCGCTTCAGCGAAGTGGTGCGCCGGGCGCTGAAGGAAGGTCCACAGCGGGTGACGCGCCGCCGTGAGGCCGTCATCATCCTGTCTGAGACGGACTACCAGCGCCTCACCGGCACTGGTCAAAACGTCGTCGATTACCTGCTGTCCGGTCCGTCGCTGGAAGACGTACAGATCGAGCGCGACCGGTCGTCCATGCGCGACCTGTAATGCGTGTCCTCGTCGACACCTGCGTCATTTCGGAAGTCCGGCATCCCAACGGTCTCCGGCAGGTGAAGGACGCGGTCTCCGCGCTCCATCCGGGCGACGTCTTCTTCAGCGTCATAACGATCGGTGAACTGACCGCCGGCATCGCAAGGCTTGCAGCAGGAGCACGACGGGACGGGTTGACCGCATGGCTCGCTGGTCTGGAGGCCGGTTATGCTGATCGGATCCTGCCTGTCGATACCGCGGTTGCGCAGCGATGGGGTGAAATGACTGCGAACTGCCGGGACTCCGGCAAGACGCTGGCGGTTTCGGATGGCCTCATCGCCGCGACCGCAAGCGTTCAAGGCATGGCGGTCATGACCCGAAACGAGAAGGATTTCGCGGCGACCGGCGTCCGGATCATAAACCCTTGGGACCGGTAGCTTTCCTCTCCCCCTACTCCTCCGCGTCGGCCGGCCCGCGCCCCTCGATGGCGTCGATGTAGCGGGTGGCCGAGCGGGCGACCGCCGCCTTGGCACCGCTCTCAATGGTGCGGCCGCGGAAGGCGCCGTGGATCCGGTCGAAGGCGAACGGCTCGATGCGGGCGCAGATGCGCCGGACCACGTTGGCCGACAGCGGCACCATGTTCGGATAGCTGCGCAGGAACGAGACCGACTGCCGGTCCGGCGCCACCTGCAGCAGGTCGCCGGTCAGGAGCGTCCCGCGCCCCTCTGCACCGCCGGCCCAGTGCAGCACCGCACCGCCGGCGAAATGGCCGCCGGTGCGGATGGCCGTGAGGCCGGGAAGCAGCTCCGTCGCGTCCCCGGACCAGAACCGGACGGCCTCGCCGCTGCGCATGACCCACTCCCGGTCCGCCGAGTGCAGCCACACGGGCACGCCGCCGAACGCCGCGCTCCACGCCGCCATCGCCGAATAGAAGTGCGGATGCGAAATCGCGATCGCGGCGAGCCCGCCCAGCCCCTCGATGAGCCTGACCGTCGCGTCATCGACCAGCGACAGGCAGTCCCACAGCACGTTGCCGTGCGGCGTCGACACCAGGAACGCCCGCTGGCCGATGGCGAAGCCGGGTTCCGTGCCGATGTCGAGGAGGCCGGGCTCCACCTCGTGGAAGGCGTTGCGGTGGGTTCGGGCGAGCGCCGCGCGGCTGGTCCAGGCCTGACCGCCCGCCGGCACGAACTGGCGCTCGTCGGCGCAGATCGGGCAGATCTCCGGCGCAGGAGCGTCCGGGAACTCGGTCCCGCAGGCGACACACATCGGACCCGTCATCGTGCTCTCCTCGATCCGTGCCGGCGGCTCCATCCGCTGGAGGCGCCGCCGTGCGGCGCAGACCAACGGGCGCGGCTCCGGTCCCGGCTTTATGCCCCGATGAGGCCCGAGATCAAGGCCATGGAGCGTTGCCGGTTGCCACCCGCCTTGCCGGATGCGCGCCCCGCCCCAGTTCCCCTATCAGGCCGGCCGATCGTCCGACCGGCCCTGTTCTTGCGGCGAGGCGGACATGACCAAGCGAACGTGGATCCTCCTGGCGGCGCTGCTGGCTGCCTCTCCGGCAGCGGCGGCAGAGGCCGTCGACGTGGAACTGGTCCTCGCCGCCGACGGGTCCGGCTCCATCGACGACGACGAACTGCAGCTGCAGCGCCAGGGTTACGCCGATGCGATCCGGAGCGTGGAGGTGATGCGCACCATCGTGACCGGCATCCACGGCCGCATCGCCATTGCCTATGTCGAATGGGGCGGGCCCGCCTCCCAGCACACCATCGTCGACTGGACCATCATCGAGGACAGCGCCTCGGCGGAGCGCTTCGCCGAGGCGCTGGTCGCCGCTCCACGCGCCGCCTACGGCTACAATTCCATTTCCGCGGCGATCGACTATTCCGTCCACAAGATCGAGACCAACGACATCGAAAGCCTGCGCCGGGTGATCGACGTGTCGGGGGACGGTCCGAACATCGGCGGGCGTCCGGTGACGGCGGCCCGCGACGACGCCGTCGCCCGCGGCATTGTCATCAACGCGCTGCTGATCAGCCGGCCGGGCGGCCTGTCCATGGCGATGCCGGCGCCCCAGCTCCGGCTGCACTACGAGCGCGACGTCACCGGCGGTCCCGGCGCGTTCGTGATGGTCGCCGATGCGACGACGACGTTCGCCGATGCCGTCCGTCGGAAGATGATCCTCGAGATCGCAGCCCTGGAAGATCCCGGCCGGGCCGGGAGGCCGGCTTCGTTGCCCTGAGAGGGCCTTGACGCCCGGCCCTCCGGCCGCGAACAGTCGCCGTGTGGTTGGCGTTGACGGTGGGGAGAAACCAATGCGGAATCGGCTGGGGGTGGCGGCTCTGATCCTGGCTCTGACGACGGGAGCGGCGCTGGCGCAGTCGGCGTTCGAGCAGGCGATCAGAATCCAGAACAACGTGCCGCTGTGTCACGAACATCCCGATTACCGCTGGGAAGGCCGGGTTTCCGGCAATGCCATCGACCCCGGCAACGACCGGTCGGTGCCGGTCTCCTTTCTCGGCTGCTTCCCGACCAAGCAGGAGTGCGAACGGTGGCTCGGCCCGGCCTCCGGCTTCGTGACCGGCCGGCTCATCTTCGCCACCTGCAGGCAGCGCTGACGCCGGACCATCTTCGAATCGGCTGCAGCAGCGGATCGACGGGACCTGGCCGAGGTACGGATGGATGGGGCGCGGCCACGGCGTCGGAGTCGGCTCCCTCCGCAGGTGGAACGGGCCCGTGCGTGCTGGCGTGCTTGCTCCGTCGGTCGGGACGTGGGATTCTGCGCACAGCGCTCGGCCTGGCCCCGGCACTCCGGCCGGAGCCGGGTCAGGCTGCGGACCGGTGCCCGCCCGGTGCCCGTCCCATCGGCGGGCAGCGAAACGGCCGGACCGTTCCTATATGGATCTCGTGCCCGCGTGCTGCTCGGGTGCCCGTCGCGTGCCCTGACCATCGGAAGGCTTTGATGACCCGCTCCGCATTTCGCACCCTTGCCGCCGGCCTGTTCGCGGCAGCCGCCCTCACGGTTCTGCCGGCTCCGGCGTCGGCCGAAGTGTCTCTCGGCTTCCTCAAGCACTGGCTGGGCCCGCCGCCGCTGTCGAACCCCGACATGCGCGCAATGACCCCGAGCTGCGCGGCGCGCCCGACCGCGCCCTGGCAGGGCCGCGTCTCCGGCAACTCCGAAAGCACCTACTACGAGCACGAGCAGGCCGTGTCGCTCGTCGGCTGCTTCCCGACGCTGCGGGAATGCACCCTGTGGCGCCTCCGGATGACCGGCTCCATGCAGGGCCGCATCATCTACGACGAGTGCCGCGAACGCTGATCAGACCGCGCCCCGCGGCGTCCGACACTTCTGCGTGATTGCCCACCCGCACACGTCGGTGTGTCTCGCGGGGCGGGCGGCCGTCGACTAGCATTCTCCGCAATCGCGAACGTCGTACCGAGGTCACCCGTCATGATTGCGCTCGCCCGCATCCTGGGCCTTTCCGCCGCCGTGCTGCTCGGCACCGGCGCGGCCGCGCCCGTCTCCGCCGCTCCCTCCACCGAATATCTGATTTCCCAGCTCCAGCGCGCGGCGCCCGACTGCCGCCGCAACCCCACCTTCGCCTGGGAGGGCCGCGTCTCCGGCAACCGCGAGGCCGACGGCCGCGCCGCCGCCATTTCCTTCGCCGGCTGCTTCCCGACCCAGGCCGAGTGCGAGGCCTGGCGCAAGCAGGCCCAGGTGTTCGTCACCGGGCTGCAGATCTACAACCAGTGCAAGCCGCGCAGCTGAGCGCTTCCCAACACCCCCCAAAACGAAAAACGCTGCCGCCGGATCCCGGCGACAGCGTTTTCAGAGATGTCCGCAGATACGGGAGGGGCGGTCAGGCCGCCTCGTACAGCTCCAGCACGTAGTCCCAGTTGACCAGGCTGTCGAACCAGGCCTCGAGATACTTCGGCCGGGCGTTGCGGTAGTCGATGTAGTAGGAGTGTTCCCACACGTCGCAGCCGAGCAGCGGCGTCGCGCCATGCACCAGCGGGTTCTCGCCGTTCGGGGTCTTCATCACCTCGAACTTGCCGTCGCGCAGCGCCAGCCAGGCCCAGCCCGACCCGAACTGCGACGTGCCGGCGTTGATGAACGCCTCGCGGAACTTGTCGTAGCCGCCGAGATCGGCGTCGACGCGCTCGGCGATCTTGCCCGGCAGCGACTTGCCGCCGCCGTTCGGCTTCATCCACTTCCAGAAATGGGTGTGGTTGTAGTGCTGGCCGACCTGGTTGAAGAGACCCGGATTGGAGCCGTAGCTCTCCTTGACGATGTCCTCGAGCGACTTGCCCTCAAGGCCGGTGCCTTCGATCAGCTTGTTGCCGGTGGTGACATAGGCGTTGTGGTGCTTGTCGTGATGATACTCGAGCGTCTCCTTGGACATGTAGGGCTGGAGCGCTTCGTAATCGTAAGGCAGGGCGGGAAGTTCGAACGCCATGGTGTTCCTCCGTGCAAACCGGGGTTTGGGCGGCACCCCGGGTTCACCGCTTCGGTGCTGGTGCCGCCGTCGGCGAGACCATAAGCGGCTCGCGTTGTCGGGACAACGCCGAAGCGGCGCTTCGGTTGCAGCGCGCGGCCGCCCGGCGGGCGAATGCGCACACGATGCGTCGCCCGCCCCCGGCGCGGCCGCGGCGCCCGACCCCGGCCCGCTCAGGCGTGCGCCCAGTCCCAGTAGAGCGCGCGGGCGCGCGCGGCCACCGGGCCGGCCTGCAGTTCGCGGTCCTCGATCCGGGTCACCGGCCCCACCTTCGAGTAGTTGCCGGTGGTGAAGATCTCGTCGGCATCCATGAAGTCGGCGACGGTCAGCGTGGTAGCGTGCACCTCGTATCCGTCCCGGCCCAGCAGATCCATCACCCGGCTGCGGGTGACGCCGGCCAGGAACGAGCCGTTGGCGGCCGGCGTCGCGACCTTGCCGTCCTTCACCAGGAAGACGTTGGAGGTGGCGAGCTCGGCGACGTTGCCCAGCATGTCGAGCACCAGCGCGTTGTCGAAGCCGCCCCGGCGCGCCTCCATCAGGGCGCGGGCGTTGTTGGGGTAGAGGCAGCCCGCCTTGGCGTTGGTGGGCATGGTCTCCAGCGACGGCCGGCGGAACCGCGACACCGTCACCGAAGTTCCCGACGGCCCCGGCATCGGCGTCTCGTAGAGGCACAGGCAGAACCGCGTCGTCTCCGGATCGGCGGCAACCGCCATGTAGCCGCCGTCCTCCGCCCAGTACATCGGCCGGATGTAGAGCGCCGTCTCCTTGTCAAACCGGCCGACCCCTTCCCGGGTCAGCTCCATGATCGCGCCCGCCGACATCGTCGGCTTCAGACCCAGCGCCTCGGCCGAGCGGTTCACCCGCGCGCAGTGCTGGTCGAGGTCGGGCATCACGCCCTCGAAGGAGCGCGCCCCGTCGAACACGCTGGAGCCCAGCCAGGCGGCATGGGTGCGCGGCCCGATGATCGGCGGATTGCCCGCGATCCAATCGCCGTCGAGCCAGGTCCACGTCTCAGACCACTCGGTCATCGCACCGATCCTTCATCTGCCACCTGAGGGCCGGGATCGAACGCCGATCCCGGCACGCCGTCAACCTTGCCGCCGCCGCCGGGAAAAACGTCCTCAAGTCGGCCCGATTCCCGACCGATCTGGGCAGGATATTGCTCTCCGCCCCGCCCAACCACGCCATCGCCGCCCGCGCGCGCCGTTCGACCGGGCCGGCACGCCTACCCGTCGCATGGGTCCCCTTCCCCCGCGGCCGATGCGCCCCGGCGCTGCCGCACCGCAACAGCGGTCTTGCGGCAGCCGCCGCAGGCGTGCAGAACGGACGCTCAACCGATGGGAGCCCGACGATGGCCCACGCCGTTTATGTCTTCGACGCCTACGGCACGCTGTTCGACGTCCATGCCGCCGTCCGCCGCCATTCCGGCGGGATCGGCGCCGACGCCCCGCTCCTGTCCGACATCTGGCGCCAGAAGCAGCTCGAATACTCCTGGGTCCGGGCGCTGATGGGCCGCTACGAGGACTTCTGGACCCTCACCGAGCAGGCCCTCGATTTCGCCCTGCGCAAGGTGCCGAGCGTGGACGCAGGCCTGCGCGACCGGCTGCTGGAGGCCTATCGCAGCCTCGACTGCTATCCGGAAATTCCGAAGGTGCTGACCGCGCTCCGCGACAGGGGGGCCCGCCTCGCCATCCTGTCGAACGGATCGCCGTCGATGCTGGAGACCGCCGCCGCCTCGGCCGGCATCGCCGACCTGTTCGAGGAGATCGTCTCGGTCGACGAGATCCGCACCTACAAGACCGCCGAGGCCGTCTACGAGCTGGTGGCCGACCGCTTCCGGGTGTTTCCCGAGGCCGTGTCCTTCCAGTCGTCGAACCGCTGGGACATCGCCGGCGCCAGCGCCTACGGCTTCCGCACCGTCTGGATCAACCGCTCCGACCAGCCGGACGAGTACCACGACCTGCCGCCTGCGGCGGTGCTGCCGTCGGTCGAGGGGCTTCTCACCCTGGACTGACGCGGCCTGCGGGCCGACGCGCTCAGGCCGGCGCGCTACCCCGCCAGCCGCGCCAGGCAGGCCTCGGCCTCCGCCGCCAGCCGCCGGGTGACGGCGGCGGCCGGCTCGGCCCGCGCCAGGGTCATCGCCTGGCCGGACCACAGCGACGAGAAGTCCGGCGACCCGGACTGCTCGGCCTTCGCCTTCAGGGGCGCCAGCGCCCCGCCCGCCGTCGGGAACGGCGGCGCCTCGGGCGCCAGCGGCCCGACCTCGCGCATCACCCGGTTGACCAGACCCCGCGCCGGCTTTCCCGAGAACACGTTGGTCAGCGCCGTCTCGTCGGCGCTGCCGTGGACCAGCGCCGCCCGGTGCAGATCGGAAATCGTCGCCTCGGGCGTCAGCAGATACGCGGTGCCGATCTGGACGGCCGACGCACCCAGCGCAAACGCCGCCGCGATGCCGCGCCCGTCGGCGATGCCGCCCGCCGCGATCACCGGCACCGACACCGCGTCGACCACCTGAGGGACCAGCGCGAAGGTGCCCACCTGGGAGGCGACCGCCCGGGTCAGGAACATGCCGCGATGGCCGCCCGCCTCGGCGCCCTGGGCGATGATCGCGTCGACGCCGTGATCCTCCAGCCAGTGCGCCTCGGCCACCGTCGTCGCCGACGACAGCACCACGGCGCCGGTTGCCTTCACCCGCTCGAGCAGGTCTTCCGACGGCAGCCCGAAATGGAAGCTCACCACCGCCGGCCCGAGCTCGTCGACCAGTTCCGCCATCGCGGCGTCGAACGGCGCCCGGTTGGGGGCACTCACCTCCATGCGCGGGTCGAGGCCGAGCTCGACATAATAGTCGCCGAGCCGCGCCTTCCAGGTGGCCAGCGCGTCCGCATCGGGATCGCTGGCGGCGTGGCAGAAGAAATTGAGGTTGAAGGGCTTGTCGGTCGCGGCCCGGATCGTGGCGACCTCGGCGCGGATGCCGTCGGGCGACAGCATGGCGCAGGGCTGGCTTCCGAGCCCGCCGGCGGCGGAGACGGCCGCCGCCAGCGCGCCGTCCTGGGCGCCCGCCATCGGCGCCTGGATGATCGGCAGGTCGATTTCCAGAAGATCGGTTACACGGCGGTCCGGCCACATGGCGGCTTCTCCCGTTGATGTCCCCGCGTCGCGCCCGCGCCGGACCGTACGCCCGTTCACCGAGCCGGCACAAGCGAAGCGGTGCGACCGGGCGCCACCCGCGGCGGCAGGGCGACGGGCGGCAGTCGGCGCCGGCGCTGGAGCATTTCCCGCTCAGATCGGCACGATCCGAACCAAGCGGAGTTGCTCCAGGTCTTGATTCCGGCGCCGACTGGGCCGTATCAGCGCGCCGGCTTGCCGGCCGGCGGGTCCATCGGCAGCGAGCGCGCCGCCAGCGCCACGGAAATCAGCGCCATGCCGTGGAAGATCAGGTCGATCGCCACGAACAGGCCGATGACCCAGGCGCCGGAGATCGGCCAGTTGGCGAACACCATGCCGCCCAGCAGGATCGAGACGGCGCCGGCCAGTCCCAGCCAGATCGCCGCGCCGCCCTTCACCTGGAAGGCCATCACGAGCCGCATCACGCCGATGGCGATCAGCGACGCGGCGATGAACAGCGTCAGCCAGACGGCGGAGGCGAGCGGCAGGGCCACCATCACGATGCCGGCCGCCAGGTAGACGAGGCCGATCAGCACGTGCCAGAGCGTCGACTTCCAGCCCTTGTGGCGGAATGCGCCGATGAGCTGGGCGATGCCGCCGATGCCGGCGAGCACGCCGAACCAGATGACGGCGAAGACGGTCAGCCAGTAGGTCATGCCGAGGCCGACCATGCCGAGCACCACCATCAGGATGCCCAGCGCGAGCAGCCATCCCCAGTTGCGGTGCAGATCTCCGAATACCGACCGTGCGGTCTTTTCTACGTCCAGGCTCGCCATGTCCCCATCCCTTCGCTCATCTTCGGCGCATCGGCGCCTTCGTCTTCCGAATCACGCGACGCTACAACATTCCGAGCATCCGGGCCCACGATCGCATGCCCTTGTGAAAACTGGACATCTCATACTTTTCATTGGGCGAGTGAATGCGGTCGTCGTCGAGCCCGAAGCCGACGAGAAGCGTGTCCATCCCAAGCTTGCTCTTGAAGGCTCCGACGATCGGGATCGATCCGCCCATGCCGATCATCAGCGGATCCACCTCCCATTCCGCCGCAAGCGCCGCCTTGCCGGTCTGCAGGATCGCGCTGTCGAGGGGAATCTTCAGGGCCGGGCTGGCGCCGTGGCTGGTGAAGGTGACGGTGCAATCCTCGGGCACCCGGGCGCGCACGAAGGCCTGCAGCGCCTCGACGAGCTTTGCCGGATCCTGCTCGCCGACCAGGCGGAACGACACCTTGGCGGAGGACTGGGACGGGATCACCGTCTTGAAGCCGGCGCCGGTGTAGCCGCCGATCATGCCGTTCACTTCCGCCGTCGGGCGCGCCCAGATCTGCTCGAGCACGCTGCGGCCGGCCTCACCGGCCGGCGTCTTCAGCCCGACCTGGCCGAGGAACTCCGCCTCGGAGAAATCGAGGCCGTCCCACTGGGCCCGCACGTCGGCCGGCGTCTCCGCGACGCCGTCGTAGAAGCCGGGGACGGTGACGCGGCCGTCGGCGTCGTGGAGGTCGGCCAGGATCCGCGCCACCACATGGTTCGGGTTGCGCGCCGCCCCTCCGAACAGGCCGGAATGCAGGTCCTTGTCGGCCGCCGTGACGGTGAACTCATGGGTGACGAGACCACGCAGCGACACCGAGATCGCCGGGGTGTCCCGGTCCCACATGCCGGTGTCGCAGACCAGCGCCGCCTCGGCCTTCAGTTCCTCGGCGTTGGCGTTGAGGAACGGCGCCAGGCTGGGGCTGCCGGACTCCTCCTCGCCCTCGAACAGGATGGTCACCGGCACCGGCAGGCTGCCGGTCTCGGCGATCCAGGCACGCGCCGCCTCAACGAAGGTCATCAGCTGGCCCTTGTCGTCGGCGGCGCCGCGCGCAACGATCATCTTCGAGCCGTCGGGCCGGGTGGCGATGCGGGGCTCGAACGGGTCGGACTCCCACAGCTCCAGCGGATCGACCGGCTGGACGTCGTAGTGGCCGTAGAACAGCACCCGCCCCTCGGGATCGCGCGATCCCGCCGGATAGTGGGCCACCACCATCGGCTGCCCGTCCGTCGGGCGCACGCTGGCATCGAAGCCGAGCTCGGACAGCGCATCGGCGAGCCACTGGGCCGCCTCCCGGCAGGAGCCCGCGTAGGCCGGATCGGTGGAAATCGACGGAATTCTGAGAAGGGAGAACAGCCGCTCGAGACTCTGGTCGAGATCCCGGTCGATCCGGGCGAGAACCGCGTCGATGCTCATGGTCGCCTCGCTGCACCGTCTGGAGCAATGTCAGGAAAACCGGCTTCGGTTTTCATCCGAAATTGCGGAAAAACGAATGGGTCCAGCGGGTCCACGGCCTCGGATGGGTTCGAACCCGCTGAGCCATCCACCTATGGCGCAGGTTGATGGCCCGCCGCAACCGCAACGGCGGGCGCGTGACGTGGCGAGGCCAGGCATCTGCCCCTTCGCGACCGGACGACCGGACAGATGAACCGAGGCGGTGCGGGCACCCGGCAGGAGCGGCAGGGAGGGGCAGGAAGGGCGCGGCTCAGTCCGAGCTGACGACTTCGTCGGTGCGGCGCTCGATCGCGTCGCCGGCCTGTTCGATCGCCTGCTTGGCGTCCGACCCGGCGGCGTCCACCTGTCGGTCGACCACCTGCCCGGCCTGTTCGAAACCGCCGTCCCGCACCGCCAGCCCCATCAACACGATCCCCAGGACCGCCGAGATCGCCACAAAGACAATCAGAATTCCACGCATCTAGATCCGCTCTCGTGATTCCGTCGTGAATCACAAACACAAGTCGAACGCACTCGTTCCGTCTTGCCATTTCGCGCCACGGCCTATCTGCGCAGCAGGCTGCCGAGGACGCCGCGCACCACGGCCTTCGACACCGTCGAACCGGACCTCCCGCCGACCTGGCGCCCGATCTCGCCGGCCACCTGGTTGGACAGGCTCCGGGCGACGCTGCGGGCGACACGCTGCGACGACGACAGCCGGCGACTGCGGCCGC
The DNA here is from genome assembly GCF_053628695.1 of Amorphus sp. MBR-141. Lineage (NCBI taxonomy): Bacteria > Pseudomonadati > Pseudomonadota > Alphaproteobacteria > Hyphomicrobiales > Amorphaceae > Amorphus > Amorphus sp. MBR-141. Next base: position 392,793 of record NZ_JBRJGW010000002.1, read on the forward strand.
TGCCGGTGCCGAAGATCGACCCGAGGAAGCCGCCGATGCCGCCGCCGCTCTCCTCCTGAGCCCCCGGCTGGTCCTTCGGGAGGGGTTGATCGGGCTCCGGCGCCACCGTCCCCTCCTCGGCGGTCTGCATCTTCTCCTCGGCCTTGCCGGTGAGCATCTCGTAGGCGGACTCCCGGTCGACCGGCGTGTCGTAGGCCGCAGCGAGCGGGCTGGCGGCGAGCATCGCCTGGCGTTCCTCCGGGGTGATCGGCCCGAGACGGCCCTCCGGCGGACGGATCAGCGTGCGCTGGACCATCGACGGCACGCCCTCCAGGTCGAGGGTCGACACGAGCGCCTCGCCGACGCCAAGCTCGGTGATGGCCTGGGCGGTGTCGAGGTCCGGGTTCGGCCGGAACGTGTCGGCGGCCGCCTTGACGGCCTTCTGGTCCTTCGGCGTGAAGGCGCGCAGCGCGTGCTGCACCCGGTTGCCGAGCTGCCCGAGCACGGCTTCGGGCACGTCGAGCGGGTTCTGGGTGACGAAATAGACGCCGACACCCTTCGAGCGGATCAGCCGAACCACCTGCTCGACCTTGTTGACCAGCGCCTTCGGCGCCTCGTCGAACAGCAGATGCGCCTCGTCGAAGAAGAACACCAGCTTCGGCCTGTCCGGATCACCGACCTCCGGCAGTTCCTCGAACAGCTCCGACAGCAGCCACAGGAGGAACGTCGCGTAGAGGCGCGGGCTGCTCATCAGCTTGTCGGCGGCCAGCACGTTGACGACGCCGCGGCCGCTTGCCGGATCGGTCTTCATCAGGTCGGCGATGGCGAGCGCCGGTTCGCCGAAGAAGCTGTCGCCGCCCTGCTCTTCCAGCACCAGCAGCTGCCGCTGGATCGCCCCCACCGAGGCCTTCGACACGTTGCCGTAGAGCCGCGACAGCTCGTCGGCCTTCTCGCTGACATGGGCGATCAGCGCGCGCAGGTCCCTCAGGTCGAGCAGCAGCAGGCCCTGGTCGTCGGCGAGCCGGAAGACGATGTTGAGCACGCCCTCCTGGGCGTCGCTCAGGTCCATCAGCCGCGACAAGAGCAGCGGTCCCATCTCCGACACCGTCGTGCGGATCGGATGTCCCTGCTCGCCGAACAGGTCCCAGAACGCCGTCGGGGCGCAGGAGAATGCATATTCGTCGGCGAAGCCGATTTTGCCGGCGCGCTTTTCCAGGAAGTCCTTGGGCGCACCCGTCTCCGCGATGCCGGAGAGGTCGCCCTTCACGTCGGCACAGAACACCGGCACGCCGGCGTGCGAAAAGCCCTCGGCGAGAATCTGCAGCGTCACCGTCTTGCCGGTGCCGGTGGCGCCGGTCACCAGGCCGTGCCGGTTGGCGCGCTTGAGAAGCAGATATTCGGGCTGACCGCTCGCCCCCAGAAAGATCGCATCGTCTCGAAGCAGCATGCCGCGTCCCTCCCGCCGTTTTCCCGCTTATAGAGCCGCACCCTGATCGCCTCAATCGGCGCGCACCGGCGCGACCGGCGACGCCGCACGGGATTTGCCGGCCCGGGCCTTGTTCCCGGCCCCGCTCCTGTGGCTATCTGCGACCAGACGCAACGATCTGACCCGGAACGGGAGTGACGACATGGACGCTTTGGTGGACCGCATCGTGGAGCGGACCGGCCTCGACCGCGGAACGGCGGAAAAGGCGATCTCGATCATCGTCAATTTCCTGAACCGCGACGGGCCGCCGGAGACCAAGGAACTGATCGACAAGATGCCCGGCGCCGAGCACATGATCGAAGAGCGCGGCGAAGGCGGCAAGTCCGGACTTCTCGGCGGCCTCGGCGGACTGATGGGCGGCGGCATGGGCGCCATGGCCGCCTTCAACGAGCTGACCGCCGCCGGCCTCGACATGGGCCAGGTCCAGACGGTGGTGAAGCAGTTGGTGGCGTACGCCCGCGAGCACGCCGGCGACGAGGCCGTCGACCGTGTCGTCCAGAAGATCCCGGGCCTCTCCCAGTTCGTCTGACGGGTCCCTCCGGCGCGCAGCCTCTCCCTCTCCCTCCCAGCTAGCCGGGACGGCGAAACGACGGCATCATGTCCCCGTCGGGTTGCACATAAAAAACGGAGAGGGAGACGCTGCGATGTCGAACTATTCGATTGCCAGGATCGAGGGGATCGGGCCGGCCTACACCGAGAAGCTGGCCGCCGCCGGCATCAAGACCACCGCCACGCTGCTTCAGCGCGCCAAGGATCCGAAGGGCCGCAAGGCCGTCGCCTCTGCCACCGGGCTGCAGGAGAAGCAGATCCTCAAGTGGGCCAACATGGCCGACCTGATGCGCGTGCGCGGCGTCGGCGAGGAGTATTCCGAGCTGCTCGAGGCGGCCGGTGTCGACACCGTGAAGGAGCTGCGCACCCGCAAGGCCTCCAACCTCGCCGAGAAGATGGCCGAGGTGAACGGCAAGAAGAAGCTGGTGCGGCTGGTGCCGAGCGAAAAGCGCGTCGAGGCGTGGGTCGCCCATGCCAAGTCGCTCACCCCGATGATGACCTACTGAAATGACCTCTTGACCGGCGACGGCCGGACGCGGCCCGCGTCCGGCTGCGCTGGGTCAAGGCGGACCTCCCGGACGGCGTGCGACCTGGGCGTGCGCACCCTTGCGCTTGCGTCGGGCCACGCGACGGCGCCATAACCGGTTGGCCCCACCCGCGAAGGACGAGAGAAGCCCCGTGGACGAGAACGCCCTCTTCCGCCTCGACGAGACCGCCGCCACCGAAGCCGCCTGGCGCGCCGCCGTCGACAAGGCCCTCAAGGGCCGCCCGTTCGACAGCCTCGTCGCCACCACCGACGACGGCATCGAGCTGGCGCCGCTCTATCCTCCGTCCACGACCTCCGTGCCGCTCGGCCGCGCCGGCGCCGGTCCCTGGGCGGCGATCCAGCGCATCGACCTTCCCGATCCCGAGACCGCCAACGACATCGCCCTGCGCGAGCTCCACGCGGGGGCGGCCGGCCTGACGCTGGTGCTGCCGGCCGCCCCCACCGCCTACGGCGGCGGCGTGCGCGTCACCGATCTCGACAGCCTCGACCGCACGCTGTCCGGCGTCATGCTCGACATGGCGCCGATCCGGCTGGAGGCGGGTGCCGCCGGCCGCGGCCTCGCGGCGCTCGCCGCCGCCCTCGTCGAGCGGCGCGGCCACGACCCGGCCGCCGTGGAGCTCCACTTCGGTCTCGACCCGCTCGGCGGCGGCGCCGTCGCCGGCAAGCTCTCCGCCTCGTGGGACGCGGTGGCGAAGCGCACCGGCGACACGGCGCGCGCCCTGCACGCGCGCGGCTTCCGCGCGCCCTGCTTCCTCGCCGACGGCCGCCCCTTCCACAACGGCGGCGCCAGCGACGCCCAGGAACTCGCCTCGGCGCTGGGCTCCGCGCTCGCCTATCTCCGCGCCTACGTGGACGGCGGGCTCGCCATCGCCGACGCCCTGCCGCTGGTGGGCTTCGCGCTGTCGGGCGACCAGTCCCAGTTCGCCACGATCGCCAAGATCCGGGCGCTGCGCCGCCTGTGGGCGAAGGTCGCCGCCGAGTGCGGCGTCGCCGACGCCCGCACCCACGTCCACGTGGAGACGGCGTGGCGGATGATGACCCGCTTCGACCCCACCACGAACCTGCTGCGCACCACGATCGCCGCCTTCGCGGCCGGCGTCGGCGGCGCCGATTCGCTCACCGTCCTGCCGTTCACCCAGGCGATCGGCCTGCCCGACCGCTTCGCCCGGCGGCTGTCGCGCAACACCCATTCGATGCTCATCGAGGAAAGCCACGTCGACCACGTCGTCGATCCCGCCGCCGGCTCCGGCGGGGTGGAGGCGCGCACCGAGGCACTCGCCGGCAAGGCGTGGGACCTGTTCCGCGCCATCGAGCGCAAGGGCGGGCTGCCGGCCGCGCTCGCCTCCGGCTGGTGGCAAGGCCAGATCGCCGAGAAGCGCGACCGACGCGCCGCCGCCGTGCGCCGCCGCGCGCTGCCGATCGTCGGCACCTCCGAGTTTCCGCTGCTGCCCGACCGCGCCGTGGACGTCCTGCCGGCGCCCGATGCGCCGCCGGCCTCGGCCGCCGGCAGGCGGCTGGACCTCCCGGCCGAAGGCGGCGGCGCCGGCTTCTCCGCCCTCGTAGCTGCCGCAAGCGCAGGCGCCACCCTCGCCGACATCGGCGCCGGCGCCGCGGCGTCGCCCGCCTCCGTCACCACCACCGCGCCGCTGCCCGCGACCCGCCTCGCCGAACCGTTCGAGGCGCTGCGCGACGCCGCCGAGGCCGTCGAGGACCCCATCGACCGCACGGTGATGATCGCCGGGCTCGGTCCGCTCGCCGAGAACGCCGCCCGCGCCGGCTGGGCGAAGGCCGCCTTCGAGGCGGGCGGGCTGATGACCTCGGCCGCAGCCACCCACGACACGCCGGAGGAGGTCGCCGAAGCCGCCGCCACCGCCGGCGTCCGTTGCGTCTGCCTCGCCGGCTCCGACGCCCGCTACGCCGAGATGGCGGTGGCCACCGCCCGTGCCCTCAAACAGTCCGGCATCGCCACCGTCTACCTGGCCGGCAAGCCGGGCACGGCGGAGGCCGACTACCACGAGGCCGGCATCGACGGGTTCCTGTACGCCGGCATCGACCTGGTCGAGGCGCTGTCGGCGCTGCACGCCCGGCTCGGGATCGGCGGCTGACACCGCGCTCCCCGACGCCGCTCGGCTCATGCTAGACTGGGACGTGAAGGATACGGCTGCCGGCAGCGCCGGTGGGGAGATTGCACAAGAAGGACGACGCCCATGACGGCGATCCCCGACTTCTCCGAGATGGACTGGCGCGCGCCGGACATGGCGCAGGCCCAAGCAGCCGGCGACGCCTGGGTGACGCCCGAGGACATTTCCGTGAAGTCCGTCTACGGCCCCGAAGACCGTGCCGGGCTGGGCTTCGCCGACAGCTATCCGGGCCTGCCGCCGTTCGTGCGCGGCCCCTACCCGACCATGTACGTCCAGCAGCCCTGGACGATCCGGCAGTACGCCGGGTTCTCGACGGCGGAGGAATCCAACGCCTTCTACCGGCGCAACCTCGCCGCCGGCCAGAAGGGCCTGTCGGTCGCCTTCGACCTGCCCACCCATCGCGGCTACGATTCCGACCATCCGCGCGTGTCGGGCGACGTGGGCATGGCCGGCGTCGCCATCGATTCCATCCTCGACATGCGCACCCTGTTCCACGGCATCCCGCTCGACCGGATGAGCGTGTCGATGACCATGAACGGTGCCGTCCTGCCGGTCCTGGCGCTGTTCATCGTGGCCGCGGAAGAACAGGGCGTGCCCCAGGACAAGCTCGCCGGGACCATCCAGAACGACATCCTGAAGGAGTTCATGGTCCGCAACACCTTCATCTACCCGCCGAAGCCGTCGATGCGGATCATCTCCGACATCTTCGCCTACACCTCGCAGCACATGCCGAAGTTCAACTCGATCTCGATTTCCGGCTACCACATGCAGGAAGCCGGCGCGACGGCTGACCTGGAGCTCGCCTACACGCTGGCCGACGGCATCGAATACGCCCGCGCCGGCGTCGCCGCCGGCATGTCCATCGACGCCTTCGCGCCGCGCCTGTCCTTCTTCTGGGCGATCGGCATGAACGTCTTCATGGAGATCGCCAAGCTGCGCGCCGGCCGCCTGCTGTGGGCGAAGCTGATGCGCGACAATTTCGCGCCCCAGTCGGAAAAGTCGCTGTCGCTCCGGACCCACTGCCAGACCTCCGGCTGGTCGCTGACGGCGCAGGATCCCTACAACAACGTGGTCCGCACCTGCCTGGAGGCGATGGCCGCCACCCAGGGCCACACCCAATCGCTGCACACCAACGCGCTCGACGAGGCGCTGGCGCTGCCGACCGACTTCTCCGCCCGCATCGCCCGCAACACCCAGATCCTGCTCGCCAGCGAATCCGGCACCACCACGCCGATCGACCCGTGGGGCGGCTCCTACTACGTCGAGCGGCTGACCGCCGATCTCGCGGCGCGCGCCCTCACCCACATCGAGGAGGTCGAGGGGCTGGGCGGCATGGCCAAGGCGATCGAGGCCGGCATTCCGAAGCTGCGCATCGAGGAGGCGGCCGCCAAGACCCAGGCGCGCATCGATTCCGGCGCGCAGACGGTCGTCGGCGTCAACAGGTACAAGGCCGACGAGGAAGCCAGCATCGACGTTCTGAAGGTCGACAACGCCGCCGTCCGGGCGAGCCAGGTGGAAAAGCTCGCCCGCCTGCGCGGCGAGCGCGACGAGGCCGCCACGAAGGCGGCGCTGGAGCGCCTGACCGCGGGTGCGGCAGGCGGCGAGAACCTCCTCGCGCTCTCCATCGAGGCGGCGCGCGCCAAGGCCACCGTCGGCGAGATCTCCGATGCCATGGAGGCCGTGTTCGGCCGCCACAAGGCCGAGATCCGGACGATTTCTGGCGTCTACAAGCGGGAGAGCGGATCGATGGGCGAGAAGATCCGGAAGGTTCAGGAACTGGTCGAGACGTTCGAGGAGAACGACGGCCGGCGGCCGCGCATTCTGGTCGCCAAGATGGGCCAGGACGGCCACGACCGCGGCCAGAAGGTGATCGCCTCGGCCTTCGCCGACCTCGGCTTCGACGTCGACATCGGCCCGCTGTTCGCCACCCCGGAGGAATGCGCCCGGCAGGCGGTGGAGAACGACGTGCACATCGTCGGGGTCTCGTCGCTCGCCGCCGGGCACCTGTCGCTGGTGCCGTCGCTGAAGGCGGCGCTTGCCGCCGAGGGCCGCGAGGACATCCTGATCGTCGTCGGCGGCGTCATCCCGCCCCAGGACTACGACGCCCTCTACCGCGACGGCGCCACCGCGATCTTCCCGCCCGGCACGGTGATCGCCGATGCCGCGGTCGATCTCGTCGCAGCGCTCAACCGCAAGCATGGCTACGCCCCCGCCCAGGCGGCGGAATGAGGCGCCGGTGAGCGATCCGGACGACGACGGCAGCCGGCCGCTCTCCGGGCTTCCCGCCGACGACCAGGCGCTCTGCCGGGCCGCCTTCGCGGCGACGGCGAACGCCCACGTGCCCTATTCCCGCTTTGCCGTCGGCGCCGCCGTGCGCACCGCATCGGGCGTCGTCTATCAGGGATCGAACCTCGAGAACGCCTCCTACGGCCTGGCGATTTGCGCCGAAGCCGCGGCGCTGGTGGCGGCCAACAACGCCGGCGACCGCATCGTCACGGCCATCGCCGTCACCGGCCACCTGATGAACCCGGGAAGCAGCCCCGCAATCGTCGTCACCCCGTGCGGGCGCTGCCGGCAGATGATCGCCGAGTTCGCCGGCCTCGCCCGGGCGGACATCGCGGTGCTGTGCTGCACCGGCGACCTCTCGCGCGTCCTCGCGACCTCCATCGACGCCCTGCTGCCGCACTCGTTCGGGCGGCATTCGCTGCCGGGCTGAGGGCAGCCCCACGCTGCCGCGGACCGCTGCGCAAGGCCTCCGCCGCCTGCCCTCGTCCGCCGCCTTGCCCGCCGGGCCCTGGCGGCGAGAACCGGCTCCCGGAAGCAAGCCCGGAGACAGCCTCGGGCGCTTTCCTGCCCCGTCCGCAGACGTGGGGCCGGGAATCAATCTCATGCTTGTTTCGCTATCGAACCGTCGGTCCGCGCCGCGCGCGCTGACCACCGTCGCGCTGGTCGTCCTGTTGGGCGCACCATCGGCGTCCGCCTGGCCTCCCGTGGGTTCTGCGAAGGCTCAGGCATCCGCATCGAACGACGTGCCGGTCCAGCAGGTGGGCGACCGTGGATGGGGCGGTGCGCCGCCGAGCTGGCCGGTCGGCCGGCCGGGCGCATCCATCTACGACAAGCGCCGCGCGGCGGACTGGGGCGCGGCCGCGGCGGCCGGGGCCATCGGGCTGGACGCGATCGACACCTGGGCGCTGCAGAATGCGGGGCCGCCGCCCGGCTCCGTGTATCCAGGCCCGGCGGCCCCGGTGTCGGCACGGCCGGATCCGAACGAGATCGGCCCGCGCCAGCCCCGGCCGGAGCCGGGCCCGGACGCGATCGGCCCGCCATCGCCGACCCGAATCCCGGAACCGGGCGGCTGCTACACGACCGGCCCGGATCTCATCTGCCCGAACGACTGAAGCACTTCCCGATGAGATCAGAGCGCTTCGATCAGAGCGGGACAGGCTCTAGCCGGACCCGACTTCCATGAAGCGGAGCCGGTTGTTGAACGGGTCGGTGACCTGCACCTCCAGGCGACCGTCGACCGCCTCCAGACCCGGCTTCATGTAGCGATAGGCCTTGTCCGTCAGTTCACGGTGGAACGCGCGAATCCCGGTCATGTAGACGCACGCGTTTCCGCCCGGCGAGGCGTCGCCCGAGTGCTCCGAAAGATGCAGCGCCAGGCCGCCGCGTGACACCTGGGTGTAGAGGGGAAAATCGTCGCCGTAGCGGTGCTCCCAGTCGACCCCGAAGCCGAGGAAACCGAGATAGAACTCGTGTGCCTTGGCCACGTCGAAGATCCGCACGATCGGCACCGCCCGCTGAAAGGCGATGCCGTCCGCCGGCGCGGCCGGCGGGTCCCCCTGGATCTTCGCCGACAGCACGTTCCAGCTTGCCAGCCCGAACTGCCGGGCAACGATTTCCAGCGCCACGGTGTGGGGGATCGTCACGTCGCGCTCGGCGAGCGCCTCGCGCATGGCTTTCGCCATCGCCTTCGCATCACGATGGTCACGCATGTCCGTTTTCCTCGCTGAAGGGCAAAGCGCTCGTCGGTGCTCGCGTTGCCGACGTCTTCGCCCATCGGTCGAAAACGGCAGCGGCGTGGAAAGCGGAGATGTTCACCATGTCCCGGACGGGATGCGAGCTGCGGGCCATCTCCAGGCCATGCCGCCAGACTATCCCGGCAAACGTGCGGTTTCCAGACCCCGCCCCGGAGCGCCCGCTCCGCTTTCGGGCCAAACAATGCTATTGCGGATGCCTGTGGAAACGTTGCCTTCGGAGGTCCCCATGGTTCGCATGTTCGCCTCGGCCGTCCTGGCCGCATTCCTCGTGCTGTCTCCGCTCGCGCTCCGCGACGCATCCGCGCAATCCGCCCCCGCGATGGTTCAGTCGATGCTCTATTTCGGGCTGGTCAACGCGGACGGCGGCGTCAGCGAGCAGGAGTGGTCGACCTTCCTGGCCGACGAGGTCGCTCCGCGCTTCCCGGACGGCCTGACGGTTCTGTCCGCCTACGGTCAGGGTTCGTCGACGAAGCCGGGCAACCTGCCGATGCTCGGTGCGACGACGAAGGTCCTCATCGTCGTCCATCCCGACACCGCCGTGGCGACCGGCAAGCTGGCCGAGCTGAAGAGCGCCTACAAGGAACGCTTCGGCAAGATCGGCGTCTTCCATACGCGTCAGGCGGTGGAAATCGTCGCGGATTGACCGTTCGTTCACCCTGATGCCGCCCTATGGGCCCACCGGCCGGACCCATCGTCCGGCCGATCCGTTTCTCACCCTGTAACCAGGAAGGACACCATGCGTTTCGCGTTGATTGCCGCGCTGGCCCTGTCGCTGGCCGGCTGCGTTTCCAGCGGCGGCGATGCCACCTACCCGACCGAAACCTACCTCACCATCACCAGCAGCGGTGCCGGACCGGTCAACGGATCCACCCGCTATTCGGAATCCGCCCTCAAGGAAGCGCTGCCGTGGGGCGAGGTCCGCACCGTCCAGACGGCCCAGGAGAACAGCACCTCGTGGACGCTCGCGGTGTTCCGCGACGGCATCCAGGTGATCCAGGTCTTCAAGGGCGCCGGCGGCATGGTCGGCGAAGTCCACGGCGTCACCCAGCACCTGACCGGGCCGCGCGGCGAACGCATCGGCATGTCCATGGCCGAGGCCGGCGTCAGCCGCTCGTCCTGCCGTGTCGGCCAGAACCTGTGGCGCGGCATGGCGGTGTGCCCGTCGCGCGGCGCCAGCGACGTGACGCTGGTGTTCGCGATCCCCGGCTACGGCGGACCGTTCGACGAACTGCCGAGCGCCGGCGACCTCAAGGATGCCGAGCTTCAGCGCATCATCTGGAAGTCCTGACCGGCCAGTCCTCCCGGGTGTCGCGGCCGGCGCGAATCTGGGGCAAAGTCCGAGCCCCATGACGAACGATCGCGACACCCCTTCCCCGTATGAACCCGATCCGGAGCTGGACCGTCTTCTCGACGGCATCCGCTCCGGCAAGCGGGCGGCCCTCGCCCGCGCCATCACCACGGTGGAATCGAAGAAGATCGACCACCGCCGGCGCGCCCGCGGCCTCCTGCAGGCGCTGCTGCCCGACACCGGCGGCGGCGTCCGCCTCGGCATCACCGGCGTGCCCGGCGTCGGCAAGTCCACCACCATCGACGCGCTCGGCACCATGCTGACCAAGGCCGGTCACCGCGTCGCGGTGCTGGCGGTCGACCCCTCCTCCACCCGCACCGGCGGCTCGATCCTCGGCGACAAGACGCGCATGGAGCGCCTCGCCGTCGATCCGAACGCCTTCATCCGCCCCTCCCCCTCCGCCGGCACGCTCGGCGGCGTCGCCGCCCGCACCCGCGAGACCATGCTGCTGTGCGAGGCGGCGGGCTACGACGTGGTGCTGGTGGAAACCGTCGGCATCGGCCAGTCGGAGACGGCGGTGGCGGACATGGTCGACACCTTCCTCGTCCTCGGCCTGCCGGGCGCCGGCGACGAGCTTCAGGGCATCAAGAAGGGCGTCATCGAGATCGCCGACATCATCGCCGTCAACAAGGCCGACGGCGACAACGCGCCCCGGGCGATGCAGGCGGCGGCCGAATACCGCAGCGCCCTGCAGATCCTGACGGCCTCCGACGCCGCCTGGCGGCCGCCGGTCATCACTGTCTCGGGACTCACCGGCGACGGCCTGGAGCGGCTGTGGCGGGAGGTGCTGAACCACCGCGCCAGCGGCGAGGCCAGCGGCAGCTTCGACGCCAAGCGCCAGCGCCAGCAGGTCGCCTGGATGTGGACGATGATCCGCGAACAGATGATGGCCGCCATCCACATGCGCCCGGATGTCCGCTCCCGGGTGCGCGAGCTGGAGAGCTCGGTGGCCGGCGGCGCGGTGGCGGCCACCGTCGCCGCCGACGAGATCGCCCGGATGATGGGGCTGGGCGAGATCTGACATGCCCGGGCCCGCCCTCTCCCCCGACGACGCGTCCTGGCTGAAGCGCCGCATGCCTGCCCGCCCCGTCCGGGTGCTGTTGACCGGCTTCGGGCCGTTCCCGGGCGTGCCGGTCAACCCGACCGGGGCGATCGTCGCCGCCGCCGCCCGCCGGCTCGCCCGCACGCGCACCCCGCTTCGGGTTGCCACCGAGACGCTGCCGACCGAGTGGGCGATGCTGGCGCGCCTGCCCGACCTCCTGGGCGTCCACCGCCCGGACGTCGTGGTGATGACCGGGGTTGCGGTGCGTGCGCGCAGCGCGCGCCTGGAGCGCACTGCGCACGCGCGCGCAGACGCTGCGCTTTCGGACGCCGCCGGGGCAAAACTCATCGTGAAATCAGGGATTTACGCACATCGCGCAGCGCGCCGCACCGAAGTGGACGCAAACCGGGTCAAAACTGCGCTAAATCGCGCGAAATTGCGCATTTCGGTGTCCGACGACCCCGGCCGCTATCTCTGCAACGCGGCCTACCTGACCGCGCTCGACTGGGCGGCCCGACGGGCCCCGCGGCCGACCGTGGTGTTCGTCCACGTGCCGCCGCCGCGGCTCAGCACCGGCATCCGGGGACACGACCTGGCCGACCTCGTCGCCCAGGTCGCCGAGACGCTCGCCCGCTCCCCCCACCGGCGCGGCGCGGTGCTGCCTATTTGAGGTCGCGGCGCGGATCGTAGGGGCCCCATTCGCGCCACTTGCGCATCAGGTCCTCCAGGTCCGAATCGCCCTCTTCCGGCAGCGCGATGCGGATGGTGATCAGCAGGTCGCCGCGCCCGCCGAGCGCCTTGGGCAGCCCCTTGCCGCGCAGCCGCAGCACCTTGCCGCCGCTGGTGTTGGGCGGGATCGTCAGGTCGACCGCCGCCTCCAGCGTCGGCGCCCGGACCTTGGCGCCCAGCACCGCCTCGTAGAGCGTCACCGGCAGGTCGAGCCGGAGATCGCTGCCGACCACCGTGAACACCGGATGGGCGGCGATCTTGATGGTGACGATGGCGTCGCCGGCGGCCGAGCCCGTGGGGTTCGGGAAGCCCTGGCCGCGCAGCCGCACCTGCTGGCCCGACGTCACCCCCGGCGGCACCGACATCGCCACGCTCTTGCCGGTCGGCAGGTCGGCGCGGACCTTGTCGCCGCGCACCAGGTCCTCCAGGGTGACGGTGACCGTCGCCTCGGCGTCGCGGCCCGGCTCCTGCGGCGATTTCCACGTGCGGCCGGCGGCGCCGCCCGGGCCCGCCCCCGGACCGGCGCCCCGCGCCCCGCCGAAGCCGCCCATGAAGTCGCGCAGGATGTCGTCGATGTCCGGACCGCCGCCGCCGAAGCGGGCGCTGCGGGCCCGGCCGCCGAAGCCGCCCGCGGGCCCGCCGCCGCCGCCGAACGGATCGAAGCCGCCGGCGCCGGAGAAGGCATGGCCCTTCGGCCGCCCGTCGGCGTCGATCTCGCCGCGGTCGAAGCGGCCGCGCTTGTCCTTGTCGCCGAGGATCTCGTAGGCGTTGCCCACCTCCGCGAAGCGCTCCTTGGCGCGCGGATCGTCGGCGTTGTGGTCGGGGTGATAGGTCTTCGCAAGCCGGCGATAGGCCGACTTTATCTCGGCCTCGCTCGCCGTCTTGGACAGCCCCAAGACGTGATACGGATCTTTCATCGTGCGTCGGATCTGTTCAGAACTGAATGGGTCGATGCCAAGGACGCGCCGCTGCCGGCCGCCCCGCAATTCCCGTCAGATATAGGTGATTTCCCCGGCCTTCGCCAGACGACCGCTCAGCCCGCCGCAGCACCCGGCCCGGTGGCGACGCCGTCGATGCCCCACCGGCCGTCGGCGCGGCGGCAGCCGATGCCGGTGAGCAGCGACAGGCCCTCCGGCGCGTTGACGGTGGTCTTGAAGGTGCGGCACAGATGGCCGTCCGGCCCCGGCACGTCGGCGACGTCGATCAGCCGGCCGCCGGTGCCCTGGGTCGGATTGTCCCAGACGCGGGCCGCCGCATCGTCCGGACCGTCCGGGTTGCGGCCGAGCGCCAGCGCCAGCGCCTCCAGATCGCCCTGCTTCAACCCCGACGATTCGGCCAGCGCCTCGGTGGCCGACGTCGACGCGGTGACCTCGTTGGCGGCGAACATCGCCTCGCCGCGCGGCCCCATCATGCCGCAGCCGCCGAGCGCCACGCAGGCGGCAACCAGCCCCATCCAGGCCGGATGGCGCCCGCGCGGCGGCGCGATATAACGGGGGCAGTTGTCCCGAGCGTACACGGAGCCGTCCTCATGACCGATTTCGACACTGTGCCGTCCGAAGCGTTAACGGCAGGTGACTTCTCCGAAGCGCAGGATCCGTTCGCCCTGTTCGCCGACTGGCTGGCCGATGCCACCGCCCGCGAGCCCAACGACCCGACCGCGATGGCGGTGGCGAGCGTCGATGCGGACGGCATGCCCAACGTGCGCATGGTGCTGCTGAAGGGCCACGACGCCGACGGCTTCGTCTTCTACACCAACTTCGAGAGCGCCAAGGGGGCCGAGCTCCTCGCCTCCGGCAAGGCGGCGCTGTTGTTCCACTGGAAGAGCCTGCGCCGCCAGGTGCGCATCCGCGGCACGGTGACGACCGTCTCGGAGGCCGAGGCCGACGCCTACTTCGCCTCGCGCCCGCGCGGCAGCCGCATCGGCGCCTGGGCCTCGCGCCAGTCGCGCGAGATGGACGGCCGCTTCGCCCTGGAAAAGGCGGTGGCCGCCACCACCGCCCGCTACGGCCTCGGCGAGATCCCCCGCCCGCCGCACTGGTCGGGCTTCCGGGTCAGCCCGCTCGCCATCGAGTTCTGGCACGACCGGCCGTTCCGCCTGCACGAGCGGGTGGTGTTTCGCCGGCCGGGCCCGGGGGCGGGCTGGGAGAAGGCGCGGCTTTTTCCCTGAGCCGGGTTGTTTACCCCTCACGCCGAGTGCGCTTGCGCGCACCGGCTCCGGGTGGGCGGCCTCCGGCCGGCGCGCGGTCGCGCGCTGGTGCGAGGTGTCCTGAGAGGGGGGTGGGGGGGTGCGTTACTGGGAGGGGCTGGTCTTGTCCCCGGAGCGGGCCTCAAACTCCGCTCATTCCAGCGAAGGCTGGAATCCAGGGCGGCAGGCACGGAGCTGACGATCAGGGCTCCGAGCTGGTGCCCGCTTGCGTCACAGGCAGGCAGCCTTCCCCCTCCCCCGGAACCGGCGGCAAGGCCGCAACTGGATTCCAGCCTTCGCTGGAATGAGCGGAATGTGGGGACAGGCTGGAGCAGAACTCTACGGCCCTATGGATCCCCGCTTTCGCGGGGATGAGCGGAGAAACGGGATGGCACGCCGCTAGAGCAGGGTTTCGTAGAGATCCATCCAATCCGGATTCTGCTCTTCGACCAGGCGGATCTTCCACTCCCGCTTCCAGGCCTTCATCTGGCGTTCCCGCACGAACGCTGCTTCCCGGCTATCGTGATTTTCGTACCAAACAAGGTGGCTGACGCCGTAGCGCTGGCTGAAGCCTTGCTTCAGCTTCTCCCGGTGTTCGTAGATGCGGCGCGCGATGTCGTCCGTCATGCCGAGATAGAGCGTTCCATTGCGGCGGCTCGCCAGCAGATAGACGTAGAAGGCCATCTTCGGATCACCTCCTCTGCTTCATGCCCCGCGCGCTCCCTGTCCTGTCAAAAGAAAGACTGGATTCCAGCCTTCGCTGGAATGAGCGGAGGATGGGTCGCGTACCTTCCACCAAACACCCTCAGCCTCCCCGCATCACTCCCACCAGCGCGCGACCGCGCGCCGGCCGGTCAGGCCGCCCACCCGGAGCCGATGCGCGCAGCGCATTCGGCGTGAGGGGCAAAATCAGAGCCACCGCCGCCAGCGGAACACCGCCCAGGAGCCGAGCGCCGAGCAGACCATCAGGATCAGCGACAGCGGGAAGCCGAGCGACCAGTCGAGGGCCGGCATGTCGACGAAGTTCATGCCGTAGGCCGAGGCGATCAGCGTCGGCGGCAGGAACAGCACCGCCATCACCGAGAAGATCTTGGCGATCTGGTTCTGGTGCAGGCTGACCAGGCCGAGCGTCGCGTCGAGCAGGAAGTTCGCCTTGGAATCGAGCGCGTCGGCATGCTCCGTCAGCGACCGCACGTCGCGCAGCAGCGTGTCGATCTTCGCCCCGTCGGCCTCGGCGTTGAGCCCGCCGACGGACAGGTGGTGGCTGAGGAACGCCGTCATCCGCTCCAGGCTCATCAGGCTGTCCTGGATGCGCAGCGTGAGAATGCCGAGCCGGCCGATCGACTTGATGGCGTCGTGGACGTCCGGGTCGCCGCGCCGGTCGCGCACCCCGGTCTCGAAGATCGTCCGGGCGATCTCCTCCAGCCGGGAGGCCACCACCTCCTGGATGTCGGCGGTGCGGTCGACGGCGGTGTTGAGCAGCTCGAACATCACGTCGCCGCCCGACTGGCACGCCGAATGGGCGCGCTGCACCTTGGCGGCGACGATGCCGAAGGCGCGCGGCCCCTCGAAGCGGATGGTGACCAGCCGGTTCTTGCGCAGGATGAAGGTGACCGGCGAGATCGCCGGCTGGCCGCTCTCCACCACCCGCACCAGCATCACCGTCATGAACAGCGCCTCGTCCTCCTGGTAGAAGCGGCTGGAGCTCTCGATCTCCTCCATCTGCTGGCGCGTCGGCAGCGCCACGCCCACCATCGCCTCGACCCGGGCGATGTCGGTGGTCGACGGGTTCTCCAGGTCCACCCAGGTGGCGCCGCGCGGCAGCGGGCCCTTGTGCTCCTGGCCGTCGTGGCGGGTGAGCGCCGAGGCCTCCGGTACGAAATAGCTGAGCAAGATCCACTCCCGACGGCCCGCACCTCCCCCGCCCCCTGCGGCGGCTGGTCCGGGCCGGCGGAGTGAACGGCGCACGGGGCGCGGGGTCAAGCGGGAGAAGTGTGAAGGTTTGATGGTTTGGTGGTTTGATGGTTTGGTGGTTGGTCGGGTTGGTTTGGGTCCCTCGGGGGGGGGGGGGGTGGATTTTATGCCCCTCACGCCGAATGCGCTGCGCGCATCGGCTCCGGGAGGGCGCCCTATCGGGCGGCGCGCGGTCGCGCGCTGGTGGGAGGTGTCCTGTGGGGGTGTTGGGTGGCGCGCGGAGGCGGGCTCCGGAGGCTGCAGCCCTGGATCCCCGCCTTCGCGGGGATGAGCGGAGTAAGGGGGATGTAGGGGAAGAACTCTGACGCCCTATGGATCCCCGCTTTCGCGGGGATGAGCGGAGTAAAGGGCGACGCGGGCGCAGACCTCACCGCATCACACCAACCAGCCGACGACCGTCGGCCGGCCGGAGGCCGCCCTCCCGGAGCCGGTGCGCGCCAGCGCACTCGGCGTGAGGGGAATAAACAACTTCTACAGTCTGAAGCCCTGGATCCCCGCCTTCGCGGGGATGAGCGGAGTGTGGGGTTGGCGCGGAGGACAACATGCAAGGTCCACCCGGACACCCCCGCCAGCGCGCGACCGCGTGCCGGCCGGAGGCCGCCCCCGCGGAGCCGATGCGCGTCAGCGCATTCGGCGTGAGCGGACCAAACCGCCGGTGCGCGTCAGCGCACTCGGCGTGAGCGCAAAAAACCTACTTTACCCAGCTGCTCTTCGGCGCTGGCTTCGGGCCCCGGCAGACGGTGGCGGCGGAGATCGCCTGGATGCCGACCGGCTTGTAGTGGTCGCAAAGGTTCGGCTTGGCGGCGCCTTTGTGGGCGCTTTGGGTGCTGGCCATCTGTCCGTCTCTCATCCTCAAACCCAGACCGCGCGTCCGGCCCCCTCTGGGCCAATGGAACAACCGCGCGCTGGCTCCGGCATCGGGTCCAATTGCGGCAGCATCCGGGTCGAAGCTGGTGCGAAACCTGCTTTGCCACCTCACGAATGGTGGCGCTTTGTTACACGCCCGAACCGCCCGGATCCCCCGGCCCGCGCACCGCGCATGAGCCCGATACTCCCGGATAGCCGAGAAGGGTTAAGGATGGGTTGAGGGGATTGGCGAGCCATAACGCAAAATCAAAATGCCCTTGACGATCTTCTAGCGCTGAGAAACCATAAAATAGGACTAAACCACCCCGAGAAATGAGATGACCAGTATTTCTCGCGCATGAAACGCGAAAACTCGGCTTTAGAGACATTATCAGACATAAATCTTGACAAGATTGAATCACCAAATCCAGAAATATCGACATCTTCAAGCGAATCTTCCGAGACCCTGTACTTTCGGCAAACCCATTCAATAATATCTCTGGAAGAGCAAATTCTCAATACATCGGCACCATTAACACCCTTCTTAATATCAAAATACAACCAAAAGCAATCCCCCGATACCACCTCCGACTGCGCCTCAAAAAGCCTAATAATCCTAGACAATACCGCACTCTTCTTATAGTCCATATACTTGGAAGCAATACTCAAAGGAATAAAATTCTCTATTTCTCTTCCCGGCGTGCCGAATACCCTACCGACAAAAATCATGCTGCCGCCTACTCGCTCAGCAGCTCGTAAAATTTCCGAAATAGGTGCTCCTGGCGCAATTCTATCAGTATCACAGATACAAAGCGAAATCTGCTTATGCTCTATTTGCCGCTTAAGCTCCTCTCCACACGATGCACCGCCTCCATGCACCCACCTATAATTAATTTCGCCAATCTGCTGGGCGCGCGCCTCTTCTTCAAACATGATTTCGTAAAAGGCGCCATCTCTGGCCGCATTCTCTAATACAATTGTCACTGGCTCCGAGTACTTTCCGGACAAGAATTTCCGGTGCCCCATCCTCCAAATCCCGGTCGCAACAGATTCTATTTCACCATCACCATAAGCGACATCAAGCCTGACGGGACTCGACGTCAAAAGTCCCGCTAACTGTGTGTATTCGGAGCGAAGCCGATCTAAATGCATACGATCTCGCTCCGACAAGGATAGATTTGCAACGGCCCAGCCGGCAATATCTCTCTGGACAACATATCTATGGTTCCCGAAAATGCTGGAACGAGCAATCTCAGAAAAAAATTCGCTCATCTCCTCCTGTGGAGCCAATAGCGCCTGCCTCTCGGATAACTCGATCGACACAATCATCAGTAATTAAAAAACCCGTATGGCCAATTTTCCAAAACTCCCCCCTCTGAGAAAACAGAAGTTCGAATACTGGAGCTCGAACCGCCGCTAGAAGATGAAGAAAATATCACAATTTGGATATCGTCAGCGTTAAGATCGCCTCGTCCCACCAATTCCCCCAGCCTGTTGATTAGCGCTTCACTATGGGTCTCGATCAAAAATAATGGCGCCCCGCCTCCCTCATTCTCACTTAGCGTAAGAGCACTGAGAAATACATCCGCGAGCCTAGCCTGATGAGCAGGATGCAGATGAAGTTCCGGTTGCTCCATAGTAATGGGTCTCAATTCCGACATGGATGACCTGACGGGCCTTCTTACAGCCCCCCTTGACGCCCACCAAACCTGCGCCAGAACAGGGAGTATCTGCGATACCCCGTATCCAGTGTCAGATAGATTAACAGAAAGGCCGTTATTTATCAGCTTAATACTGATATGCCCTTCATTTCTCTCTACCTCGACCCCAAAATCAAATAGACTTTTCACCCAATCGGAAAATTCGCCTAATTGCCTCCTCCCGATTGAGGCCAAGAACATTGGAAGGTTCTGCCCATCTGGCGCGATTTCAGAAATTTCCAGCTCTTGAAATCGATAATATCTTTCACTCCTCGCGCGAGCCGGCCCCAAGTATGTAGTTCCACGAAAGAACTCGGCTAACGTTGAACCAACGCCATTTATGGCTAGAAGAGAATGATGGAGCGCGCAAATTAGTTTAACACCCTCAAGAACATCTCCTTCTCCCCCCCTGACCCAACGGCGATAGAGTTTCCTAAATGATTCGGTATCTGCCCTACTTTCGAGATTAGCAATTGAACTCTTATTAAGCTGACTACACATCAATATTTTTCGGGCTTCGAGCAATACGTTTTCAGGAAGTATCCGTTTGTCAACGGATTCTGAAATAATGCTCTTGATGGCATTTACGCACGCAGTAGGAGCATTAACAATACGCCTCTGGCCCGTTTCCCCGCGACGGGAAAGCGCCAAAACCGTAGAAGAAAATACGCTCGATGTGCGAAAATACACTTCATGCCCAGGGATGATAGCCCCGATATCAATTCCGTTCACTCTATATGATTCGCAGACGACTCCTGATCTCGACATAAAAATTTGTAGATCAACATTTTTTTCTGGAACCTTTATGTTTATTCTTCTCCTAACGGTTCTATTATTCTGTAAACCAATACTGTAGTTAACTGTAACTTCTTCATACTTTATTGGTATTCTTCGGGTTGAATAATAATTATAATCACTAATTGAAGGTACATACTCTTCGATTAGAGATCGAGATTCAAAGTCTTCGACCTTAAACCCAAACTCGATTTCTCTCTCGGCCTCGCCATCTCGCACAGCCGCTTTGAAGTCGCCAAAATCGACATAGTCGCCATACCAAAGGATCGGGCCGCTGGTGCGCGCCTCGATTGACTGTCGAAACAAGGGGAACGAGCGCAGGAAAGTACTTTTCCCAGCGCTGTTTCTTCCGAGTAAAATAGTTATGGGACGTAGACTAACATAGTCCGTCTCGTCTAAGCTTCTGAGATTTTTGAGTGAGTATGAGATCCTCAAAAGATATCTCCGTATATTCTGCGTGTGTATTATTTTAGGTCTGTTTACATAATCAAGACGCGCCCTTCCCCCTCACGGCAGCGGCCGCGACTTCCCGTCGGCGCCGATCGCGACAAACGTGAACTTCGCTTCCGTCACCTTCACCCCGCCCTCGCCGTCGCGGGGGCGGCGCCAGGCTTCGACGTGGATGCCCAGCGACGAGCGGCCCTCGTGGACGATGTCGGCGTAGAGGCTGACCTCGTCGCCCACGTGCACCGGCGACAGGAACGTCAGCGCGTCGACGGAAATGGTGGCGCAGCGCCCGCGCGCCCGCCGGGCGGCGACGTTGCCGGCCGCCAGGTCCATCTGCGACATCAGCCAGCCGCCGAAGATGTCGCCGGCCGGGTTGGTGTCGGCCGGCATGGCGATGGTGCGGATCGCCGGCGGGCGGTCCGGCGGCAGCGCATCGGTGGCGGACGTCTCGGTCGGCATGCGGTTCCCCCAGGCTGGCCCCCGCGCGATTCCCGCGCGTTTCCCGCAGCATAGCGCGGGGTTGGAACGTGTACAGCCTGGGGTTGGTTTGCCCGCGCGGGTTTGTTTGCCCCTCACGCCGAATGCGCTTGCGCGCACCGGCTCCGGGAGGGCGGCCTCCGGCCGGCATGCGGTCGCATGCTGGTGGGTGCGATGCGGTTGGGCCGGGTTTGTTTGCCCCTCACGCCGAGTGCGCTGCGCGCACCGGCTCCGGGAGGGCGGCCTCCGGCCGGCGCGCGGTCGCGCGCTGCTGGTGTGATGCGGCGAGGTCTGCACCGACCTCTCCAGCGCGCACAACCAGGGCCTTTCAGGACGCCTCCAACCAGCATGCGACCGCATGCCGGCCGGAGGCCGTGCCCGCGCAGCCGGTGTGCGAAGCACACCGGCGTGAGCGACAAAGAGACAATACCCACCCCCACTTTACACCCCCTTCCGCATGGCCCTTACTCGGGGAAAGGCGCCGCAGAGCGCCGCGTAATCCGTCGCGTCCCGGGAGGAAGTGCATGCAGGGCCTGATGCAGGAGTGGCCGCTCCTCTGCCACAAGATCATCGATTACGCCGCCACCATCCACGGCGGCCGCCAGATCGTGACGCGCGGCGTGGAAGGGCCGATGCGCACCACCACCTACGCCGACCTGCGCAGCCGCGCGCTGCGGCTGGCCAAGCGGCTCGACCGGGCCGGCATCAAGCTCGGCGACCGGGTGGCGACGATGGCCTGGAACACCGACCGGCACCTGGAGGTCTGGTACGGGCTGCTCGGCATCGGCGCCATCTACCACACCGTCAACCCGCGCCTGTTCCGCGAGCAGATCGCCTGGCTGATCAACGACGCGGAGGACCGGCTGATCTTCGTCGACCTGACGTTCGTGCCGATCCTGGAGGCGATCGCCCACGAGCTCGCCACCATCGAGCGGGTGATCGTGCTGACCGACGCGGCGCACATGCCGGAGACGTCGCTGACAAACGCAGTGCCTTACGAGGAGTGGCTGGCGGAGGCCGACGACGACTTCGCCTGGGCCGACTTCGACGAGCGGACGGCGGCGGGGCTCTGCTACACGTCGGGGACGACGGGCGACCCGAAGGGCGTGCTCTACTCCCACCGCTCCAACATGCTGCACGCGTTCTCCATGTCGGCGGTGGACATGCTGAACGTCGGCTGCCGGGACGTGGTGATGCCGGTGGTGCCGATGTTCCACGCCAACGGCTGGTCGCTGGCGTTTTCCGCGCCGCTGAACGGCACCGGGCTGGTGATGCCCGGCGCGCTGATGGACGGCCGGTCGATCGCCGAGCTGCTCACCACCTACAAGGTCTCGATGACGGCGGCGGTGCCCACCGTGTGGCTGATGCTGCTCGCCCACCTGGACGAGACCGGCACGAAGCTGCCCGACCTGAAGCGCGTGGTGATCGGCGGCTCGGCCTGCCCGCGGGCGATGACCGAGGCGTTCCAGGAGCGCTACGGCGTCGATGTCTGCCACGCCTGGGGGATGACCGAGATGAGCCCGCTCGGCACCGTCTGCACGCTGAAGCCGGAGACCGACCATCTGTCGGCGGAGGCGAAGCTCGACCTGCAGGAGAAGCAGGGCTATCCGCCGATGACGGTGGAGATGAAGATCACCGACGACGCCGGCACCGAGCTGCCCTGGGACGGCAGGACCTTCGGCCGGCTGAAGGTGCGCGGGCCGGCGGTGGCGCGGGAATACTACAAGGGCGCCGGCGGCGACATCCTCGACGACGACGGCTTCTTCGACACCGGCGACGTCGCCCACATCGACCCGGACGGCTACATGCAGATCACCGACCGCTCCAAGGACGTGATCAAGTCGGGCGGCGAATGGATCTCCTCCATCGAGCTGGAGAACATCGCCGTCGGCCACCCGGACGTGGCGGAGGCGGCGGTGATCGGCGTCGCGCATCCGGTCTGGGGCGAGCGGCCGCTGCTGGTGGTCGTGGCGAAGCCGGGACGGACGCCGGACAAGGCGTCGCTCACCGACTTCATGCGCGACAAGGTGGCCCGGTTCTGGCTGCCCGACGACATGGTGGTGGTCGACGAGATCCCCCACACGGCGACCGGCAAGATCAAGAAGACGACGCTGCGCGACCAGTTCGCCGGCTACCGGCTGCCGGAGGGGGCGGTGGGGGTGCGTTAATCCTGCAGGTGATCCTCCCGGCTCCAGGGGCCGACCAGCGTGTAGGTGGCGTCGAAGGAGAGCTGCGGGTCGGCGGCGACCGTGCCGCGGGCGACCAGGTCCTCCAGGTGGGCGAGCAGCGACAGCCCGGCGGCGGTGTGGAGCGCCGGGTCGAGGGCCACGTAGATCTGCCGCACCATCTGCGGGATCGTCCGCGGGCCCTCCGACAGCGCCCGCACGATCGCCTCCTCCCGGCGCAGGCGGTGGCCCTTGAGCGCCGCGACGTAGGCGGCCGGGTCCTCCACCGCGCCGCCGTGGCCCGGCAGGTAGCGCGCATCGGGACGGGCGAGCAGCACGTCGAGGGAGGCCATGTAGTCGGCCATGGCGCCGTCGGGCGGCGCCACCACCGAGGTCGCCCAGACCATCACGTGGTCGCCGGAGAACAGCAGGCCGGCATCGGGCAGCGCGAAGGCCACGTGGTTGGCGGTGTGGCCGGGGGTGGCGACCACCTCGACCGGCCGGCCGCCGGCGGTGAGGACGTCGCCGTGGGCGACCGCGATGTCGGGGCGGAAGGCGGCGTCGCCGGCGGCATCCAGCGGGTTCACCTCGCCGGCCCGGAGCACGCGGGAGGCCCGGTGCGGCCCCTCGCCCACCGTCGGCGCGCCGGTGGCGCGCTTGAGCGCCGGCACGGCGAGCGAATGGTCGCCGTGGGTGTGGGTCACCAGGATGTGGCTGACCGGCCGGCCGGCGATCGCCTGCACGATGGCGTCGACATGGGCGTCCAGCGCCGGGCCGGGATCGACGACGGCCACCGTGTCGTCGCCGATCAGGTAGGTGTTGGTGCCGTGGAAGGTCATCGGGCTGGGGTTGGGCGCGGTGATCCGCACGACGCCGGGCGCGACCGCGACCGGCTCGCCGTGGCGCGGGTCGAAGCGGCGGTCATGGGTCAGGGCTGGCACGGGCTTGCTCCTCGATCGCGATGAACCCGGATCGGACCGACCGGGCTCCAGGGACCGTGACCGGCTGTCGCATCCGGCGCGCGAGACGGGCGGACGGCCGCCTCCCGGCTTTCCGCGTCCGCTCCGGGCCGACGGTCACTCCCGGGCGGGATAGAGCGGTCGCGGCGAAAAAGATAGGTGGCATGGTCCGGCCGGCCGCCGGCGGCGGGCCGGACCGCGCCGTGCGGGGGGCTGCGGCGGCGCGCACGGAATGCCTGTTGGAAAGTGGTGCGCGAGCGGCGTCTGATGGCTTGCGGCGCCCGGGCGTGGTGGTTATAAGACCGCCCACTGTCGGAGTGTAGCGCAGCCTGGTAGCGCACCTCGTTCGGGACGAGGGGGTCGCAGGTTCAAATCCTGCCACTCCGACCATTACTCAGCAGGTTCCCGCCCTGCGCTCCCCGATATCCGCACATCTCCCGCATCCCTGACGGTCGTGATCCGCGCGGCGCGCATGCGCTCTTGTCGCGGCGTGGTGATTGAGGATTCCGGCAGCGCGAACCGGATTCACGTCGCGATCGACGCGACTGCGTCTCGGGCGTCGACGCCCTGTTCGACCGGCCGCCACGCCCAAAACGCGAAAAGCCGCCCGGCGGACGCCGGGCGGCTGGGGGACGTTCAGCGATGGCGACGCGCGGTCAGCGCCAGCGCGCCTTGATCCAGTCGTGCACGGTCCGCGAGATCGGAACGGACTTCTCGTCGGCCCTGTCGTCGAGCGGCCGGCCACAATAGAGGGCACGGCCCAGAAGCAGTTGGTTCAGCATGGCGAACCTCCCTCTTTTGCCGTTGTCAGATGCGAGAAGAACGCACTCGGTACGCATTTGGTTCCGCTGAAAACGCAAAAAATGCGCCTGGGCCGGCCCGGGCCGGCCGGGATGGTGGCGGCGCCGGCCCGCCCTGCGCCAGAGCCTTTTCCGATCGGGTGGTGACACCTGCTCGATCAGAAATAGCTTCAGACTCAAACGCTTGAGGAATTTCTTCTCGTCCAGATCGTTTCGATCCGAACGGGAAATGCGCTAGCCGAACGCGGCCTGGGCGACGAGCATCAGCCCGGACACCAGCAGCAGCACCAGGACGACGGCCTGAAAGCGCTTCTCGCTCACGCCCTTGTAGATCCGCGTGCCGAGCACCGTGCCGGCGAGCACGGCCGGCAGGCAGACCGCGGCGACGATCCAGACGTCGCGGGTGACCTGGCCGGCGGCGGTCATCGCGACGCCGGCGAAGACCAGCACGACCAGGTTGAACGGCTGGTAGATGGCCCGCTGCATGTCGCTGGGGCCGCCCTTCAGCTGCAGCCAGATCAACGGCAGCGGACCCGACAGGCCGGCAAAGCCGCCGAGAAACCCGCCGCCCACGCCCACCGCGCCATCGTGCAGCCGGTTGACCCGGGCCGGGATGCGGAGGCGCGACAGGCCGAGCAGCTGGAGCGTGGCATAGAGACAGAGAAAGATGCCGACCGAGGGCCGCAGCACCGTCGGCGACGCGTAGGCAAGCGCCAGCACGCCGAGCGGCACGCCCGCCAAGCCGCCGATCAGGAACGGGGTGACCCGCCGCCAGTCGAACGACTTGCGCACGCTCCGGAAGCTCGTCAGCTGCGCGGCGACCGCGACCAGCACGATCAGCGGCGGCACCATCGACGCCGGCAGGGCATGGAACCAGAACCCCGACGCGATCAGCGCCGTGCCGAATCCGGCAAGCCCGGAGATGAAGCCAGCCGCAAAGGCCCCGGCGACGACAATCACGAGGGGCAGCAGATCGGGAAGGATGGGGATCACGCGGGAGTCACTCGTGCAAATGCCGTTCGGCGTCGTTCTTGTCGTCGACCAGCCGTGTGTGCGGCCTCGAAGCCGGTCCCGCGGAGATCCGTCTCAGACCTGGCATCGCGCGCCGGTCTCGGTCAAGCTGCGCGCCGCCTGCGGCCGGCGGGGACGCGGGGGCCGAAGCGCCACCGCGAGGCCCGCTGCGGGCGGCCCGCCGGCGAAGCGCCGGTGCAGGCGGGCCGGGAACGGCCGGCATGGCGATGCCGTGCCAAAGGCCGGCCACCACCCCATCTATCCGGTGTCCGGGCATCGGCCCGGACCGTCCATCGTGCGAGCAGAGCCCCTCATGCTATCCAGGTCCCCGATCCTGCCAACCATCGAGACCCTGCAGACGATCCTGAACGGGGTGCCCACCCCGGTGTTTCTCATCGATCGCGACCACCGCGCCGTCATGGTCAACGACGCGTTCTGCGACTTCGCGCGGTTGCCCCGGGACAAGGTGCTGAACACCATCGGCAACATGCCCGAGGAACAGATGGAAGTCTTCCGCAGGATCGACGACCAGGTGTTCGAGACAGGGCGGCCGAACGAGAACGAGGAAGTGGCCAACGATGCGGACGGGACCCCGCACATCATCATCACGCGCAAGCGGCTCCTTCACCTGCCGACCGCAGACGGCGACAAGCCGTTCATCATCGCCAGCATCTCCGACGTCACCCAGATCCGCGAGGCGGAAGCGCGGGCCCGCTATCTGGCCTCCCACGACGCCCTGACCGGGCTTCCCAACCGGGCCCAGTTCAACGAGCGGCTGGCCGAGGCGCTGGAGCTTGCGCGCCGGTCGGGCGACCACGTGGCGGTGCTGCTGCTCGACCTCGACGGCTTCAAGGCGATCAACGACATCCACGGCCACGCCGCCGGCGACGAGGTGCTGCGGGTGGTGGGCCGCCGCCTGCTCACCCACGTGCGCGTCGTCGACACGGCGGCCCGCCTGGGCGGCGACGAGTTCTGCGTCATCCAGGTCGGCGTCCGGCAGCCGGATGGCGCCGCGGCGCTGGCGCAGCGGCTGGTGAACGCGCTCAAGCAGCCGATCGCGATGGCGGGCGAGACGCTGGCCGTGTCGGCATCGATCGGCGTCGTCGTCTTCCCGGAGGACGCCGACGATCCCGAGGCGCTGCTGAAGGCCGCCGACGTCGCGCTCTACAAGGTCAAGCGCGCCGGCGGCAGCGGGTTCGTGGGGACCGGGGCCGGCGGGCCGGCGCTGCCCGACGACGCCTGGCCGATCGCCGACGACCTGTGGAGCGCGCTTGCGGACAACCAGCTGTCGCTTGCCTACTCGCCGCTGCGCGGCGTCGACGGCAGCATCCACGGTTACGAGGCGATCCCGACGTGGACCCACCCGAGCCGCGGGCCGATTGCCGGCGAGGTGTTCCTGCCGGTCGCCGAGAAGGCCGGGCTGATCCACGAGATCAGCGCGTGGATGCTGGAGGAAGCCTGCACGGCGGCGGCGACCTGGGACGACGGGCTGCGCGTCAGCGTCAACGTCTCCCCCATCCAGCTGGCCCACGGCGACCTTCCGGAGAGCGTCGCCCGGGTGCTGGCCAAGGCGGGGCTCGCCGCCGAACGCCTGGAGCTGGAGATGCCCGAAACCGCGCTGGCGGGCGACGAGGCGCACGTCGGCGCCATCCTCGGCGCGCTGAAGGCGCTCGGCGTCCGGCTGGCCCTCGACCATTTCGGCTCCGGCACGTCGTCCATCGCGCGGCTCAGGACGTTTCCGTTCGACCGCCTGAAGATCGACGAGAGCTTCATCGCCAGCCTGGGCACCGACCCGCGGTCCGTCGCCATCGTCAGCGCCATCCTGCACCTCGGCCAGGAGATGGGCCTGGCCATCACCGCCGAAGGCGTCGGCGACGAGCGCCAGGCCGTCATCCTGCGGCGGATGGGCTTCTCCGAGCTGCAGTGCCGCGTCTAGCGCATGCCCCATCGACCAGCGGGCCCGCCTCGCAGCAAAGGGCTCCAGAGCCTTTTCCGATCAGGTGGACTCGCCTGAGCGATGAGAAATGGCACCAGATTCAGTATCTTGAGCAATTCCTTTTCGTTCCGATCGCTTCGATCCGAACGGCAAATGCTCTATCGGAAGTCCTTGGCGGTCAGCACATATTCGCGCTGGCGGCGGTGGGAGTAGGATTCCCGGGCGACCGACTCGATGGCGCCGCGGGCCTTGTCGAACGCCTCGAGGAGATCCTCCTCGGACGTCGACGCCTGGGGGGTGATGGACGGCAGGGCGTTCACCTCCAGAAGAAACGGGATCTCCATCATGCCGTCGTGACCGACGAAGGAGATCAGCCGGCGTTTCTGGTCGTAGTTGCGGCAGGGGTTGACGAAGTTCAGGGCCATCTCGGTGCTCTTGCTGGTACGGCGCCCCCGGCTCCTTCAACCGTCCGCCAAAGCGGACGGCAGGGCCGGTCATCGCGTTATGTGTCGAGCGGGATCAGAAAAGGCGCGCAAGGGCGCCGCCCGCATCCCGCACTGAAACCTGCGGCTGGTCAGCTCGGCTCGACCGGGCCGGACGCCGCCCGGGCCGCCCGCACCAATGCCGGATCCAGCCGCACCATCTGGCGCGCGCTCGACGCGGCACGGGGAACCGGCAGGACCACCGAGGTCGACACGATGCGGTAGACGGGGAACGACAGGCCGTCGATCAGCTCTTCGACCGTTTCCACCTCGAAGGTGCCGGCCGGACATTCGCCGAGCGGGCCCTCGACCCGGAACGGCGCGGCGAACGTCAGGTGCTCGCGCGTGACGCGCTCGCCTGCCCACAGGGGCGCAGGCGCGGCGGGCCTGGATGGTCGTGATGTCGGGTCAGCCATGGATCCCTCCCGGGACGGGCCAGCGCATTTCCGGGCCGGACAGGTCCGGTCCGGCCCAAAGGGTGCGGCCTGCCCTTCATATGGCCTTTCGGTGCGCCTCATATAAGGGGCGGGCGGCCGAATGGCGCTGAGGGGCGGACGGATGCCGGCCCGGCGCGAGCCCTGCATTGCGCCCGCGCCAGCGCCCCCTATGATGAAGATCCGTCGACGGTCTTCCACTGTGCAGAGAGCCTGTGTCGCGGGATCCCCCGGAGCCGCGGCAGCGCGGATGGCCCGGGGCGATCCGGTCCGGCGGGCGATGATCACCGCAGGCGTCGGGCTCGCGGAGAAGACCGGCAGCTCGATCCCGCTCCAGGAGCGTGGCATCGATCCCGTTCATGACGTCAGGTCGGCCAGACCCGACGTCGTCGTCATCCAGAGCCTTTCCCGTTCAGATCGGCACGATCCGAACGAAGAGGAATGGCCCGGGTATGGATTCCGGAGACCCACCTTCATGATCGCCATCGGATGCCTCGCCCCCCTGATCCTCGGCGTGGCCGGCGGGCTGATCGGCCACTGGGTGGCCGGCTATCCCGGCATCCCGTGGGGGCTGGGGATCGGCTTCGGCATCGGCAGCATCGGGCTCGGCATCGTCGCCTGGCTGCTCGCCAAGGTGAAATCCTGACGGCCGGGCGGTCAGGATCGCCCGCCGGAGCAGTTCCCGGTCAGACCGAAGCGATCCGACCGGAGAGGAATGGCTCAAGGGTTTGAGGCTGGAGCGATTTCCTGGCAGTCGGGTGACTGCACCTGCCCGGAAAGGCCCTCTCCGTCAGTGGTGCTCGCCCGACGGCAGATAGGGGCGCAGGGCGTGGGCGAGCTTCACCGGCGTGAGCGACTGCAGCCAGACCTTGCCCGGCCCGCGCAGCCGCACCAGGAACAGCCCGTCGCCGCCGAACAGCATGTTCTTCACGCCGCGGATGGTGGTGATCTCGAAGGAGACGCCCTCCTCGAACATGCCGACGTGGGCCGGGTGCACCAGCAGCTCCTGGCCGGCCTCGAGATCGTAGCTGACGATCTCGCCGCCGAGCTCGACGAAGGCGGTGCCGGAGCCTGAAAGCTTCTGCAGGATGAAGCCGTTGCCGCCGAACAGGCCGGAGCCGAGCGACTGCTGGACGCCGATCGACAGCGACAGGCTTTTGCTGCCGGCCAGGAAGCCGTGGCGGTGGATCAGGTAGCCGCGGCCGTCGTGGACCTCGGTCTGGACGATGTTGCCGGGGACGGTGGCGGCGAAGGCGACGAAGCCCTCGCCGCGCTCGGCGGTGAACTCGGTCATGAACAGGCCGCCGCCGGCCACCGCCCGGCCCAGCGCCCCGAACAGGCCGCCGGCCCCTCCGGTCGCGGCGGTGGTGTGCATGCCGATGTTGGCCGTCATCCAGGACAGCCGGTCGGGCTCGGCGAGGATGGTCTCGCCGCCCTCCAGGGTGATGGTCAGGACGGGAAGCGTCGACCCGGTGATCTCGCTGCGCATGGATGGACCTCGCTTTGCGCGCCTCGTCGATGGCGGACGGCCGTGGGTCGGCATCGACGCCGGGCGGGCGGCGGTGGCGACGGGAGGAGGAAAGCAGGAACGGCCCGGGCAGGCAACGCGCAACCGCCGGCCCCCGCAGATTTCGGGAGGCGCGCGGCCGCCGCCCCGGGGCCAGAGCCGGACGGAGCCCGGCCCGCATCCCGCTCCACGATATCGGCGTCGATCGCGACGAGATCAGAACGGATCGACGGCCCCCACCATCGTCAGGGCCAGCAGAGCCGCGATCGCCACCGACGCGACGAGCCGGAACCGGCGGATCCAGTCGGCGAGGCGGGACGAGCCCTGCCCGTCGGACGCCGGCCAGGGCCCGGGGCGCCGCGCGAGGCGGCCGTCGGCGAACGGATCCTCCCCCGCGGCGAGGGCGGCAGCGATGAAGTCGGCGTCGCGCGCCAGCTCTGCATGGGTGTCGCTGTCGATCTGGCCGGCGGCGAGGCGGCGGTCGAGCACGACCCGGATGTCGGAGGAGTCCGACGGCGATTCGTTGGCGAGGGCATCGAGCGAGGCCCGGCGGGGGGCATGCTCCCAGAGCCTCCGCCCCGGTACCGCTTCGGTGCCGGCAAATCCGACCTGGGGCGACAGCGTCACGAAGGGCAGGAGGTATCTCATGCCCAAGTCGGCGGTCTTCTCGATCGTTTCATCGAGATTGCCAGCCCAGTGCCGCATGCCCCCTCCTCCTACGTACAACCCGACTTCACCCAGCGTTATCCACCCTACCTAGAAATTAAGACAGTACAGCGCGCCGGATTTCCACCCTTAAGTAGCATACGGGCCGATATATAAGACTCAGTCCTCCCAAGGAACCTAGTGTCTTCGGCCACGGGAGCAGGAATCCGAGCGCGTCCCGCACGGGAAATCGGGCTCAGACCGCCC
Organism: Amorphus sp. MBR-141; assembly: GCF_053628695.1. Classification (NCBI taxonomy): domain Bacteria; kingdom Pseudomonadati; phylum Pseudomonadota; class Alphaproteobacteria; order Hyphomicrobiales; family Amorphaceae; genus Amorphus; species Amorphus sp. MBR-141. Next base: position 423,284 of record NZ_JBRJGW010000002.1, read on the forward strand.
TCTCCACTTGTCCGGACCTTCGCCTCGGCCGGTTTCCGACCGGGAAATGCAGAAACACCGGCCGAACGAAGATCAGAGATGCGCGATGGCGTCGACCTCGACCAGCAGGCCGTCCTGGACGAAGCCGGAGACCTGCAGGAAGGTGGATGCCGGGAGATGGTCGGCGAAGACCTCCTTGCGGGCGGCGCTCACTTCGGCGCGCCGGCCCATGTCGGTGACGTAGATCGTCAGCTTGACGATGCGGTCGGCCGAGCCGCCGGCAGCGGTGACCAGAGATACGGCGCGGCGGAGCGCCTCGCGGGTCTGCTCCAGCATCGACGCACCGCCGACGATGCCGTCGGGGCCGCCGGCGTGCATACCCGAGACGTAGACGACGTTGTCGGCCACAATGGCGTTGGAGAACACGCCGGGCGGCGGGGCCGGAACGTCCGGCGCGCTGATCGTGCGGAAGGCGGCGGGCATGGGCGCTACTTCCCCGTCTTCGCCTTCCACTCGCGCGTCAGGCGCTCGCGGACCGGCACGAAGTCGTAGGTCGGGAAGAACTCGGTGGAGAACACGCCCCAGGCGCGGCGTTCGAGCTCGACGTTGACCTTCGGCAGGAGCTCGGGCGGCATGCGCAGGGTGACGATCTGGCCGATGCCCATCACGACGTTCCAAGACAGGATCTCGACGCCCTCCGGCGGAAAGCCCGTCCACCACTCCTGGTCGCCGAGGTGAGCCTGGATCTCCTCGAGGTTCTGCGACTGGTCGTGCCTGAGGAAGACGGTGAGCATGATCCGTTCGGTCATAAAGTCCCACTTTCCGCCGATCCGGCTTGTTTGGAAAAGATGTTGCCTGGATACCAATCTTGCGCCACTATGGCAAATGACGAACGCATCGTTCTTATTTGAACAGACCCGCTCACACAGTGTCCGGAGGCATCCGATGCAAGATCCCGCCCTCAGCCACCAGTCACGCGGCCGGCCGATGACCGAAGCGGAATCCGCGCTCGCCGCCGACCTCGAGGACATTTATGCGCGCGGCGTCCACGATTTCGAAGCCGTCGCCGCCGAGCTCAACGAAAAGGGCACCAGGCGGCCGTCCGGCGAGACCGGCGCCTGGTGCCTTGCCACCCTCGAAGCCGAGCTGAAGGCCATCAACGCGTCCCACGATGCCGCCTACGCCGAGCACGGGATCGGCGCCTGACACCCGCACCCACGAACCGGGGATGAAGCCATGACTGCCACCGTTTCAGGCCGCGACGCCGTCGACGACTACATCAGCCGGGGCCTGCTCGGCCTGTGGGCACCGATCTGCAAGTCGGTGCAGGTCAAGGAAGGCAAGCCGTTCGGCACCAAGATCGCCGGCGAGAACCTGGTTCTCTGGCGCGACGGCGACGGTAAGGTGCACTGCATCGAGGACTTCTGCCCCCACCGGGGCGCCAAGCTGTCGCTGGGCGTGGTCCAGGACGGCAACGTCGCCTGCCGCTATCACGGCGTGTCGGTCGACGGCAGCGGCACCATCGTCCGGGTTCCGGCGATGCCGGAGTGCGCGCTGGAAGGCCGCCGGCCGCTGAAGAGCTTCGAGACGGCCGAATGCGCCGACGCGGTGTTCATCTACCTGCCGAGCGCCGACCAGCCGGAGGCCCCCGCCTTCAACCCGCCGGAAGAGTTCGTCAACGGCGAGTGGGAAGCCTTCCCGTGCATGGTGCGGTGGGACTGCAGCTACCGGCTGTCCCTCGACAACGCCGCCGACCCGATGCACGCCAGCTACCTGCACAATGACTCGTTCACGCTGGCCTACGGCGCCAAGCAGGACACCATGCGCCTGGAGCGCACCGACACCGGCTTCGTCATCGAGCGCGTCGCCCAGAAGGGCGTCAACCTGGACGCCACCGAGGTGGTGGTCGAGCCAGGCTCGATGTTCTTCCGCCTCGACATCCCCTACCCGAACGGCGCCGGACCGGGCGGCCCGTTCCGCATCATCGGCTTCGCCGTCGCCATCGATGAGCACACCCACCATTCCTTCTTCTGGCGCTGCCGCCAGGTGCAGGGTCTGGCCGCGGAGTCCTGGCGCTTCCTGTATCGCGCCTTCCTGGAGGAACGGCACTGGTACGTGCTGGAGCAGGACCGGGTGATGCTGGAATCGATCCCCGAAGACGCCCGCAAGCGCGAGATGCTCTACCAGCACGACATCGGCGTTTCCCGCCTGCGCCAGATGATGGTGCGCAAGGCCAAGGAACACCTGAAGGCGCAGGACGCCGCCCTCGACCAGAAGTCGGCCTGATCGGGAGCCGATGCACGTTCCGATGACGCTCGCAGCCCCCGACGGCCTCATCGACCTCCTGCGCGCCCCCTTCGTGGCGGGTGCGGCGCAGGACCTGACCGGCCGCATCGTCGAGGAGCCGCTGTCGCTCGCCGGGCTGGACGTGACCAGCGTCGACTTCACCGGCGCGGTGTTCCGCGCCCCGGTGGATGCCAGCGGCGCGCGCTTCCAGGGACTGGCCTGGTTCCGCAACTGCACGTTCGAGGCGGGGGCGGACTTTTCCGGGGCGGAGTTCTGGCACGACGCGCGCTTCGACGGCGGCCGCTTCGGCCGGGATGCGAGCTTCTCCCGGTCGGAGTTCCGCGGCACCTTCGTGCTCGACCGGGCGGTCTTCGAGCAGGCGGCGTTCCTAGACCGGATCCAGGTGCTGAGCAACCTGTCGATGGACCGCACGACGCTGACCGGGCCGGCCTCGCTGGAAGGCGCCGAGATCATGGGCGGCTTCTGGTGCAACGCGACCCGCTTCAAGGGGCGCTGCAACGCCGCCGGCATGGAGGTGCACGGACGCACCTGGCTGCGCGGCACCAGCGTCGCCGACGGCCCCGCCAGCGGCGACGGCCTGACCGGACTGATCGGACAGATTCACACCTACGGCTACCTGTGGACCTGATGCCCGCACCACGCCTCCCCTTGGCCTCCAACCCCAACGGTTCGCGATGACATCAAGCCTCGAGCTCAGAGACATCACCAAGGTCTTCCCGGACCGCAAGTCCGGGCACCAGGTCACCGCGGTGACCGGCATGTCGTTCTCCGTGAAGCCCGGCGAGCTGGTCGCGGTCGTGGGCCCTTCGGGCTGCGGCAAGAGCACCATCCTCAACATGGTGTCCGGCCTGTACGGCCCGACCGAGGGCCAGGTGCTGATCAACGACGAGCCGGTGCGCTCGACCCGCTCCGACGTCGGCTTCATGCTGCAGAAGGACCTGCTGCTGCCCTGGCGCAACATCGTCTCCAACGTCGAGTTCGGCCTGGAGGAGAAGCCGATGACGCGCAATGAGCGGCGCGAGCGTGCGCTGTCGGAGCTGGAACGGGTGCGGCTCGCCGACTTCGCCTTCCACTATCCCCATCAGCTTTCCGGCGGCATGCGCCAGCGCGCGGCGCTGGCCCGCACTTTGGCGATCGATCCGGAGATCGTGCTCCTCGACGAGCCGTTCTCGGCACTCGACGCGCAGACCAAGGTGGTGCTGCAGAAGAGCTTCTCGGCGACCATCGCGGAGACCGGCGTCACCTGCCTGCTGATCACCCACGACCTGCAGGAGGCCGTCATCATGTCGGACCGGGTGGTGGTGCTGTCGGGCCGGCCCGGCACCGTGGTCGACGAGTTCCCGATCGAACTGCCGCATCGCGACGACCCGATGGCCCGCTCGATGGAGAGCGGCACGCGCGACTACGTCAAACGCCTGTTCGATACCCTGCACTTGGAAGATCAAGCCGCGTGAAGCGGCCCCCAGAGGAAGGACGACTGACATGACATTCGAACGCTTTGCCCGGACCATGCGGCGGGCCGTCACCGTCGCCGCCGTGTCCGCCATGATGACCGGCGGCGCCATGGCCGCCGAGAAGATGGTCTACCTGTTCCCGGCCCCCGACTTCCTGCCGGCGTTCACGCCGTTCCAGGTGGCCAAGGCGAAGGGCTACTACGACGCGGCCGGCCTCGACGTCGACTTCCGCATCGGCAAGGGCGGCGCCGACGTCGCCAAGCAGGTCGCGGTGGGCAACGCCGACCTCGGCGGCGGCATCGGCGACACGCCGATCATCGTGCGCGCCAACGGCCTGCCGGTGAAGGGCGTGGCGCTGCTGGGCGGCAAGGCGCTGACCCAGATCGTCATCCGCACGGACGCCGGCGCCACCGACATGGCGTCGCTGAAGGGCAAGAAGATCGGCGTCATGGCCTTCCAGGACACCACCTACTACAACCTGCTGGCGGCGCTGCAGTCGGCCGGCCTGTCCAAGGAAGACGTCGACATCCAGGCCGTCGGCCCGGCCGGCATGGTCCAGCTGATGATCTCCGGCGACCTCGACGCGATCTCCGGCACGCCCGACTGGGCCGCCTCGATCGAAGGCGCCGGCGTCGACCTGACCATCCTGCCGATCAACGACATGTTCCCGGCGATGGCCCAGGCGATCCTGTCGTCCGACGACACCATCAAGAACAAGCCGGAGCTGGTGCGCGGCTTCGTGCAGGCGACCCTGCACGGCCTGCGCGACGTGATGGAGGATCCGGAAGGCTCCGCCAAGCTGCTGGCCGAGAAGGTCCCGCAGTTCTCCGGCAAGGAAGCGTTCCTCACCGAAGTGATGAAGCGCTACACCGACCTCGTCTATTCGGTCGACGACATGAAGGACCTGGGCAAGTTCGATCCGGAGCGGGTGAAGGCGGTCGAGGACTTCTACCTCCAGGCCGGCATCATCAGCACCGCGCCGCCGCTCGACGACCTCTACACCAACGAGTTCGTCGATTGACCGACCACGCCACAACCGATGCAGCGCGCGCCCCCGGCTTCGGGGGCGCGTCCGGAAACGGAAGGTTCCAGATGGCCAACCTCCTGCGCCGCGCCGTTCCGCGGTCGTCCACGGCCGGGCCCGAGCTCGCCATCATGATCGCCGTCGGCATCGCGGTCATCGCCGCGTGGGAGTATCTCCCGCCGCTGTTCGACGTTCCGAAATACATCATTCCGACCTTCTCGGAATGCGTGAACGAGTTCTTCCGCATGGTACGGCAGGAAGAGCTCGGCAAAAATTTCCTCTCGACGACGGTGACGTCGATCATCGGCTTCGTGCTCGGCAGCGCGCTGGGCGCGGCGTTCGGCTACCTGCTCGGCCTGTCGAAGCTGTGGGAGCGGGTGCTGTCGCCGTACATCCTGGCGCTGCAGATCGCGCCGAAGGTGGCGTTCGCGCCGCTGTTCATCATGTGGTTCGGTTACAACGCGCTGCCGAAGCTGCTGGTGACCGTGCTGATCGTGTTCTTCCCGATCCTGGTCAACGTGCTGCAGTCGATGAAGACGGTCGACCGCGACCTGATCAACCTGGCGCGCGTCTACAACATGTCGCGGCTGAAGATCTTCTGGAAGATCGAGTTCCCGTCGTCGATGCCGTCGCTGTTCGCCGGGCTGCGCATCGGTGCGACGCTGGCCGTGATCGGCGTGACCGTCGGCGAACTGGTCGGCGGCAACACCGGCCTCGGCTTCCTGATCACCTACGGCGAAGGCCAGGCGAACACCGCCATGGTGTTCAACGCGATCGGGCTGCTGACGGTGATCGGCATCTTCCTCTACTTCGCGGTGGCCGGCATCGAGAAGCGGGTGCTCCACTATCTGGAGCGCGACGACGGCTGAGACAGGGCCGCGGCCCCCTCGGCCGCGGCGGCATCTGCGGCTTCAACAGGGACGGCCGACGCCTGGCACCGCGTTGACAGGATGGCCCAGCGAGCGTAATGTTGATTTTGAACACTATGTTCATTAATGAACATTCTTTCCGGATGTCGAGCGAGGATCCCCTGGCCATGGGCGAGCACAACGCGAAGACGGCTGTTCCGGGCGTGGCGCTGGCGACGTCGGCGGGGATCTCGTTCCTGCGCCGGTCGGCGGCGGGCGAGGCGGTGGTGTTCCTGCACGGCATCGGCTCGCGCGGCGCGTCCTTCCTGCCGGTGGTTCCGCACCTGCACGCCGACCTCGACCTGATCTTCTGGAACGCGCCCGGCTACGATGCCTCCGCCCCTCTCGCCGAGGAATGGCCCACCGAGGAGGCCTACGCGACCGCCCTGCTCCGCCTGTTCGACGCCCTCGGGCTCGACCGGGTGCTGCTGGTCGGCCACTCGCTGGGCACGCTGATCGCGGCGCGCTTCGCCATGCGCCACGGCGACCGGCTGAGCGGACTGGTGCTGTCGGAATGCGCCGCCGGCTACGGCGTCCGCGTCGGCGGGACGCTGCCCGAGAAGAGCCAGGCGCGCATCGATGCGCTGGAGACGCTGGGCGGGCCGGAATTCGCGCGGACCCGGGCGGCGCGGCTGGTCCACGACCCGGAAGGGCGGCCCGACGCGGTCGCGGCCGTCGAGGCGGCGATGGGCGCCGTCACGATGCCCGGTTACGGCCAGGCAGTGCGGATGCTGTCGTCCGGACGGCTGACCGAGAGCCTGGCGCACGTCAAGATTCCCACGACCTTCGTCTGGGCCGAGGGCGACGTCGTGACCCCGGAGGCGCAGACGCTGGCGGCGATCGAGGCGCGCTCGGCCAACGGTGCGGACGATGTCGACTATCGGCGGATCGCCGACGCCGGACACGCGGTCTATCTGGAGCAGCCGGAAGCGTTCGCGGCGGTCATCGCGACCGCCATCGCCGCGGCGCGGGGCCGGACCCAGCACGTGAACTGAGATCGCTGTCCGATGGACCGGGTGAACCCACCCGGTCGGAAAGCGCTCTGGCGCCGGGCGCGCACGACACAGGAGGTGACGATGACTGAGCCATTGAGAGCCGGACACCTGCGCGGCATCATGATGCGCGCGCCGGGAATGACCGCCACGGTCGATTTCTACGTCGACTCCTGGGGCCTGTCGCTCGCCAAGCGCGGCGACGGCGTCGCCTACATGGCCGGAACCGGGCCCGAGCCGTTCCTCTACGGCCTGAAGGACGGCGACACCTTCGGCATCGAGTACATCCACTTCGGCATGCCGGACCGGGCGGCGATGGATGCCTTCTACCTGCAGGCCGTCGAGCGCGGCGCCACCGCGCTGGCCGCCCCCGCCCCGTTCGAGGACGCGATCGGCGGCTACGGCTTCGAGATCCTGGACCCGGACTGCCGCCGGCTGCGCTTCACCACCGAGCTGGAGATGAAGGCGTCGGAGGATCAGTTCGCCCTGCCGCGCAAGGTGTCCCACGTGGTGCTCAACACCCCCGACATGGACGGCGTGCGCGACTGGTACTGCGACGTCATGGGCTTCCGGGTCAGCGACTATTCGGCCGACCAGATGGTGTTCCTGCGCTGCAGCGTCGACCATCACTCGATCGCCCTGGTGCGCGCGCCCTACGCCAGCGTCAACCACGTCGCCTTCGAGATGCCGGATCTCGATTCCTTCATGCGCGGCATCGGCCGGATGAAGCAGAAGGGCCAGGTGCCGAGCTGGGGCCCCGGCCGCCACGGCCCGGGCAACAACCCGTTCGCCTATTTCGTGTCGCCGTCGGGATTCGTGATCGAGTTCACCTCCGAGCTGCAGCAGATCGACGAGGCCACCCACGAGGCCAAGGTGTGGTCGCGCAGCGATCCGGACTCCATGGACCGCTGGATGACCGCCGGACCGCCGACGCCGGCCCAGCGCGCCGTGATGATGGGACGTCCCGATCCGGGCTTCCGGTCGCTGAAGCAGGGCTGACGGCATGGATCTCGGCCTCAACGGCAAGACCGCCGTGGTCACCGGCGGCAGCTCGGGCATCGGGCTCGCCACCGTGCGGCTGCTGCTGGAGGAAGGCTGCAACGTCGCCTTCTGCGCGCGCGGCGCGGAGCGGCTGGAGGCGGCGAAGGCCAACCTGGCCGCCGGCTTCGGCGAGGGACGGATCCTGGCCGAGGCGGTGTCGGTGCTCGATCCGGAGGCGTTCGGCGGCTTCGCCGACCGGGTGCTGGAGCGCTTCGGCGGCGTCGACATCCTGATCAACAACGCCGGCCAGGGCCGCACCTCGACCTTCGCGTCGACCACCGACGAGGCGTGGCGCGAGGAGCTGGAGCTGAAGTATTTCAGCCAGATCCACCCCATCCGCGCCTTCACCGCGGCGCTGAAGCAAAGCGGCCACGGCGCCATCGTGGCGGTCAACTCGCTGCTCGCCCACCAGCCCGAGCCGCACATGGTCTGCACCTCGTCGGCGCGGGCCGGCATCCAGAACCTCCTGAAGTCGCTCAGCGTCGAGCTCGCTCCGGAGATCCGGGTGAACTCGATCCTCGTCGGCCTCGTCGATTCCAACCAGTGGCAGCGCCGCTTCGAGGGCCGGGACGACACGTCCCAGACCCGCGAGGCGTGGTTCGCCGATCTCGCCACCAAGAAGAACATCCCGCTCGGCCGGCTCGGCCAGGCGCAGGAGGCAGCGCGCGCGCTCGCCTTCCTCGCCTCGCCCGCCGCCTCGTACATCACAGGAGCACACCTTGAGATCTCAGGCGGCATCTCGCGTTTCGTTTGACGAGCCGGCGCTCGACACCCTTCCGGACACCGTCGGCGGCCAGATCGCGCGGGCGCTCGCCGAGATGGGCGTCACCACGGTGTTCGGGGTCATCTCGATCCACAACATGCCGATCCTCGACGGCATCGCCGAGCAGGGGCTGATCCGCTTCGTGCCGGCGCGCGGCGAGGCCGGCGCCATGAACATGGCGGATGCCTACGCGCGGGTGGCCGGCGGGCTGGGCGTGGTGCTGACCTCCACCGGCACGGCGGCCGGGAATGCGGCCGGCGGCCAGGCGGAAGCGCTGACGGCGGGCTCGCCGATCCTGCACATCACGACGCAGGTCGACCTGTCCCACGCCGACCGCGACCGCGCGCCGATCCACGACGTGCCGAAGCAGCCGGAGATGCTGAAGGGCATCTCCAAGGCCTATTTCCGCATCTGGGACGCCGCCTCGGTGATCGGCACCCTGTCGGCCGCCTGCTCCGCGGCGCTGAGCGCGCCAACCGGGCCGGTGAGCCTGGAGGTGCCGGTGGACGTGCAGCGGATGGCGCCGGTGACGACCGCGCGGGCCTATCCGCCGGTGATCGTGCGGCCGCTCGCCTCCGACGCGGCGCTGGACGAACTCGCCGCGCGGGTGAAGGCGGCCCGGCGGCCGCTTCTGTGGCTCGGCGGCGGCGCCCGCGGCGCGGCGGCAGAGGCCACCGAGCTGGTCGCCCGCGGCTTCGGCGCGGTGACCAGCACCACCGGCCGCGGCGTCGTTCCGGAAGACAACGCCGCCAGCCTCGGCGCCTTCAACATGACGCGCGAGGCGGAGGAGATCTACGCCAGCTCCGACCTGATGATCGTCGTCGGATCGCGGCTGCGCGGCAACGAGACCCGCGACAACAAGCTGCCGCTGCCGCGCCAGCTCGTCCAGATCGACGCCGACGCGGAACGCTGCGGCAAGAACTACCCCGTCGCGCAGTTCCTGCACGGCGACGCCGCCGACACGCTCCAGCGGCTGCTTGAGCGGCTGCCGGCGAAGCTCGACACCGACCCGACGATGCCGCACGACATCGCCTCGGCGCGAGCCCGGTCGGAAGGCGCGCTGCGCGAGCGCCTCGGCCCCTACCAGATCGTCGCCGACCACCTGCTCGGCCGGGTGCAGGCCGGCCGCCACCCGTGGGTGCGCGACGTGACCATCTCCAACTCGACCTTCGGCAACCGCTACGTGACCGTGGCCGCCCCCAACCTCGGCGTCCACGCCGCCGGCGGCGGCATCGGCCAGGGCATCGCCATGGGCATCGGCGCGGCCCTCGCCTCGCCCGACGCCAAGGCGGTGACGCTGCTCGGCGACGGCGGCGCGATGCTGGGCATGGCCGAGCTGATCACCGCCGTCGACGAGGGCGCCAACCTGGTCTACCTGCTGATGAACGATGCGGCCTACGGCGTCATCCAGAACATCCAGGACGCCCAGTATGGCGGCCGCCGGCACTATTCGGCGCTGAAGACCCCGAACTTCGCCAAGCTGTGCGACGCCATCGACATGCCGCACATGCGCGTCGACAGCATCGAGGCGTTCCCCGACGCCTTCGACGCGGCGATGAAGGTCGCGGGGCCGGTGGTGCTGGAAGTCGACATGGTGGCCATCGGCCCGTTCGCCGAGGCGTTTGCCGGCCCGCCGGCGGGTGCCGCCGGAAAGGCGGGTTGAGGGTGGCCATGCATCGTCTCGGCATCATCGGCTACGGCAACATCGCCGCCGCCCTGCTCGACGTGCTCGCCGGCGACGGACGGGCGCGCTTCGAGGCGGTGGCGATCCTGGCGCAGGCGGGCGCCTCGGCCGCGGCCGAGGCGGCGTTGCGCGCCAAGGCCGCCGTGCTGGCCGACGAGGTCAGCTTCCACGACACCGTCGAGGGCTTTCTCGCCGCCCGCCCGGACCTGACCGTCGAGTGCGCGGTGCATCAGGTGGTGCGCGAGGTGGTGCCGCAGGTGCTGCGCGCCGGCTGCGAGACGGTCATCGTCTCCATCGGCGCGCTGGCCGACGACGCGACGGCCAAAGCGATCGCCGATGCGGCGGCCACCGGCAAGTGCCGGGCGGTGCTGATCCCCGGCGCGATCGGCGGCATCGACGCGCTGGCCGCGGCGAAGATCGCCGGCATCGAGGAGGTGATCTACACCGGCCGCAAGCCGCCCGAAGCCTGGCGCGGGACCCCGGCCGAGACCCTCGTCGACCTGGACGGGCTGACGTCGGAGACCGTGTTCTTCACCGGCAACGCCCGCACGGCGGCGACCGACTATCCGAAGAACGCCAACGTGGCGGCGACGCTGGCGCTGGCCGGCATCGGCTTCGAGCGGACCAAGGTGCGGCTGATCGCCGATCCCGCCGTCACCGGCAACATCCACGAATACGAGGTGCGCTCGGCCTCGGTGAACTTCACGATCCGGCTCGAGGGCAAGGCGTCGCCGGACAATCCGAAGACGTCGGTCTCGACCGTCTTCAGCGTGGCGCGCGAGGTCATCAACCGCGTCGTGCCGGTCGCGATTTGAGGAATGACGATGGCTGACGCGACCTACGACCTGCCCGACGGACGCCTGTTCGTCGGCGGCAAATGGGAGACCGGATCCGGCGCGGAGATCGTCTCGACCTTCTCCCACGACGGCTCGCTGAACCGCCGGCTGGCCGGTGCCTCCCGGGACGACGGCGAGCGCGCCATCGCGCGTGCCAAGGCCGCCCAGGCCGACCCGGCGTGGCGCGACCTGCTGCCCCACGAGCGGGCGCGCTATCTGACGCGGATCGCCGACGGCATCGAGAAGAACGTCGACCGGATCTCGTTCGTGCAGACCCGCGACACCGGCAAGACGCGCGGCGAGACCACCGCGCTCGCCATGTCGGCGGCCGGCACCTTCCGCTATTTCGCCGCCGTGCTGGAGACCGCCGACGAGGACCTGACCACCCGGCGCGGTGCCTACCTGACCATGTCGGTGCACGAGCCGATCGGCCTCGTCGGCGCGATCACGCCGTGGAACTCGCCGATCGCGTCGGATGCCCAGAAGGTCGCCCCGGCGCTCGCCGCCGGCAACGCCGTGCTGCTGAAGCCGTCGAGCTGGTCGCCGCTGGTGTCGCTGGAACTGGCGCGCATCGTGGAAGAAGCGGGCCTGCCGGAAGGCCTGTTCTCGGTGCTGCCCGGCTCCGGCCGCGAGATCGGCAACCTGCTGGTGGAGCACCCGGCGATCGGCCGCATCTCGTTCACCGGCGGCACCGACACGGGCCGCCGCATCGGCGAGCAGGCCGGCCGCAAGCTGATGCCGATCTCGCTGGAGCTCGGCGGCAAGTCGCCGACCATCGTGTTCTCCGACGCCGACATCGATCAGGCGGTGGCCGGCGTGCTGTTCGGCATCTTCTCGTCGAGCGGCCAGTCGTGCATCGCCGGCTCCCGGCTGTTCGTGGAGCGCAGCATCTACGACGGCTTCGTGGAGCGGCTGGTGGAAGCCACCGAGAAGCTCGTGGTGGGCTCGCCCTTCGACCCGGCGACCCAGGTGGCGCCGCTCGTCGGCTTCGAACACCGCGAGGCGGTGGAGGCCTACATCTCGCTCGCCCGCGCGGAAGGCGGGACGATCCTCACCGGCGGCGAGCGGCCGACGGGTGCGGACTATGACGCCGGCGCCTATCTGAAGCCGACGATCATCGCCGGGCTGACCAACCAGAGCCGCACCTGCCGGGAGGAAATCTTCGGGCCGGTGCTGGTGGTGCTGCCGTTCGACGACGAGGCCGACGTGATCGCCCAGTCGAACGACAACGACTACGGGCTCGCCTGCGGCATCTGGACGAAGGACTTCCCCCGTGCCTGGCGGCTGGCGCGCGCCATCAACGCCGGCACGGTGTGGATCAATACCTACAAGCAGTTCTCGATCTCGACGCCGTTCGGCGGCGACGACGCGAGCGGCATCGGGCGCGAGAAGGGCCGGCAGGGCCTGCGCGCCTACCAGCGCCAGAAGGCGGTCTATCACGGCCTCGGCAACGAGCCCCTGCCCTGGGCGAGGATCGCCTGACCATGGTGGCAGACAGCGCACTGGAGCGGGATGAGGAAAAGTGGAAACCGGTTTTCCGCCCGCATCCCGCTCCGGAAACCAAGAATCTGACGGAAGCGGAGCACGCATGATCCTGGAAGGACGCATCGTCGTGGTGACCGGCGCGGGCGGCGGGCTCGGCCGCGCGATCTCGCTCGACTGCGCGCGCAAGGGCGCGACGCTGATCCTCGCCGACCTCGACGAGGCGCGCTGCGCCCAAACGGCCGACGCGATCGCCACGGAGGGCCATTCCTGCGAGGTGCATGCGCTGGATCTCGGCGACCCGGCCTCCATCGAGCGCTTCGCCGAAACGCTTGCCGGCGCCCGCGACCACATCCACGGCCTCGTCAACAACGGCGCCATCGCCACCGGCATCGGCGGCGTCGGCTTCCGCGACGTGACCATCGACACCTGGGACGCGGTGATGCGGGTGAACGTGCGCGGCACCTGGCTGATGACCCGGGCGCTGACGCCGCTGCTGGCGGCCTCCGGCAGCGGCCGGGTGGTCAACCTCGCCTCCGACACGGCGCTGTGGGGCGCCCCGAACCTGATGCCCTACACCGCCAGCAAGGGGGCGGTGATCGCCATGACCCGCTCCATGGCGCGCGAACTCGGCCCGGACCGCATCGGCGTGACCGTGGTGGCGCCGGGGATCCTGACCACCCAATCGACGGAGTACGTGCCGGAGCACCGCCACAAGCTCTACCAGGACGGCCGCGCCGTGCCGGGGCCGCAGTCGGCCGAGGACGTGACGGGCACGATCTCGTTCCTGCTGTCGAGCGAGGCACTGACGCTGACCGGCCAGACGCTGCCGGTGAACAACGGGTTCGTGTTCAACTGAGCCGGCCCGGCCGAGACGAAAGGAAACCGATCGTGAGCCTGCAGATCGCCATCGTCGGCGCCGGACCGTCCGGGTGCTATCTCGCCCAGGCACTGGGCAAGCTGCGCGACGATCTCACGATCGACCTGATCGACCGGCTGCCGGTGCCGTACGGGCTGGTGCGCTACGGCGTGGCGCCGGACCACCAGGGCACCAAGGCGGTGGTGCGCCAGTTCGCGCGGCTGTTCGAACGCGAGGGCGTCGGCTTCGTCGGCAACCTCCGGATCGGCGATCCGGAGCACGGCGCCGACCTGACGCTGGCGGAACTGCGCGAGCTCTACGACGTGGTGGTGCTGGCGACGGGGCTCTCCGCCGACCGCAAGCTGGGCATTCCCGGCGAGGAGCTCGACGGCGTCCACCGCGCCGGCCCCCTCACCCGCCACTGGAACGACCATCCCGACGATGCCGGCAGCGTGCCGGCGCTGGGGGAAAAGGTGGTGATCGTCGGCAACGGCAACGTCGCCATCGACATCCTGCGCATCCTGGCCAAGCAGGCGGACGAGTTCCACGGCTCCGACTTCGCCGACCATCACATGGACCGGCTGGCCGAAAGCCGCATCCGCGCCATCGACATCGTCGGGCGTTCGCCGGCGGCGCATGCCAAGTTCGACCCGGTGATGATCCGCGAACTGGGCAGGCTGGCCGGCGTGCGGATTGTCGTCGTGGACCTGGACGCGCCGGCCGAGGGCGAGGACAAGCGTCTGGCCGCGCTGCGCGAGATCGACGGTCACGGCGCGGCGGACGCGGCGAAGACGGTGACCTTCCGGTTCGGCTGGGTGCCGGAGCGCGCCACCGGCGCCGACGGGCGGGTGCGCGCGGCGCATTTCCACAAGGTGGGCGGCGGCGGCGAGCTGGTGCTCGCCTGCGACAGCCTGATCACCGCCATCGGCTTCGCCGACGACCGCGCCATGGACCGCGACGGGCTGATCGCGCGGGCCGCCGACCCGGACGCCGGCGCCATCGAACCGGGCCTCTACCTCGCCGGCTGGTTCAAGCGCGGGCCGCGCGGGACGATCCCGGAGAACCGCGCCGATGCCCAGGCGCTCGCCAAGCGCATCGCCGCCGACCTGGAAGCAATGCCGCCGGCCGGCGGCAAGCCGGGTGCGACCGCGTTGCGCGCGCGTTTCGACACCGTCACCGACTATGAAGGCTGGCTGCGCATCGACGCCGCCGAGACGGCCGGCACGCCCGAAGGCCGCGCCCGGCGCAAGCTGGCGCGGGTCGAGGACATGCTCGCGGCCGCCAAGAGACAACTGGAGACCTGACGATGGACATCACCATCCTCTACGGCACCGAGACCGGCAACGCGGAGATGCTCTCCGAGGACATCCAGTCGCATCTGGAGGCGAGCCACGACGTGGAGCTGTCGAACCTGTCGGACTTCGACCCGGCGTCGTTCGACGCAGGCCGTTTCTACATCGTCGTCTGCTCGACTTACGGCGACGGCGAGCTACCGGCCTCCGCCCAGCCGTTCGCCGAGGCGATGGAGGCCGCCAAGCCGGACCTCTCCGGCATCCGCTTCGCCGTGTTCGGCATGGGCGACAGCGAATACGCCGACACCTTCAACCACGGCGGCAAGCGCATGGAGGAGCTGCTCGCCGCCCATGGCGCGACCAAGGTGGGCGAGCGCATCACCCACGACGCCTCCGGACCGGACCTGGCCGAGGACCTGGCCATGGACTGGGCCGACGCGCGCATCGCCGAGGCGGAGGCGCTGTTCGCGGGCTCCGACGCCTGAGGCAACCGGCGTTCACCCGGCCGCGGCCCGGACACCTTCGCGGCCCCGCACCTCTCCCCACTTTTCCCGGACCTGCGGGACCGCTACACCTCGGGGCTGGTGACGGCGCAAGAGGGGATCGATGGAGCAAGAGAAGGTGACCGCCTACGAAGTGCCGCCGGTGCGCCGCGCCATCGCCGTGCTGAAGTACATCGGCGCCGGCAACACCTGCGCCAACATCTCCAAGTCCGCTAAGGAACTCGGCATCAACCGGACCACGCTGATCCGGCTCCTGCACACGTTGCGGGAGGAGCGGATGATCGAGGAGCGCGACGAGAACACCGGCTTCCGGCTGGGGCTCGGGCTGATCGGCCTGGCAACCGAATCCATGAACGGCCGCGACGTGATCCAGATCGGTCGGCCGCGCCTGGCAGCGCTTGCCGAAAAGACCGGCCTGTCGGCCCATCTGGGCGTGCTCGACGGCCACGACGTGGTCTACCTGGTGCGGGAATCGCCGAACGCGCAGCTGGTGTCGAACGTGCGCCAGGGCACCCGCCTGCCCGCCCACGCGACGACCATGGGCCGCATCCTGCTCGCCCACCTGCCCGAGGCGGAGGTGCGCGCGCTCTACGAGGGCGAACCGATGCCCGGCTTTTCCGACAAGACGGCGACCAGCTTCGACGCGCTGACGGCGCAGATCGCCGCCGACCGGGCCGCCGGCATCGCCTGGAGCGCGGCGAACTTCGAGGAGGGCATCGGCTCGTGCGCCTGCGCGGTGTTCGACCACCGCGGCCGGCCGGTGGCGGCGATCAACGTGTCGGGGCCGGACCGCATCTTCCGGCAGGGAGACGAGGCCCGCGAGCGCATCGGCGACGCCGTCAAGGCGACGGCGCGCGACATCTCCGAACGGCTGGGCCACGCGCCCGACTGAGCGGGCGCACGCCGGCGGAAAGCCGCTGGAATCGAGAGCGGCCGCGCCCCGGTTCACGAGGCGCGGCCGTCCTGTCGTTGCGGTCGGTCAGGCGGTCCGATCAGGCCTTCTCGTAGACGACCGTCTCCGGCTTGGCGTCGCCGACGATGTACCAGACGGTGGCCGCGCCGGCGGCGTTATTGCGGAACCAGTGCGGCTGGCCGGCCGGCGTCTTCAGGAGATCGCGCGGGCCGAGTTCGACCTCGACGGTCTTGCCGTTCTCTTCCCAGCCCACCGTCAGCGAGCCCTCGAGCACCAGGAAGGCGTCCTCGACCTCCCGGGTGAACGGCTTGACGCCGACGCCGGACGGCACGCCCAGCATTTCCTTGCGGCAGGTGTCGTGATCGACGCCGCCAGGGCCGACATAGACCTTGCGGGTGAAGCCGGCGTCTTCCCAGTGGGTCTCAAGTTCGTTGTGGCGCACCACGTACTGGGCCATCAGCTGCTGCAGCGGATGATCGCCGTTGCGGTCGAACGGCAGCGTCTTGCCGGGCTCGGCGCCGAACGAGCGGGCGAGCTCGGCCGGATGCTCCTTCGGGTGGTAGTGATAGACCGGCGGCAGCGGCTTGCCGACGTCGACGGAGATCGACATCAGCACCGGCTCGACGCCGTCGTTGCGGAAGCCGTGGCCGATCTCGCGGGCGTTGAGGATCATGTCCTTGGGGCCGAGGCGGACCTCGACGACCTCGCCGTCCTTCTCCCAGCCGACGATCAGCGCGCCGTCGATGATCAGGAAGGATTCCTCGATCTCGTGGGAGTGGCAGGCGGCGTACCTGCCGGGCTCCTTGTAGATCAGGCTGACGGTGAAATGATCCGGCTTCAGGGTGGTGGTGTCGCCGACCTTCGGCGAGCCGCCGGCGCCGATGTAGCGCATCTGGGCGCGGGCGAGATCGGCGAAGCCGCGGTTGCTGGGGAAGGCGTCCCAGTCGAACGCCTTGTCGACGAAGCGGCCGACCTGGGCGTGCATCCGCGCCTTGAGATCGGACGACGGGGTGACGGTCTGGATGTTCATGGGGATCCTCCTCGGTGCTGATCTCGATGACTTGAGGAGAGACTAGCGCCCGACCGTTTTGCATGCCATATCGTGTTTTACATACAAAACATGAGAGCGTGATGCCCGTCCGACGCACCGTCCCGTCCGCCCTTCAGCACGACGACGCCCTGCCCGACACGCCCGTCGACGCCGGCGGCGACGACGAGGCGAAGGACCGCTACATCGTGCCCGGACTGGTGCGCGGCCTGCAGGCGCTGAAGGCGTTCACGCCGGAGCGGCCCAACCTGAGCCTGAGCGAGATCGCCGAGCTGCTGGGCACCAGCCGGTCGGCGGCGTTCCGCACCGTCTACACGCTCTCCCACATGGGCTGCCTGCTGCACGACAAGCGCACCCAGACCTACGCGCTCGGACCGGCGGTGCTGCGGCTCGGCTACGGCTATCTCGCCACCCGGGAGCTGGTGGAGGTGGCGTTTCCCGAACTGGAGCGCCTGCGCGCCGAGACCGAATGGTCGGCCCACATGGGCGTGCTCGACGGCACCTCGGTGCTGTACGTGCTGCGCCTGCCCGCCCCGCACCGGCTGTCGAGCATCGTGCAGGTGGGATCCAGGCTGCCGGCCCGCAGCACCACCATGGGACGCGTGCTGCTGGCCGATCTGGACGAGGAGACGCTGGTGTCGCTCTACCGGTCGGAGGCGAAGAAGACGGGAAACGCCAGCCCGCAGACCCTGTCGGGGGTGCTCACCCAGTGGCGCGACGACCGCGGCCGCGCGCACGTGTCCCACGTCGGCGACTTCGAGGCGGGCATCGCCAGCATCGCGGCACCGGTGCGCGACATGACGGGACGGGTGGCGGCGGCGATCAACCTGTCGGCCGCGGCGACGCCGGAAAACGTCGCCGAGCTGGACGGGGATCTCGCGGCGGCGATCGGCCGGACGGCGGAGCGGGTGTCCACCCTGCTCGGATGGCATGCCGATCCCCACGCCAAGCGGCCGCCCCGCGCCCCGTGAGCCCGGCCGCAGGCGGCCGCACGTCGAACCCGGATGGGGCCGGGCGCGAGCGGACGGTCAGGCCTGAGCCAGGCCCGCGGCGGCGCGCACCCGGTCCGGACGGTGGCCGAGCGAGACGCTGATCGCGTCGGCCGCCGCGCGCAGCCCCGCCTCGATCTCGCCGGCGCGGCCGTTCTGCGGCGCAAAGGCCGCGTCGGGCCCGCTGACGTTGACGGCGCCGGCCGGCCGGCCGAGGTGATCGAAGACGGCGCAGGCGCAGGACCCGATGCCGAGCTCGAAGTTGGCGACGCTGCGGGCGATGCCCAGCGCCCGGTCGTCGGCGAGCTGGGTCTGCAGCGCCTCGACGGTGGTCGCGGTCTTCGGGGTGAAGGACGCCAGATCGGCATCGGAGTAGCGCGCCGCCAGCTCTTCGGGGGAGAGCTGGGCGAGCAGGATGCGCCCCATGGTGGTGGCGTGGGCGGGCAGCCGGGTGCCCTCGCGCACGTTGGAGACCAGATGGGCGTTCGGGGACTGGCGGGCGAGATAGACGATCTCGCGGCCATCCAGCACGGCGAAATGCGCCGACAGGCCGAGGTCGCGGACCAGGCCGGCGAGCACCGGCCGGGCGAGCTGCACCACGTCGCGGGCATTCAGCGCGTCGGCGGCCAGCGCCAGGAAGCCCGGGCCGAGCCGGTAGCCGCCGCCGTCGTCGATCTCCTCCACCAGCCTCTCCGCCTGCAGCGTGGCGATGAGCCGGATGAAGGTGGTGCGGTTGATGCCGAGTTCCTTGGCGGCCCGGGAGACGTTGCGGCAGCGGTTGCCGGCCGCGACATAGCGCAGGAGCGCCAGCGCGCGCTGGACCGGCGGGACCGAATAGGTCACGGCGCCGGATGCCTCCTGCGTGCGCCGGTCGTCGGAAGTGTCCATCGGGTTCGCCCAGAGACCGGCCGCGGACGCCGCCGGATAAGGAAATCGAATCGAAAGCCCGCCCACATGCCGGCGGGGTCCCGGAAACGCAGCCGGAAGAGGGCCCAGCCGCCTCGGTTCGTACATAGCTTGAACACTATGTCATTTTGTGAACAGGCGAACAAGACCGGCGCCGGCCGATCGTCGCGCCCGCGGTCGATGCCGGCGCGCCGGCACGAAAAGCGCCGCGGCAGCGCCGGCATCGTGAGACGCTGTTGACCCGCCCCGACAGGAATGATAAAATGAACAAACTGTTCAATATTGGTCGATGACAAGGGGGATGACCATGGCGGGGCTTCGCATCGGGATTTGCGGCGGCGGCGTCGGCGGGCTGTGCGCCGGCATCGCGCTCAGGCGCCTTGGCCACGACGTGTCGATCTTCGAGCAGACGGCCCGCTTCGGCCGGGTCGGCGCCGACATCAACCTGACGCCGAACGCCGTCCATGCGCTCGACGGGCTGGGCGTCGGCGAGGCGGCCCGGGTGACCGCCGCCCGGCCGACCCACCGCATCAGCCGCACCTGGGACACCGGCGACGAAACCTCGCGTCTGCCGCTCTCCGCCGCCGCCGAAGAGCGCTACGGCGCGCCGCAGCTGACCATGCACCGGGCCGACCTGCTGACGCTGCTCTCCGACAAGCTCGGCGCCGATGCCATCACGTTTGGCCGCAAGGTGGCGGGCGTCCGCCGCGCCGCCGACGGCGCGACGATCGACTTCGCCGACGGCAGCAGCCGGAACTTCGACGTGGTGATCGGCGCCGACGGCATCCACTCGGCGGTGCGCCACGCGCTGTTCGGCGCCGACGACCCGGCGTTCACCGGCCTCGTCTCCCACCGCGGCGTGTTTCCCCGCGACCGCGCCGGCGACCTGCCCAACCTCGACGCCTTCACCAAGTGGTGGGGTCCCTCGCCCGAGTACCAGATCGTCACCTTCCCGCTGACCCGCGGCGAGGAGATCTTCGTGTTCACCACCACGCCCCGGACCGACTGGACCGAAGAGGGCTGGACGATCCCGGGCGACCTCGAGGCGCTGCGCACCGCCTACAGGGACTTCCATCCGCAGGCCCGCGCGCTGCTCGCCGCCCTCGACGAGGTGACCAGCTCGGCGCTGCACGTGCGCGAGCCGCTGGCCCACTGGTCGGCCGGCCCGATCACCCTGCTCGGCGACGCCGCCCACCCGATGGTGCCGTTCATGGCCCAGGGCGCCTGCATGGCCATCGAGGACGCCATCGTGCTGGCCCGCAGCCTCGACGGCGTCGCGCCGGACGGCGTGGCGGCGGCGCTCGTCACCTACGAGCAGGCCCGCATTGCGCGCACCGCCGAGATCCAGCGCTCGTCGCTCGCCAACGAGTGGCTGAAGAGCAAGACCAACGCCGACTGGGTCTACGCCTACCACGCCTGGGACGTGGAGCTTCAGCGCCCGGCAGCGTGAGGCGCGCACGCGGCGCCGCAAGGCGATTGCCGAACGGCGCCCGAGCGGCGATACTCGCCCCGTTCTCAGGGCGGGGCGGAACTCCCCACCGGCGGTGAGCAGCGATGCAAGTCCGCGAGCGCCTTCCCGGCACAAGGTGCAGGCAAGGGTCAGCAGATCAGGTGCGATTCCTGAACCGACGGTCACAGTCCGGATGGAAGAGAACGTGTGGTCTGCCGGCGGGGCGTCCCGACAGCCTTCCCCTCGGGGAGGTCGCTCCCCCAAGCATCGGACCGACCGCGACGTCCGCGCAGTGCCGCGCCGGGACGTCGGGATCGGCGCCCCGAGCCGGCCAGCCCGCATGTGATCGTCCTGAATGACGTGTCGTCGCGAAAGGAGTTCACATGACGCCCACCCGATACGCCTTCATCAAGGCCAACTGGCATGCCGACATCGTCGACCAGGCGCTGGAGGGCTTCCGCCAGGTGGTGCCCGCCGCCGACGTCGACGTGTTCGACGTGCCGGGCGCGTTCGAGATGCCGCTGCTCGCCCGCGACCTCGCCCGCACCGGCCGCTACGCGGCGGTGGCCTGCGCCGCCCTCGTCGTCGACGGCGGCATCTACCGGCACGACTTCGTCGCCCAGGCGGTGGTCAGCGGGCTGATGCAGGCCGGGCTGGAGACCGGCGTGCCCGTCCTGTCGGTGTCGCTCACCCCGCACCAGTTCCAGGAGACGGCACACCACGTGGCGATCTTCAAGGCGCATTTCGTCGAGAAGGGTCGCGAAGCCGGCAAGGCCGCGCTGACGATCACCGCCACCCGGGCCGCGATTGCGGCCTGAGGGCCGGCATGGCGACCCGAACCGGAAGAGATTCGTGAAGACCCCGCGACGGACGATGGGGCGGATCGTCTGCCGGCTGACGGTCGTCTTCCTGGCGGTCCTCTACGGGCTCGCCCTCGCGCTGCTTGCCGTCGGACTGTTCGGCCTGTTCGGCAACCCGCCCGATCCCCTCGCCGGGATCTACGTGATCCTGCTGGGCGTTCCCTGGAGCCTGCTGCTGGATGACGTCCCGGATGCGTGGGCACCCTGGGCCGCCGGCCTCGCCCCGCTCGTCAACATCGCGCTGGTGGCGGCGCTGTGCCGGCTCGCCCGGCGGCGCTGAGGCGGGCGGGACCGCGTCAGGGCGTGCCGTCGCCGGTGGGCCTCTCGGCGAGCCCGGCGACGATCTCCTTGAGGGCAGCCACCAGCAGCGGCTTCCTGTCGGCGCCGATGATGTCGTCGAGCCGGCGCATGTGGGTGCGCGCCTTCACCGCGATGCGCTGGTAGACGACGAGGCCCTCGGGCGTCACCCGGCTGGCGTAGGAGCGGCGGTCGTCCTCCAGGCGGGTGCGCTCGATCAGCCCCTTGTCTTCCAGCTGCCGGAGGCCGGCCGTCACGCTGGACTTGTCCCGGCCGCTGGCGCGCGCCAGCACCGTCTGGGTGATGCCGGGATTCTCGTGGATCAGCGACAGCAGCGCGAAGTTGCCGGGCTTCAGGGAATCCGGACCGAGCACCTCGGAGAAGTCGTGGAAGGCGCTCTCGTAGGCGAGGCGCAGATAGAAGCCGAGAAACTCCTCCAGGAGCCCCAGCTCGACCTCTGGCGGGCTGGTGGCCTCGCGGCTGCTTTCGACGATGGTCACGGCGTCATCCATTTCATGCTGGCCATATCGTGCCGGCGCGGGTCCGGCACTGGGATGCATCGGCCTCAACCGAGGCGCAAGCACTCCGTGAAGTCGGCGCGGTCCGTGATGTCGGCGAGGCCAATCTGGGCCATGGCGTTGACGAGTTCGGCCCTGAGCAGATCGAACACCCGCTCGGCGCCGGCCTGCCCGTAGGCCCCGACGGCGTAGACGAACGGCCGCCCCATCAGCACGAAGTCGGCGCCGGCCAGCAGCCCCTTGAGGATGTCCTCGCCACTGCGGATGCCGCCGTCGAGTAGGACCGGTACGTCCGGGCCGAGCGCCGCGCGGACCGCGCCGAGCGCGTGCAGCGTCGCCGGCGCGGCGGCGAGCTGGCGACCGCCGTGGTTAGAGACGGCGACCCCGTCCGCGCCCCGGCGCACCGCCTCGACGGCATCGGCGGGCGACAGCACGCCTTTCAGGACCAGCCGCCCCTTCCAGGTCGCCCGGATCGCGTCGAACAGCGCCCAGTCGAGGCGGCCGGAGCTCTGGGAGGCCATGAATTCGGCGAGCGAGCTGGCCGAGCTCTTCTCGGTGTAGGTCTCCAGGTTGCGAAAGCGCGGCGAGCCGGAGCGGGCGATGGCCAGCGACCAGGCCGGGTGGGTGACCACGTCGACGGCCATCCGCACGCTCGGCCGCAACGGCAGCATGAAGCGGTTGCGGATGTCGCGCAGCCGCTTGCCCGGCTTCGGCACGTCGGCCGTCACCAGCAGCGTGTCGTAGCCGGCGGCCTCGGCCCGGCGCAGCAGGTCGTCGACGATCCACTGTTCCTTGCCGACATAGAGCTGGAACCAGGACGACGTCGGCGCCGCCTGTCGCAGCGCTTCCAGGGTGTCGGTGGCCGGCGTCGACGCCGTGTAGGGCGCCCCGGCGCGCTCGGCACCGGCGGCGAGCCAGCCGTCGATGCCGGGCCAGGCAATGCCGGCCATGCCGATCGGGGCGACGCCGAACGGGACCCGCCAGGTGCGGCCGAACAGCGGGGTTGCGGTCGCCAGGTCGCCGTCGACGTTGCGCAGCACCCGCGGCGTCAGCGTCGCCGCCCGATAGGCATCGACGTTGCGGCGCAGGCTCGCCTCGTCGCCGGCGCCGCCGTCGATGAAGTCGAAGGCGAAGCGCGGCAGCCGGCGCCGCGCCCGCAGGCGCAGGTCGTCGACCGAACTCCAGCTCCCGGCCATCGCCTCAGCCCTTGCCGGTGCCGCGCGAGGTCGGGCGCTTGGCGAATTCGCGCAGGGCGTCCGGGTCGGCCGCGAAGCCCAGGCCCGGCGTCTCCGGCAGCTTGAGCATTGAGCCGCTGCGCTCCGGCAGGCCGGTGTAGAGCTCCTTGCACATCTCCACCGAGATCAGGTGCCACTCGACCAGCCCGCCGTGCGCCAGGCCGGCATGCAGGTGCATGTTGTGGAACGGGAACGCGCCGCCGTTGGCGATCTCGACGTTGTGGGCCTGCGCCATGCCGGCGATCTTGAGGCCCGCCGTGAAGCCGCCGCAGATGACAACGTTGGGCTGGATCACGTCGACCGCGCCGCCGACCAGCAGATCGCGGAAGCGGAACAGCTGGCCCTCGTTCTGGCCGGCGGCCAGCGGCATGCCGGTCTGCTCGCGCAGATCGCGCATGCGCACGACGTCGTTGTCGCGCACCGGCTCCTCGAAGAAGGAGATGTCGTATTCCGCCATCCGGTCGGCCAGGAAGCGCGCCCAGGTCGGATCGAGGCTGCAGTTGGCGTCCACGTAGAGTTCGCACTCGTCGCCGATCGCTTCGCGCACGACCCGCACGCGTTCGATGTCCTCAAGCACGTGGGCGTGAATGTCGCGGTGGTGGGCGCGCCGCTGCAGGGCATGGTGCCCGACCACCATCTTGAACCGGGTCACGCCGTCGGCCTTCAGGTAGGTGGCCGCCTCGCCGAGCTGGTCGCGGTCGAGCGATCCGAAGCCGAAGGTCACGTAGAGCGGCACCTCGCTGCGCGCGCCGCCGAGCAGGCGCCAGACCGGCTGCCCGGTCGCCTTGCCGAGGATGTCCCACAGCGCCAGGTCGACGGCGGAAACCACATGGCTGGCATAGCCGGTCTGGCCGCGCGGGGAGAGCATCCAGTAGAGTCGCTCGGCGATCAGCTCGCGATCGAGGGCGTCGAGCCCCTTCAGGTTCGGCGCCACCACCTCGCGCACGGCCGCCGCGACGACTTCCTCGTCGGTGATGGCCGTGTAGCCGTGCCCGACGACGCCGTCGGTGGTGCGGATTTCCACAACGACGCACGACAGGGCGGTTTCCGCCTTCAGCGTCCCAAGCGGCAGCGTCACCGGAATGTAGGCCGGATAGGCGGTCACTTCCTCGATCGACAGGTTCACGCGCTTCTCCCTATTTTTCTCGGTTCTGGGTTGCCTTCGATCGCGAGCTGGAAAAAATCTAACGCAAGATCGTTGACATCAAGAACGTTGGATACAAAACTAATTTCCGCAGATCAAGCAAGAGGCGCTTCCGCGCGCCCATCAGATTCAACGGGAGGAATGAAGCAGATGAGGACTCTCATAGCCGCCGCCGTGGCCGCCACCTTCGGGCTTGGCCTCGCCGCCCATCCGGCGCTGGCAGACTATCCCGACAAGCCGATCAAGCTCATCGTGCCGTTTGGCGCCGGCGGCGGCACCGACGGTCTCGCCCGCGCCGTGCAGGCCGCCATCGACAAGCACGACCTGCTGCCGGTGCCGTTCGTCGTCGTCAACGCCACCGGGGCCGCCGGCACCGTCGGCTCCCGCCAGGTGCTCACCGCCGAGCCGGACGGCTACACGCTGCTGCAGATCCACCAGGAGATGTTCGCCGTCTCCGCCCTCGGCCGCGTCGAGTACGGCCCGTCGGATTTCGAGCCGGTCATCCAGGCGAGCGAGAGCTGCCTGTTCGTCGCCGTCCCGATCGAATCGGACTTCAAGACGCTCGATGACCTGATGACCTATGCCAAGGCAAACCCGGGCAAGATCAAGCAGGCCGACGACATCGGCAGCTCGACGCACTTCCCCTCCGCGCAGCTGATGGATCTGGGCGGCACCGAGTGGGCGATCGTGCCCACCGGCGGCACCTCGAAGCGGTTCGCCTCCATGAAGGGCGGCTTCACCGACATGGCGCTGATGTCCGCCCCGTGGCTGACCAAGGGCAAGAACGACCTGCGCCCGCTGGCGGCCCTCGGCTCCGAACGCTTCGAGGCCGCGCCGGACCTGGCGACCGCCAAGGAGCAGGGCTATGACGTCGAAGGCTGCCTGCGCCGCCGCTACTGGGCTCCGAAGGGGACCCCGTCCGACCGCGTCGCCTACCTGGCCGACGTCCTCGGGAAGGCCCTGCAGACCGAAGAGGTGCAGGCCTACCTCGCCCAGAACAGTGAGGACCTGAAGCTCCTCACCGGGGCGGAGCTGCAGGCGGCGATCGACGCGGACTATCAGTCCTATCTCGACGTCGTCGATCTGGTGAAGAAGACCTCCGCGAAGAACTGATCCGGGCATCCCCGCGCAAAGGGCCGATCGGATGAAACTCGCTGGAGTTCGCGAAAACCCGGCTGCGATGGTCTTCCTGACCATCGCGGTCGCCGTCGCCGGCCTCGGTCTCTACGACCTGGCGTCGGTCACCACCTCCCCTTACGAGCAGCTGGGCACCGCCGCCTTCCCGCGGGCCATCGCCGTCGGCATGCTGGCCCTCGTCCTGCTGAGGGTCGTCGCGCTCATCTGCGCGCCGGCCAGCCGGAGCGTCGACGAGCCCGAGACGGGCCGGCGCCGCTTCCTGGGGCCGGCCGCCATGCTGGGCCTCGCCGTCCTCTATCTCCTGGCGCTCGCCCGCACCGACGTCGATTTCCGCATCGTCACCAGCATTTTCCTGTTCGTCGCCACGCTGGTGATGGTCGGACGGCTGAAGCCGCGCGCCCTGGTCGTCCTGGTGGCGTTCGCCGTGGCCGCGAGCATCGGCCTCGACCTGCTGTTCAAGCATTTCCTCTACGTCGATCTCTGAGCCCGGATCCGCAGACCCGGTCCGGCCACTGCCTCCCATCGCGTCGGATCCAACGCCTCGAGGCGAACCATGCTCGACATCTATCTCTACGTGTTCACCACCGGCTTCGTCTGGATCCTCATCGGGACCGCCGTCGGCATCCTGGTGGGCGCCATCCCGGGGCTCTCCGGCGCCGTCGTGATCTCGCTCGCCCTGCCGACCACCTATTTCATGGACGGCGCCGACGCGCTGCTGCTGCTGATCTCGATGTACATCGGCGCCACAACCGGCGGCCTGATCAGCGCGACCCTGATGCGCATGCCCGGCACCGAATCCGCCATCATGACGACGCTCGACGGCTACCCGATGGCCGCCGGCGGCCAGCCCGCCCGGGCGCTCGGGCTCGGCGTCCTCGCCTCCTTCGTCGGCGGGCTGATCGCCTGGGCGATCCTCGCGGCGCTGTCGCCGCCGCTCTCGCTGGTGGCGGTCCGTTTCGGCCCCTACGAGATCTTCGCGATGACGGTGGTCGCCCTCACCCTGATCGCGGCGGTGTCGCGCGGCTCGCTCCTCAACGGGCTCCTGGCCGCGGCGCTGGGCGCGCTCCTCTCGATGCCCGGCATCGATCCCGTCTCGGGCAGCCTCCGCCTCACCTTCGGCCTGTCGAGCCTCGACAACGGCTTCCCGCTGCTGCCGGTGATCCTGGGCGTGCTGGTGCTCGGCCAGGTCCTCGTCGACTGCGAGAGCGGCGGCAATCCGCCGATGGAACGCGCCCGCGGCTCGGCCCGCGTCGCCATGCGGCTGCGCGACCTGCGCGACTATGCCGGCACCTTCATCAGCTCCTCGCTGATCGGGTCCTGGATCGGCATCCTGCCGGGCGTGGGCGGCACCACCGCGTCGATCGCCGCCTATTCGGTGACCAAGGCGGTGTCCAAGCATCCCGAGCGCTTCGGCCACGGCGAGGCGCGCGGCATCATCGCGGCCGAAACCGCCAACAACGCCGGCACCGTCGGCGCGCTGGTGCCGCTGATCACGCTCGGCATCCCGGGCTCCGTCATCACCGCCATCCTCCTGGGGGCGATGGTCATCCACAACCTCAACCCCGGACCGCTGCTGTTCGCCGAAAACCCCGAGATCGCCTACACGGTGATCGCCGGCGCGTTCGCCGCGAACGTCGCCATGCTGGGCATCATGTGGGTGGCGACGCCGCTTCTGTCGCGGCTGATGTACGTCAACAAGTTCTACCTGTTCCCCGCCATCGTCGTGTTCTGCTTCATCGGCGCGTTCACCGTGTCGAGCCGCTTCTTCGACATCTGGGCGATGCTCGGCTTCGGGGTGCTCGGCTACGTCATGGCCAAGGCCCGCGTGCCGGCCGGGCCCTTCGTCATCGCCTACATCCTCACGCCGATCGCGGAGACCAGCCTGCGCTCCGGCCTGGTGATCTACGACGGCAGCTACCTGCCGCTGTTCACCCGCCCGGTCTGCGCGGCGTTCCTGGCGATCGCCGCCGCGTCGCTGCTCTGGTCGCTGTGGAACGAGCTCAAGCCCGTCCGCAAGGAGGCCGCGCAATGAGCGGCGCGACGGACGCTCCCGCCATCGGCATGATCGTGCCGCCGGCCCGGGGCGACGTGCCGCCGGAGGCCTCGGCCGTCTATCCCGACACCCGATTCCTCGCCCGGGGCCTCGGCCTCAACGCCATGGCCGGCGACGACTACGCGCGGGTGACCGCCCATGTCGGCGACGCAGCTGCGTCGCTCGCCGCCGAGGGCGCCTCCGTGGTGGGGGTCATGGGAACGTCACTGAGCTTCTTCCGGGGCGCCGGCTTCAACGACGCGCTGACGGACCTCGTCGCCGGTCGCTCCGGCCGCCCGGCCTCCACCATGAGCACGGCGATCGTCCGCGCGCTGAAAGCATTCTCCGCCCACCGCCTCGCGGTTCTGACGGCCTACGAGGACGACGTGAACCGGATGCTGGCGGCGTTCCTGGAGGCGAACGGCTTCGAGATCGCCGCGCTGCGCTCCCTCAACATCCGCGCCGTGGCCGACGTCGCCGGCGTCGGCACCGACCGGCTTGTGGACGAAGGCCGCGCGGCGATCGCCGCGGCCGAGGCGCCGGACGCGCTGCTGATCTCGTGCGGCGGGCTGCAGACGCTCGACTGCGTGCGCCAGCTGGAGGCCGAGGCCCCGCTGCCGGTGGTCACCAGCGCGACCGCGGGCGTCTGGGATCTGGCGCGGCTGGCCGGCGTCCACACCCCGCGCAGCGGTTTCGGCCGGCTGTTCGAGATCGCCTGACCGGCGGGAAACCGGGCAACCGACCTCACGACGGACGCCTCAGTTGCGCATCGCCATGAGCGGAAGCCAGAGGCTCAGGGCCGGGAACAGCACGAGCAGCGCCAGCTTGATGATGTCTGCAAAGACGAACGGCAGCACGCCGCGATAGATCGTCATCAGCGAAACGTCCTTCGCCACGCTCTTCATCACGAAGAGATTCATGCCGAACGGTGGCGAGATGACGCCGATTTCGATCACCACGACCATGACCACTCCCCACCACAGCAGGTCGTAGCCGAGCGTTGCGATCATCCCGGAGACGATCGGCGCGGTCACCAGAAGGATGGTGAAGGCGTCCATGACGCTGCCCAGCAGCAGGTAGGCGACGGCGAGCAGCGCGATGATGGCGAGCGGCGCCAGGCCGGAATCGAGCAGCGACTGGGTGAGAAGCCCCGGCAGGCCGGCGGCGCCGATGAAGAACGAGAAGACGTTGGCGCCGATCAGCACGAAGTAGAGCATCGCCGTCGCCTGGGTCGTCTCGACGATGAGCTCCCGGATCGTGTCGGCGCGCAGCTTGCCGCGAAAGAGGGCGACGAGGAACGCGATCAGCACGCCGACCGCGGCCGCCTCGGTCGCCGTGAACACGCCGGTGAAGATGCCGCCGATGACGGTGCCGAACATGATGAAGGCGCTGACGCTGCGCCACAGCGCCCGCATCAACTCCCGCGCGTCGAAGGGCACGCGGCCGGGCGCGGATTCGGGGCGCAGGTAGATGATCATCCACGTCGAGCCGAGATAGAACACGATCGACAGGAGCGCCGGGACGAGCAGCGCGATGTAGAGCATGCCGATCGATTGCTCGACCAGGATCGCGTAGAGCACCGCCGCGGTGGACGGCGGAATGATCTGGCCGAGGCAGCCGCCGGCGGCGATGCATCCGGTCGACAGGCTCTTGGAATAGCCGCGCGCCTCCATCTCCGGCAGGGCCGCCCGGCCGATGGTGGCGACGGTGGCCAGCGAGGAGCCGGTCAGGGCGCCGAAGCCGGCGGCACCGCCGATCGTCGCCAGCGCGAGCCCGCCGCGCTGAAAGCCGAAGACCGCGGCGGCGAGCCGGAACAGGTCGTTGGCCATGCCGCTCGCCGTCGCCAGGCCGCCCATGATCAGAAACAGGGGAAGCACCGCCAGCTCGCTGCTGGTGATCAGCGCCGTGGTCTCGGAGCCGACGATGTTGAGCGCGATCGGGATCCCCATGATCAGCGACGTGCCGACGAAGCCGCAGAGCAGCAGCGCGAGCGCCACCGGGGCGAGCCCGGCGACGAGCAGCCACAGGGCGGCGAAGATCACGATCGACAGCATCGCGGCCGTTCCGCGCATGCTGCCGCCGTAGAGGTCCAGCAGGTACCAGACGACCGCCACGGCTGCGGCGATCGCCACCCAGAAGCCGATGCGGCCCAGACGGCTGCCGGACGCGCCATCGCCCGTCCCGGCGAACAGGCTGTCGACGGATCGCGCGACCGAGGCGATCTGGACCGGCACGCAAGCGACGAAGATCGCGGCGATGACCGCCAGGAACGGCCAGGTCTTCCACTGCAGGATCACCGTCTGGCGGCCGCTGGCATGCGCCTCCTGGGCGAAGACGACGACCTGCCAAGCGACCACGGCGAGCGCCACCGCGAACAGCGCGCCGGTGACGACCCGCAGCCATGCCGACCGCCGCGGGCCGAGCGATCCGGCCAGAATGTCCACCTCCAGCATGCCCTTCTGGGCAAGGCCGGAGGGCAGCACGGCCGCGACCGCGACCGCAAAGACCGTGCTGAGGATCTCGTTCGAGCCCGGGATCGGCGCGTTCAGCAGATACCGGAAAACGAGGATATCGACGGTGGTGAGAATGGCGATGGCCAGCATCCCGAGGACGCCGGCCATCGCCATGTACTGAGTGACCCGACGACAGAACGCATCAAACTGAACCGACGGTCCGCGTTCGATGGGAGTGCTTTGCGCGGTCATGGTCTGATGCGGTCTCCGATCCGTCGGCAGAAGCTCACGTCACTTGGCGCCGGAAGCCCGCTGGAAGTCGGCAAGCACCTCGGCACCGTTCGGCGTCCGCTCGACCCACAGGTCGATGACCGGCCGGAGCTTCTCCTCCCACATGCGCCGCTGTTCGTCGCTGAGCTCCACGACGTGCTGGTCGCTCTTCGACTGCAGGCCCTGTTCGATCCTCCCGGCAAGCGCGGCCTGGCCTTCGCCGGCGTACTTGGACAGGTAGGCGCCGATGTGCTTGTCGAAGATCTCCTTGCCCTTCGGGGACAGCTTTGCGTAGGAGGCCTCGTTCATGACGAAGAACGACGGCACCGCGCCGAGCGGCACGCCGCGCTGGTGATACTCCGCCACCTCGCCGACGTTGAAGGCCCCGACCATCAGCCAGTTCACCACGGCACCATCGACGACGCCGCGGTCGAGCGCCTGGTACACCTCGTTGGTCGGCAGCGCGATCGGAGACGCGCCCAGCGCCGAGACGGCGTCGGCGGCAACCTTGTCCACCGCCCGGATCTTCATTCCGGAAATGTCGTCGAGGCTTTCGATGGGCTTGCTGGAGCTGATGCCCTGGATCGGGAGGGCGACGAGCCCGATGACCTTCACGCCGGGGTATTCGTCGGCGATGGTCCCGTCCTCGTAGATCTTCCACAGCGCATCCGATGCCTGCACCGGATCCGTGACGATCAGCGGCAGGCTGACCACCATGGTCTTGTCGAAGGGCAGCCCGCTCGCCCCGTGCAGGGCGAAGCCGATGTCGACGACACCCGCTTTGACGCGGTCGATCATGTTGGTGTTGTTGGCCAGCGTGAAGCCGTTGACGACCTCGATCTCGTACTCGCCTTCGCTCGCCGCATTGGCCTCGGCCGCCCACGGCTCCATCACGTCCTTGACGATCGGGCTCTGCGGCGGGATGCCGGTCGCAAAGACGAGCTTCACCGGCTCGGCCCGGGCGGCCGCGCCGAGGCTCGCCAGTCCGAGCGCCGCGACGGCGGCGACGAGACAACTACGCAGCGGCGCGCGCATCTTCGAATGGTCACTCATGGTTGGCATTCCTCCCTTTTTTGGTTGTTCGTAGCGGCTGCCGCGGGGATCGCCCGGATCAGGCAACCGTGTTGGCGATCTTCCCGATCCGTTCGATTTCGACCTCGACGACCTCGCCCGGCTGAAGAAACCGCTTCGGATTGCGCCCGACGCCGACCCCCGCCGGGGTCCCCGTGAGGATGACGTCGCCGGGCCGCAGGACGAGCCAGTAGGCGAGATGCGCAATCAGACGCGCCACCGGGAAGACCATGTTGCCGGTGTGGCTGGACTGCACGGTCTCACCGTCAATGCGCGTCACCAGCTTCAGGTTCTGCGGATCGGGGATCTCGTCGGCCGTCACCAGCGCCGGGCCAAGCGGACAGAAGGTCGGGAACCCCTTCCCCAGCACATTCCGGTCCCAGTTCATGATCGGCTCGAACACGCCGGGCGTCGCCTGGATCGCCGCGACCCAGTCGCGCGCCGAGACATCGTTGGACGCCATGTAGCCGGCGACGCAATCGAGCGCCTCGGCCTCGCTCACCTTGTGACATTCCTTGCCGATCACCACGGCAAGCTCGCCCTCCCAGTCGACCATGGCGTCGTGCCCCTCGGGGCGCACGATGTCGTCGGCGGGACCGGCGACCGAGGCGACGCCCTTGAGGAAGACGAAGGGCTCCTTCGGAACCGGCGTCTTCATCTCCTCAAGGTGATCGCGATAGTTCATGCCGGCGGCGTAGAGCGTTCCGGGGACCGGAATCGGCGCGTCAAGTGTGACCGTGTCCAGCGCCACGAGCGCTCCGGACTGCCGAAGCTGGTCCGTGAGCGGCTCGTCGCGCTCGAGCCGCGATGCCAGCTCGCGCAGCCGCGCAACCGCCGGCTGGCCCGCCTGGAGGATCCCGATCACCGTCGGCGGCAGCCCGGCAACGCCTTCACCGGCCGCCGATGCCTTGCTCAGCGCGAGAACTTCATTCTCCAGGAGGAGGCCTGCTACCGTGAGATTGCCTTGCCTAATCGAGACCAGTTTCATCGAGACGCCCTCGCCGAAGGTTGCACGTGCATTTTCGTGAAATATTTCACGTGTTATATTTAGTCAACAGGATCCCCGCCCGCGATGCCATGCGGGCCAATCGATGATCGTTCGGCCGGCAGCTAGCCTGGCGGCCCCTTCAAGGGCAGGCGCTCGCGCGCCGACAGGAAGGCTTTGGTCACCGCATTCTCCACGTCCGGCCTGCGCATCCCGCGCGGGATGACCGACGTCACGCAGCACGCCAGCTCGCCGCTTTCGTCGAACAGCGGCATGATCGCCACGGTTCCGGACACGATCGCCTGCATGCTCCAGTGGATGTCGGTGGCGCGAATGGCGGAGAGCTCCGCTTCGATCCTGTCCATGTCGATGGGGGTGCCCTCGACCACGTTGACCCGCAGCTCTTCGGTCAGCATGTGCTCGCACTTCTCGCGCGGCATCCAGGCGAGAAACACCCGGCCGGTTGCCGAGGCGATCAGCGGAAGCGCCGACCCGAGCTTCACGGTGAAGGGGAAATAGTGCGTCCCCTGCTCCGAGGCGACGAGGGTCGGGCCGACGGCGGTCCAGACGTAGAGGTGGGTCTGGTTGCCGGTGGCGTTGCGGATGTTCAGCAGCGCATCGCGCACGCCGTCGATCGGATCGTAGCGCCGCAGCGCGGCCATGCCGAGCCGGCGCGCCTCCGGACCGAGGTCGTAGTGTCCGGTCTCTTCCGACTGCACGAGATAGCCGCGCTGGCGCAGGCTCACCAGGTAGCGGTGCAGCTTGTTCGGCTTCTCTCCGGAAATCCGGGAGAGATCCGACAGGCTGACCGCACCGCCGCCTTCGTAGACGAGCCGCAGGATGTCCAGCCCGACCTCGAGCGCGACGATGCCTTCCGGCTCGCTTCGAGTGGCCCGCGGCCGGCCGCGCACCGGCGCCAGGGAAGAGTGGGTGGTCTCGCTCATGCGACGAAGACTATCCGGACCGCCATCAATGCCAAAGCGCTAACCCGGGTAGCCATATGCCGCGCGGGCATGGTCCAGGCTGATGTAGCCGTTTCGCAGATCGCGCTCGACGGCTTCGGCATCGCGCCCCTGCGGCGGCCCGTAGCCGCCGCCGCCGCCGGTCTCCACCTTGATCTTGTCGCCGGCCTCCAGCCGGACGTTGGCGACCTTGCCGCTCTCCAGCTTCTCCCAGGCGCCGTTGCGATAGAGCGCGACGTTGTTGGCCATCCCGTCCGCACCGCCCTCGATGCCCCATGGCTGGCACCGTGTCCGCTCCACCGGCGTGCTGACCTCCACAGGCGCGAGCGCCTCGACCACGATCTCGGCCCCGAGCCCGCCGCGGAAGGTGCCCGCACCGCCGCTGTCCTGGCGCAGCCGGTAGTGCTCCACCAGCAGCGGGTACTTCGCCTCGATCCGTTCCGAGGGGCTGTTGTGGGTGTCGCCGTCGTTGCTGCAGACGGTGACCGGATGACCGTCCTCGGTGGCCTTCGCACCCCAGCCGCCGCCGGTCGGACCAATGGCCGCGACGAAGAACTCGCCGGTTGCCGGATTGATCCCGCGGACCTCGATCACCGCCAGGTCCGCATGGTGCCCGCCGGCCGCCTGCAGAGGCAGGGCGGGCGCCAGCGCCTTGATGATCGTGTCGACGACGGTCATCGGGATCGCCATCCACCAGCGCATGGCGGCGGGCCGCTTCGCGCTCACCACCGTGCCTTCCGGGCAGATGACCTCGAGGCTGCGGAACGCGCCGTCGTTGACGGGATAGACGTCGGGCGTGGTGAGGCACTTGTAGGCGACCTGGGCGCAGGCGATGCCGGTTCCCCCGGCGGAATTGTAGTAGCCCTGCACCTGCGGGCTGACGCCGGACAGGTCGACGGTCACCTTGCCGGCCTTGACGGTGACCTTCACCTTGATCGGGATCGGCTTGCCCTTGGAGAGGCCGTCGTCGTCCATGAAGCTTTCGGCCTCGTAGACGCCGTCCGGGATCAGCGCGGCCCGCGCGCGGGCCGTCTGGTCGCTGTGCTCCATGATCGCATCGATGGCGGCGAGCACCTCGGCTTCCCCGTAGCGCGCGATCATCTCGTTCATGCGCTTCTCGCCGGTCTCGACGGCCGACAGGCCGGCGCGCAGATCGCCAATCGACAGATCCGGCATGCGCACGTTCATGCGCAGGAAATCCACCAGCAGCTGGTTCACCTCGCCACCCGAGATGTACTTGGTGATCGGGACCTGGATGCCCTCGGAGAAGATGTCGCTGGTGATGTCGCCCTTGGTGCCGCCGATGTCGATCCAGTGCGCCATGCAGCAGGTGAAGGCGACGATGCGTCCGTCGCTGTACACCGGCTTGGTCAGGGTGATGTGGTTGAGATGGCTGCCGGTGATGTAGGCGTCGTTGGTCACCAGCACGTCGCCCGGAAGGATGTTGTCCAGGCCGAAGTGGGCGATCTTGGCCTTCACCGTTTCCGACATGCCGCGCACGAAACTGGGCAGCCCCAGCCCGATCGAGATGGTCTCGCCGGTCACCGAATAGAGGCCGACGGTGAAGTCGAGGGCCTCGTAGATGATCATGTTGTAGGCGGTCCGCATCAGATTGATCTTCATCTCTTCCGTCAGAGAGAGGATGCCGTTGCGGACGATCTCGACGAGGACGGGATCGATATCGGCGCCCGTCGGCCGGGACTGCATGTTCATCGGGTTGCTCCCACTTCGATGTCGAGATTGCCGTAGCCGTCGACCCGCAGCCGGTCGGCCGGCCAGATGACGGTCGTCGACGCGTGCTCTTCGACCAGCGCGGGGCCCGTCGCCTCGAAGCCGGGGCGCAGCGCCTCCCGCTTGTAGACGGCCGTGTCGATGAACCCGGCCGTTCCGAAGTGGACCTGCTTCGTGCGATCGGGCGCCGGCGTTCCCCGATCGATCGGATCGTGCCACTGCATTTCCGGCTCCAGCATCTTGCCGTGGGCGGTCACCCGGATCGACACGAGTTCGGCCTTCTCGCGCGGCGCGCTGGTGCCGTAGCGCTGCAGGTGCTCTTCGTCGAACGCCGACTTGACGGTTTCCAGGTCGAACCCCTGGCCGCCGGCGTCGGACATCGGCAGGTCCACGGTGACCGCGTGCTCCTGGCCGCGGTAGCGCATGTCGGCCGACCGCTTGAGGGTGATGTCGACGGCGCCGCTGCCGGCCTTCTCGATCGCCTCGCGGCCCTGCGCCTCGAGGTCGTGAAACCGGTCCGTCAGGGTCGCCATCGTCTCCGCCGTCAGCGGCATGAACACCGAGCGTACGAAGTCGTAGCGCAGGTCGCCGAAGAGCATGCCGTACGCGGAGAAATGACCGGGCGAATAGGGGATGATGACGCGCCGCGTTCCCAGCTCGCGGGCGACGGCCGAGGCGTGAAGCGGTCCGGCACCCCCGTAGACGAGCATGGCGAAGTCGCCGGCGTCGAGCCCGCGTTCGGTGGTGACGCCCTTGACCGCGTAGGACATCGACGTCGCCGCGATCTGCAGGATGCCTTCCGCGGCCTCCTCGACACCGATGCCGAGCGGCTCGGCGATGCGGCGGCGGATCGCCTCGACGGCGGCGTCGGGATCGAGCCGCATCTCGCCGCCGAGGAAGTGATCGGCATCGAGCCGGCCGAGAACGAGGTTGGCGTCGGTGACCGTCGGCTCCTCGCCGCCGCGCCCATAGCACGCCGGGCCCGGCATCGAGCCGGCGCTGCGCGGTCCGACGCGCAGGGCATTCATGGTTTCCAGCCGGGCGATCGACCCGCCGCCGGTGCCCACCTCGAAGATGTCGATGGTCGGCAGCTGGATCGGCAGGTCGCTTCCGTAGGCGCCGATCCTGGCCGAACTGGTCGTCAGCGGCTCGCCGTTGCGGATGAGGCCGGCCTTGGCGGTGGTCCCACCCATGTCGAAGGCGATGGCGTTGTCGAGCTTCAGATGCCGCGCGACGGCCTTCACGCCGATGACGCCGGAGGCCGGGCCCGATTCCAGCATGTTGAGGCAGCGCTTGCGGGCATCGGCGATGGGAAACAGGCCGCCCGTCGACTGAACGGCGAAGAACTTGCCGGCAAACCCGCTCTCCGACAGGTGATCCTCCAGCTGGCCGAGATAGCCCTCCACCTTCGGGCCGACATAGGCGTTGGCGACCACGGTCGAGGCCCGTTCGAACTCCCGATACTCCTGGCTGAGTTCGGTCGACACCGAGACGAAGGCGTCCGGCATCGTCTCGCGGACGATCTCGGCGACCCGCCGCTCGTGGGCGTCGTTGGCGTAGGAGTGCAGCAGGATGATCGCGACCGCTTCGATGCCCTCCGCCTTGAGGCGCTCCGCCAGCGCGCGGACCTGTGCCTCGTCGAGCGGCCGGCGCTCGGTGCCGTCGGACAGCAGCCGCTCGGAGATCTCGTGCCGGTCGACGCGGTCGACGAGCGGCTGGTGCTTCTTGAAGTAGAGATTGTAGGCGTCCGGGCGGTTGATGCGGCCGATTTCGTAGATGTCCCGGAAGCCTTCGGTGATCAGCAGCGCCGTCTTTGCGCCGGTGCGTTCCAGGAGCGCGTTGATGACGATCGTCGAGCCATGCAGAAACAGCGTCCCGTCGGCCGGATCGATGCCGGCTTCGGCGATCGTCGAGGCAATGCCCTGGACCAGGTCCCCGTAGGTCGACAGCGACTTCCCGAAATACAGGGCTTTCCCCACCTCGTCGAAGGCAGCCAGATCGGTGAAGGTGCCACCGATGTCGACGGCGATGCGAAGGCGCCGGGCGGGGTCGAGATCCGTCATTCACGTGCTCCAAAATTGCCTCTCG
The DNA here is from genome assembly GCF_053628695.1 of Amorphus sp. MBR-141. Classification (NCBI taxonomy): domain Bacteria; kingdom Pseudomonadati; phylum Pseudomonadota; class Alphaproteobacteria; order Hyphomicrobiales; family Amorphaceae; genus Amorphus; species Amorphus sp. MBR-141. The sequence continues at coordinate 460,497 of NZ_JBRJGW010000002.1, forward strand.
TGAAATATTTCACGGATCTTGGCGTGTCAACAGCGGCCTGCCCCGGCGCGGGGGCCCGCTCCGGCTTCCTGATCCAGCATCCGGATTTTCCGTCGCCGGCTCTAGCCTCCGATGCGCTGGCGTGCGGGCGCGGACATCCATTGCGCCAGCGTCGGCGTCAACGGGCCGGCATCCAGGCCATAGACGCCGGGAAGGCTGGCCAGGATCCAGTTGCCGGCGCTGTTGCCTTCCAGCATGACGGGACCGGCCGGGGTGAGGATGACGTCCCAGTGGACCAGGGGCAGCGGCGGCACATCCGCCATGGCGCGCAAGGCGGCCGCCACCGCGTCGGAGAAGCCCGTAACGGGCCGTCCGGCCAGCCACGGCCCCTCCGGCCCGAGCCGATCGAGGGTTCGGCGGGGCTCGCCGAGCGCAAGCCCGCCAGCCAGCCGCGCCGCGGCGGGGTCGACCGGCGCATGGATCATCCCCTCCAGAAAATGGTGCGGGCTGTGGCCCGGACGGGCAATCATCAGCAAGGCGGAATGGAGGAAAGGCGCCTCCCCCGGGGCGCAGGCCGTCACCAGCCGCAGGACCGGCGCGCGCCCGTCGCTGGCGAGGTCGGCGAGGTCGCCAGCCGCCATCACCCGCTCCTGCACCAGCAGGTCGTCCGCTTCGATCAGCCGGTCGATCCGCGCCAGCACCGATGGCAGCGGGGCGGCCTTGCCGTCCATGCGCCAGTCGCCGTCGATCCGCGTCAGCGCGAATGCGCCCCGCCCGCCGGAGCCATGCCGGGGCTTCAGAAACAGCCCGGCACCCGCTTCGGCCCCGGTCAGAAGCTCGGGATCGGCGACGCCTCCCCGACGAAACACCGCGCGCAAGGCCGGCGAGGCCAGCCCAAGGTGCGAAAGCCGTTCGGCCAGCGCCAGCTTGTCCGCCAGCAAGGCATGGCCTGCCGGATCGCCGAGCCTGGAAAACACCAGGGCGACAGCGCGCGCCGGCAGAGGGTGGAGGGTGCCGTGCAATTCCCGCCAGACATGAACGTCGAGCGGGTCACCTCCGCTCGTCAGGCAGTCGCGGTAGAGACGCGCCGTGGCGGGCAAGCGCAGGCGGCGCGCGCGGGCGAAACGCCAGGTGCGGCCGAACGCGGCCAGGGCCCAGCCTGCCCTGTCGGCGCCGCGGAGAAGCGGGCGAAGCGGTGCGGGGTACCGCCGGCGCCATGCGCGCGCGGCCCACAGACGCATGTCAAGAAGATCGGAATCGGAGGTGCCGTGCCAGCCAAGCCCGTCCCACGGGAGGGCGCGCCAGAACCGTTCAAGCATCCGGCGTCATCCCGGCGCCTCACTCCGGAGCGGTGTCAGGCCGAGGCGCAGCTCTGCATGGGACAACGACACCGAACCGGATCGATCGTTCCGCGGACCGACCAACCCCCGACCGGCCGCGGTCTCCGTGCAACGCCCCCAGAGTGACTGGCAACCGTGGAATCCGACGAAGAACCCGTCAGGAGCCCGTCTTGAGGAAGGACGTACCTTCTATGCCGGACGTCCCGCCTCCGCTGGTCAGGGCGCTCACATCGGCATCCTCGACCGTTGGCGTCTGCCACGGCTTGCGCGATGCGAAGGTCGTTGCCTGCTCAGGCATGGAGGACGAAGGCGTGTCGCTGTCTCTACTCATCGAAGCACTCCGGCGCTGACTCATGCGAAACTTCGTTTATCAATAGGTGCTTCACGCTCACCTGCCAACTGCCGGCGATAATTCCGCCCGGCGAAAAGACGGTCATGACCGAACACCCCTGCCCCCTGCCCTATCGCTACCGGATGTCCGGACTGAACGTCGCGTCCGAGATCGCGCTGCCGCAGCGGACGGCGGTCGGATCGAACGCGGCCTTCGACGCCGATGTCACGATGCATGTGGGCGACGTGCCTGCGTCCCTCGAGCAGGCCGCGCACGAAGGGCCGAACTGGTCGGTCGACGCGCGCAGCTTCCTGCTCGACCTGCCCGGCATCGGCCGCTTCATGGCGTCGGAGGGATCCCGGCTGACCGTCTGTCCCGCACCCGGCGTACCCGTCGACGACATTCTGGTGTTCGCCACCGGGACCGCGCTGTCGGCGATCCTCTACCAGCGCGGCGCCATGCTTCTGCACGGCTCGGCGGTCGTTCACGACGGTCGTGCCTTCGTGTTCTGCGGCCCGAGCGGCGCGGGCAAATCCACCTTGTCGGGCGCCTTGTGGCGAGCCGGCTGCAGCTTCCTGTCCGACGACCTCTGCTCGGTGACCCAGGCGGCCGACGGCACGCCGCTGATCGAGCCGGACGGGCGGACACTGCGTCTCTATCGGGACAGCATCGACCGGCTGAAGCTGGCGGACGCCGTCGGGCCTCCGGTGCGTCAGCGGGTCGACAAATTTCATGTGGCCCCACGATCGGAGGCGACGGAGCGCGCGGCCGGCGTGCCGCTCGGCGCGATCTACATGCTGGCGGATACCAACCCGGCCCAGCCCGCCGGGATCGTCGAGTTCCCGCCCCTGGTGGCCGCGCAGGCTCTGCTCCGTCAGGCCTATCGGCGGCGGCTCGCCCTGGCCTATTCCGCCAAGGGACAGCTTGCGGCGCGCACCGCGGCCCTGCTGTCCCACGCCCGCGTCTATCATCTGCGCCGGCCGCGCGACCTCGCCCGGCTCGACGAGATGGTCGACGACCTGACCGCCCATTGGGCTCGGCTGTCCTGAGGACGGGGACCTTGGCTTCGATCCCCCCGGGACTTGTCTGGCTCGCTTCCTACCCGAAGTCCGGCAACACGTGGATGCGGGTGCTGCTGGCGAACTTGCTGGCGGGCGCCGATACGCCGAGGAACATCAACGACCTGTCCGACGACGAATCGCTGGTCGGCCGCTGGCGGTTCAGCGACGATACGCTGGTCGATCCGGACCTCCTGGATCCGTGCGAACTGAAGCCGATGCGGCGTGCGCAATGCGATTTCGTGGCCGGCCACCTGGCATCGCCCTTCGTCTGCAAGACGCATGACCGGTTCGATGCGATGGTGCTCGGCCACCGCGCACGCCGGGCGCTCTATCTGGTCCGCGACCCGCGTGACGTCGCGATTTCGCTGGCCCATCATGCCAGCATGCCGCTGGACCGGGCGATCGGCCAGATGATGGACGCGACCTCCCGGTCTTCGGGCCCGTTGCAGCTTCGCTATCCGGTCGGCGATTGGGGGGGCCATGTTTCGGGATGGGCCACCCAGGATCTCGTGCCGACCACGGTCGTGCGGTACGAGGACCTGCACGCCGACGCGGCCTCCAGCCTCACGCGCATCGTCGCCTTCCTCGGCGGGCAGGCGGGCGCCGCGGAGATCGGGCGGGCGGTTGCGCATTCGAGCCTGGCGGAGCTGCAACGCCAGGAGGCCTCCAGCGGGTTTCAGGAAAGCCTGCCCGGCCAGCGGCGCTTCTTCCGAAGCGGGCGTATCGGCGAGTGGCGGGAGGTGATGACCGCGGCCCAGGTCGAGGCGATCGAGAGCCGCTTTGCGCCGGTCATGGAACGCTGGGGCTACGACGTGTCCGGCCAGAGCCACCGCTCGAGCCGGATCGAACCACCTGATACGAACGTGCTTTGAACCACCGACCGGGAGCCTTCCCGAGGCGCGCCAGCCGATCTAGAGAGCGGAACATGCGGCGCGATCGTCGCGCGGGAGAGAAAGATGGGTCAGTCGTTTCAACGTGTGGACGATATCTATGCCGCCTCGCTGGAGGACAGCGTGCTGCTGCTCAACGCCGAGACGGGGCGCTATCACGGCCTGAACCCGGTGGCGTCGCGGATCTGGGACATGCTGGCCGAACCGGTGGACGAGGAGCAGCTGGTCGCCGGGCTCACGGCGGAGTTCGAGGTCAGCCCGGAGCAATGCCGGCGCGAGGTCGCCGACTTCCTGGGGCAGCTGCGCGCGCGCGGCCTGCTCATCGACGCGTGACCGGATGCGCCTGATCTGCGGCCTCCTGCAGCTCGACGGAAGCCCGGCGCCCGAGGCCGCACTGAACGCCATGGCAGCGGCGATGACCGCCCCCGGGCTCACCCCCGCCGTGACCCGGCGGCGGGAGGGGGCGCTGGGACTGGCCGTCGTCGATTTCACCGGACGCGGGGAAGGGCTGGTCGAGCACGACGGATGGATCGTCGCGGCCGATATGCGCCTCGACCGCCCTGCCGGCCAGGGAGAGGCGGTGTTCGCCGACGCCGCACGGCGCCACGGGCCCGACTTCCCGGACCGCGTCGATGGCGATTTCGCCGTGGCGCTGTGGCGCCGCGACGCGGCGGAGCTCTGGCTGGGGCGCGACTTCATCGGGGTCCGGCCGCTGGCGTGGACCCTGCGCCCGGGAAAATGGTTTGCCTTCGCCAGCCTGCCGAAGGGCCTGCACGGCGCCGGCCTCGCATCGCCGGCCATCGATCCCGGCGCGCTGGGGGTGGCGCTGCGCCAGTCCTTCTTCCGCGGCAGCGACAGCGGCTTCGCCGAGATCGCCTATCTGCCCGCCGGACACAGCCTGCGCATCCGCGCCGATGCCCGCGCGCGGCCGCAACCGCACCGCGCTTTTCGTCCCGATCCGGCGCGCGTCGGCAGCTGGCGGGGCACGGCCGACGAAGCGGCCGGAACGCTGCGCCGCCTGCTCGAGGAGGCGGTCGTCCGGCGGCTTCCCGCGGATGGCCCGGTCGCGTGCCATCTGAGCGGGGGACTGGACAGCTCGGCCGTCACCGTGCTCGCCGCCCGCAAGGCGCGGCCGCAGGGCGGCCGGGTGCTGGCGCTCAGCATGACCACGGAGCAGGCGATCGGGCCGGCGGAGTTCGATGAGCGGCCGTTGATCGCCGCGGTGCTGGCCCAGGAACCCGACATCGACCACGTCGTCGTGCACGACGGCATGAGGATGCCCGGTCAGCCGGAGGATCCCGACTGGCCCGGAAGCCGGATCGGCGGCTACGACGACCGCATGCTGGCCGAGGCGGCGGCCTATGGCGCCGGATATCTGCTCAGCGGCGTCGGTGGCGACGAAGGCGCCAGCTACAACGGCGCCAATCTCTACGCCGGGCTGCTTCGGCAGGGGCGCCTGACGACCCTGGCACGGGAACTTCCCGCCCGCGCGCGACGCGACGGGATCCCGCTGGCCAGAGCCATGCGCGACAGGCTGCTGCTTCCGCTGCTTCCCGAACCGATCCACCGCCTTTTCGGACGCCGCGGCGCCGCCGTCTACGGCAAGCTCGGCATTCTGGGATTCCTCAGCCCGGCCCTGCGGGACGAGGTGCAAGAGCGCAGCATGCCGCCGGTGCTGCAGACGAACACCGCCGGCGAGCGCGTCACGGCTTTCGCCGATCACCATATCCCGTCGCGCTGCACCTATTACGCGATCCTGGCGGCCCGTCACGGGCTGGCCGTGAGCTTTCCGCTGCTCGACCGCCGCGTGGTGGAATTTGTGCTGTCGCTGCCGGCACACCTGTTTCTCGCCGACGGATTCAGCCGGCAGCCGTTCCGCCGCGCCATGCGCGGCGTGCTTCCGGACCGGGTGCGGCTGGCCCAGAGCAAGGTCGGCCTCTATGACCAGCGCTTTCTGGACTATGCGCCGCGCAGGGACGCGCTGCTGGCGCTGGTCGAGACGCTCCGGGCCACCTCTCCCGCCGCCGCCGCGATGTTCGATCTGGACGCCATCGCCGCCGGGATCGAGCAGCTGCCCGGCCCCGACGCATGCGCGACGCACGCGACCGCCGGGCGCGCCATGCTGGCGCGCGGCGTTCCGGTGTGGCTACCGCTGATGGCGGTGCAGTGCCTGATCGCCGCCCACAGGCTGTCGATCCGGGCGAAGGACGGCGTCCCTTGAGCACGGCACGCCGCCCGCGACCTGACGGGGTCTTCGGCGCCGGCGGTGGCCAGCCCGCGGTCCGTCGAGCGGCGCCGCCGGCCACGAGCGGCACAGCGGCATCCGGAAGGGCCGAGGTCGCCGGCCCGCCGCATCGATCTGCGGAAGCCGGGCCCGAGCCCGAACACAAGCCTGGAATCAAGTGATGTGAGTGGCGCGCCGGGGAGGATTCGAACCCCCGACCCCCAGATTCGTAGTCTGGTGCTCTATCCAGCTGAGCTACCGGCGCCCGTGCGATCCATTCGAGTGTCGACCAGAACGGGTCAGATCCGTCTCGAAGACCGCGCCGACAGGGTGGGACCCCGTCGGAGCGACATGCCTATTCCGTGGAGCGTTCGATTGCAAGCGCTTCGCACCGGTTTTTGACACTCATCCAAGCCTTGCCCACCGCCGCCCCATCGCAGCCGGCCGGATGCGCCGGCGCAGCCCCGCCGTCGGGCCGCGGTTCGGCCCGCTCCGCAGGCCGTCCACAAAAAAGGCCGGCGCCTCGATGTCTCGAGGCGCCGGCCGGTGTCGGTGGTCGTCGGGCGCCCGCCGAAGGCGGGGCCGCCCTGCCGGATCAGATGTAGGCCGGCAGCAGGTCGAAGCGGTCGGCGTTCATGACCTTCACCCAGGCCTTCACGAAGTCCTTGACGAACTTGTGCTGGTTGTCGCGCTGGCCGTAGACCTCGGCCAGCGCCCGCAGCTGGGAGTTGGAGCCGAACACCAGATCGACGCGGGTCGCGGTCCACTTGCGCTCGCCGGTCTTGCGATCGTGGCCCTCGAACTCGTCCTCGTCGTCGTCCACCGGGGTCCACTTGATCCCCATGTCGAGCAGGTTCACGAAGAAGTCGTTGGTGAGCACGCCCGGACGGTGGGTGAAGATGCCGTGCTGCGAATCGCCGTGGTTGGCACCGAGCGCCCGCATGCCGCCGACGAGGACGGTCATCTCCGGGGCGGTCAGCCGCAGGAGCTGGGCCTTGTCGAGCATCAGCTCCTCGCCGTGCACGGCGAACTTGCCCTTCTGGAAGTTGCGGAACGCATCGGCGACCGGCTCCAGAACGGCGTAGGCCTCGACGTCCGTCTGCTCCTGGCTGGCGTCCATGCGGCCCGGCGAGAACGGAACCTCGACCGGATGGCCGGCGTCGATGGCCGCCTTCTCCAGCGCGGCGGAGCCGCCGAGCACGATCAGGTCGGCAAGCGAGATCTTCTTGTTGCCGTCCTGCGCCGCGTTGAACTCCCGCTGGATGCCTTCCAGCACGCCGAGCACCCTGGCGATCAGCGCCGGCTCGTTGGCCTCCCAGTTCTTCGCCGGTTCCAGGCGGATGCGCCCGCCGTTGGCGCCGCCGCGCTTGTCGGAGCCGCGGAAGCTCGCCGCCGCGCCCCAGGCCGTCTTGACCAGCTCGGTCACGCTGAGGCCGGAGCCGATGATCTTCGCCTTCAGCTCCTTGATGTCCACGTCATCGACGAGGATGTGGTCGCAGTCCGGGATCGGATCCTGCCAGAGCAGATCCTCGGAGGGCACTTCCGGGCCGAGATAGAGCGTCTTCGGACCCATGTCGCGGTGCGTCAGCTTGAACCAGGCGCGGGCGAAGGCGTCGGCGAACTGGTCCGGGTTCTCGAAGAAGCGGCGCGAGATCTTCTCGTATTCCGGATCGAAGCGGAGCGAGAGATCGGTGGTCAGCATCGTCGGCTTGCGGAACCTGCCAGGCGTGTGCGCGAAGGGGATCATCTCCGGCGCATCCTTGGCCACCCACTGGTGGGCGCCGCCGGGGCTCTTCTCCAGCTCCCACTCGAACCCGAAGAGGTTCTCGAAGAAGTTGTTGCTCCACTGGGTCGGCGTCTTCGTCCAGGTGACCTCGAGGCCCGAGGAGATGGTGTCGTCACCGAGGCCCGTGCCGTGGCTGCTTTGCCAGCCGAGGCCCTGGGAGGCGAGGACGCCACCCTCCGGATCGACGCCGACCGCGATCGGGTCGCCGGCGCCATGGGTCTTGCCGAAGGAGTGGCCGCCGGCGATCAGCGCCACCGTCTCCTCGTCGTTCATGGCCATCCGGCCGAACGTGTCGCGGATGTCCTTGGCCGCGGCAACCGGGTCGGGGTTTCCGTCGGGGCCTTCCGGGTTGACGTAGATGAGGCCCATCTGCACGGCCGCGAGCGGGTTCTCCAGCTCGCGTTCGCCGGAATAGCGGCTCTTCTCGCCGCCGCTGAGCTCCAGCCAGGCATCCTCGGCGCCCCAGTAGACGTCCTCCTCCGGCTCCCAGACGTCGGCGCGGCCGCCGGCGAAGCCGAACGTCTTGAAGCCCATCGATTCCAGCGCGACGTTGCCGGCGAGGATCATCAGGTCGGCCCAGGAGATCTTGTTGCCGTACTTCTGCTTGACCGGCCACAGGAGCCGGCGGGCCTTGTCGAGGTTGACGTTGTCCGGCCAGGAGTTGAGCGGCGCGAAGCGCTGCTGCCCGCGCCCGCCGCCGCCGCGGCCGTCGCCCTGCCGGTAGGTGCCGGCGGAATGCCAGGCCATGCGGATCATGAACGGCCCGTAGTGCCCGAAGTCGGCCGGCCACCACTCCTGGCTGTCCGTCATCAGGTTCTTGACGTCCTGCTTGAGGGCCCAGTAGTCGAGCGTCTTGAACGCCACCGCATAGTTGAAGTCCGTCTCCATCGGATCGGAGAGGGACGAGAACTGATGGAGCACCTTGAGGTTCAGCTGGTTCGGCCACCAGTCGCGGTTGGAGCGCATGCTCGTGTTGGTCACTCCGTGAATGACCGGGCATTTGCCCGAATTGTCGACTTTCGCGTCCATGTTTCTCTCCGATGCCTATTCTGAAAAGTTTGCCCAGCCGCTGATCGCGACGATGGCCACCCGCCCGTCGGGGACCCCTCTGAGGTCGGTCGGGGGTTGGCTCTCAGCGCGTGTCCGCGCCGGCTGCCGACCGGGTGGTGGTGTCGTCGATCATGGCGTGCCCCTCGTTGCGGCCCCGGCGTGTCCGGTTCCGCGCGGGCGCATACTGCCCCAAAGCTTTTATAAGTTCTAATTCGTTTGAATACGGACAGCGATTAGATTATCTAATCGATCATGGTCACGATGAAGCAGCTTCGTTATCTCGACGCCCTCGCCCGCCATCGGCATTTCGGCCGGGCCGCCGACGAATGCGCGGTCACGCAACCCGCCTTGTCCCAGCAGATCCGGCTCCTGGAGGCGCAGCTGAGGCTGCAGCTGGTGGAACGGCTGCCCCGGGAGATCCGCCTCACCGCGGACGGCGCCGAGGTGGCGCGCCGCGCCGCGCGGATCCTGACGGAGGCGCGCGACCTCGTCGACCACGCCCATCACCGCGCCGAGGTGCTGACCGGATCGCTCCGGCTCGGGGTGATTCCCTCCATTGCGCCGTACATGCTGCCGGAGGCCCTGCCGCGGCTGCAGCAGGACTTTCCCGGCCTGGAACTGTCGATCCGGGAATCCCTCACGGCGACGCTCCTCGACGAGCTGCTGGCCGGTGCCCTCGACGTGGTCCTGGTGGCCCTTCCGGTTGCCCCTCATGGGCGCGAGATCGAGGCCGTCACGCTGTTCGAGGATCCGTTCGTGCTGGCGGTGAAGGCCGGGGCATTCGACGGTCCCGCGGCGCGCGCGGAGGAGATCATCGCCAAGGCCCCTCTCCTGCTGCTGGAGGAAGGCCACTGCCTGCGCGACCAGGCGCTCGCCTACTGCCAGGCCGTCCGCTCGGACCTGCACTCGCGCTTCGGGGCCTCCAGCCTGACGACGATCCTGCAGATGGTGGCGAACGGGTTCGGCGTGACGCTGCTGCCGGAAATGAGCATGTCGGCCGAGGTGCTCGACCCCCGCATCACGCTGCTGCGCTTTTCCGATCCGGCGCCGAAGCGCGATGTCGGCCTGGTCTGGCGCCAGTCGTCGCCGCGCAAGGCCGATTTCCAGGCCCTCGGCCGCGTCCTGAGCGGCTGCGCCGCAGCCGCCGGCTGCGACCGGCCCGCGGCCGCTTTCGCGACCTGACGATCGGGTCGCCTCGTCCCAAACGAAAACGGCGCCCCCCGGAGGGAGGCGCCGCATCGATGTCCGTCGAAGGTCGGAGCGGTCAGGCCGCTTCGCCGTCGATTTCCTTGCCGGTCGCCTGGTCGACGATCTTCATCGACAGGCGCACCTTGCCGCGCTCGTCGAAGCCGAGCAGCTTGACCCAGACCTTGTCGCCTTCCTTGACGACGTCGGTCACCTTCTCCGGCCGACCGTTGGTCAGCTGGGAGATGTGCACCAGGCCGTCGCGCGAACCGAAGAAGTTCACGAACGCGCCGAAGTCGACGGTCTTCACGACCGTGCCCTCGTAGACCTGACCAACCTCGGGCTCGGCGGCGATGCCCTTGATCCAGTTCAGCGCGGCGGTGATCGCCTTGCCGTCGGAAGAGGCCACCTTGACCGTTCCGTCGTCGGAGATGTCGATCTTGGCGCCGGTCTTCTCGACGATCTCGCGGATCACCTTACCGCCGGTGCCGATCACTTCCCGGATCTTGTCGACCGGGATGCTGATCACCTCGATGCGCGGGGCGTACTCGCCGAGGTCGGTACGGGCCTCGGTGAGCGCCTTCGACATCTCGCCGAGAATGTGGGCGCGGCCGGCCTTCGCCTGCGCGAGCGCCACCTTCATGATCTCTTCGGTAATGCCGTCGATCTTGATGTCCATCTGAAGCGAGGTCACGCCCGCCTCGGTGCCGGCCACCTTGAAGTCCATGTCGCCGAGATGGTCCTCGTCGCCGAGGATGTCGGAGAGCACCGCGAAGCGGTCGCCTTCCTTGATCAGGCCCATGGCGATGCCGGCCACCGGACGCTTCAGCGGAACACCGGCGTCCATGAGGGCGAGCGAGGTGCCGCAGACCGTCGCCATCGACGACGACCCGTTGGACTCGGTGACTTCCGAGACGACGCGGAGCGTGTACGGGAACTCGTGGTGCAGCGGCAGCACCGGACGCAGGGCGCGCCAGGCGAGCTTGCCGTGACCGATCTCGCGGCGGCCGGGCGAGCCCATGCGGCCGGTCTCGCCGACCGAGAACGGCGGGAAGTTGTAGTGGAGCATGAAGGTGGACTTGTAGGTCCCCTCGAGCGCATCCACGAACTGCTCGTCGTCGCCGGTGCCCAGCGTGGTGACGACCATCGCCTGGGTCTCGCCGCGGGTGAACAGGGCCGAACCGTGGGTGCGCGGCAGGATGCCGACTTCCGACTCGATCTGGCGGACGGTCTCGAGATCACGGCCGTCGATGCGGATCTTGTCGTCGAGGATGCGGCCGCGGACGATCGACGCCTCGAGCGACTTGAAGAGGCTGTTCACCACTTCCTTGGCGACCACCTCGCCGTTGCCGTTGTCGACGCAGAGCGCGGAGACGACCTTCTCCTTGACGGCGGAGATGGCGTCACGGCGCTCGAACTTCACCGGGATCTGGTAGGCGGCGCGCAGGTCGGCCTCGGCGAGGTCCTTCACCTTGGCGAGAACGGCGGAGTGATCCGGCACGTTGTGCTCGCGCGGCTCCTTGGCGCCCTTTTCAGCCAGGCGGATGATCGCCTCGATGACCGGCTGGAAGCCGCGATGGCCGAACATGACGGCGTTGAGCATCTCCTCTTCGGACAGCTCCTTCGCCTCGGACTCGACCATCAGCACGGCATCGTGGGTGCCGGCGACGATGAGGTCGAGCTTGGAGTCGGCGACCCGGTCGACTTCCGGGTTGAGCACGAACTCGCCGTCGATCAGGCCGACGCGGGCGCCGCCGATCGGGCCCATGAACGGCACGCCGGACAGCGTCAGGGCGGCGGAGGCGGCCACCATGGCGACGATGTCGGGGGCGTTCTCCAGGTCATGCGACAGCACGGTGATGATCACCTGGGTGTCGTTCTTGTAGCCATCGGCGAACAGCGGACGGATCGGACGGTCGATGAGGCGCGAGGTCAGCACCTCGTGCTCGCTCGGACGGCCTTCGCGCTTGAAGAAGCCGCCCGGGATGCGGCCGGCGGCGAACGCCTTTTCCTGGTAGTTGACGGTCAGCGGGAAGAAGTCGAAGCCCGGCTTCGGCTCCTTCTGGGAAACGACCGTGGCAAGCACGGTGGTCTCGCCGTAGGTGGCGAGCACGGCGCCATCGGCCTGGCGGGCGATGCGGCCGGTCTCGAGCGTGAGCGGACGTCCGCCCCAGTCGATGGTCTCTTTGTGAATCTCGAACATGGTTATCCTTTCGTCATGCGGGAACGGCACGACGGACCATGGGCAAGACGGCAAGACACAGGAGCGGCTCCAGTCGCTTCGCGCGGAATTGCTTTAGCGATGACCCTGCCCCTTTGCCGTGCGATCCTGCCCCATGGCTCGGCGTAGCTCCGTTTTCGGTGTGTGGCATGGGGGGACGGCGGCCGCCCCCCATGGCCGGAGGCAAACGCGCTTGTTAGCGGCGGATGCCGAGACGCTTGATCACGTCCTGGTAGCGGCTCTCTTCGATGTTGCGAAGATAGTCCAGGAGGTGACGGCGCTGGCTGACCAGCATCAGAAGACCGCGGCGGGAATGGTTGTCCTTGGCGTGGGTCTTGAAATGCGCGGTGAGGTTGACGATCCGTTCGGTCAGGATCGCGATCTGGACCTCGGCCGAGCCGGTGTCCGTCTCGGACTTGCCGAATTCCTTGATGAGTTCAAGCTTGCGTTCAGTCGTGATCGACATCGTGGTCCTTTCTTGGCGCCCGACCGCGTGGCGGCCAGGCTGTCTTGTGGGAAATGACTGCGATGGAGGCACATTCGCCCGTCCATCGGGGGGCGGCCGAAGCCGGGATGTCGTCCAGCATGGTCGCCCAATACATGTGGGCCGGGAAACAGCGCTCCCCGGCTCACGGCGGCACTCATACGCAATTCCGTCACGCGAGGCCAGACAATTCCGCAGAAGCGGCCGGCCGCCTCAGCGCCGCGGCTCCGTATGGCGGAACACGCGGCGCGGATTGAACATGCCGCTCTCGACGGCGCCGAGGGCGACGAGCTTGCCCGCCGCCACCGCATAGGCTTCGCCCTCGAACAGTGGCGCATCGCGCCCCTTGAGGATGACGGCCTGGCCGCGGCGCAGCCGCCCGGCGTCTCCGCCGTCCACCGTCACCGACGGCAGCGCGTAGAACGCCGTCTCGACAGACCGCAGGTGGGTGTCCAGCGCCGCCTCGCCATTCTCCGCTTCCGCCATCTCGCGGAGGGCATCGAGGGTGATCATGTCGTGCTCGCCGAACGGGCCGACCGAGAGCCGGCGCAGGTTCGAGACGTGGCCGCGCGATCCGAGATCGCGGCCCATGTCGCGCGCCAGCGCCCGGACGTAGGTGCCCTTCCCGCACTCCGCCTCGAACACCGCCTCGTCGTCGCCGAGGATGTCCACCAGCCGGAGGGCGTAGACGCTGATGGTGCGCGCCGACAGCTCCACCACTTCGCCGTCGCGCGCCAGATCGTAGGCGCGCTCGCCGGCCACCTTGATCGCCGAATAGCGCGGCGGGACCTGCTGGATCTCGCCGACGAACCGGTGGAGGATCGCCTCGATCTGGGCCCTGGACGGGCGCAGGTCGGACGACGCCACGATCGCCCCCTCGGCGTCGTCGGTCTCCGTCTCCTGACCCCAGCGCACCACGAACCGGTAGACCTTGCGGCCGTCGACCACGTAGGGAACCGTCTTGGTCGCCTCGCCGAAGGCAATCGGCAGAAGACCCGACGCCAGCGGATCGAGCGTCCCGGCATGTCCGGCCTTCTCGGGCTTGAAGAGACGCTTGACCGCGCCGAGGGCCTCCGTCGAGGTCAGCCCGATCGGCTTGTCCAGCACCAGCCAGCCGTTGACGTCGCGCTTGCGGCGCGGCGGCTTGCCCCCCTTCTTGCGCGGCTTTGCGGACGGCTGGGGCTCCGGCTGCAGCTCAGGTGTCAGAGCGTTCATTTGTCCGCGTCTCCGCCCTCGGCCTCGTCGCCCTCCTCCAGGTCCTTGCGGACCTCGGGGGCATTCAGGAGCTCGGTGATCACGTCGTCGTCGTCGAAGCGCGTGTCGATGATGAAGCGGACATCCGGCACAAACTTGAGCTCGACGCGCTTGGCGAGGAGGGCGCGGATCTGCTTGCGGGCATCCGCCAGCGCCCTGATCGTGCGGTCGCGGTCGATGGTGTCGCCGAGCGGCATCACCAGCACGGTGGCGATCTTCAGGTCGGGGCTCATCCGCACCTCGGGGACGGTCACCATCTGGCTCGGCACGCCGAGCCCGTGGATATCACCCCGGATCAGGATGTCGGAAATGGCGTGGCGGACGAGTTCTCCGACACGCAGTTGGCGTTGGGACAGGGACATCGGAACGACTTGCGAGTTGAATGTGGAAGGGCTGCCTCATGGGCGGCGGATGGCGATCAGCGACTTGATCAGGCCAAATGCCCGCTCGGCGCGAATGTCGGCGTCGGGAAACAGGGCCCGCATCTGCGAGCGGTCGAGAAGGTTCGCGTCCTGGATCATGTCCATCGCGTGGGAAACGTCGGTCGCCTTGGCGTAGAAGCCGTTGCGGCGGGTCATGAACAGCCGGTAGCGCAACGGCTCCGGAAGAAACTGCACGAAGGGCGTGCGCGCATGCGGCTCGATCGGGAACCAGAAATACGGCGTCTGGACGAAGTAGGCGCGGGCCAGCCGCCGCACCTCGCCGGCCATCGCCTTCATGTCCCGCCACCGGCCGACGTGCTCGATCACCGAGTTGGAATGGACGATGTGGAAACTCCCATCCGCGAACTCCGGCATCGAGCGGGCATCCCCCACCACCGACCGGACCGGCGACCCCTGGGTGTCCTGCGCGGTCAGGTTGGTGAGCGTGACGGAGAGGCGCTCCCACGGCAGGTCGGCGCCGAACGCGTCCCAGTAGCCGGCCGTTCCGCCGATATCGAGGACGCGGCAGGTTTCCCCGGCCGGCAGGCCGGCAAGGACCTCGTCCAGCAGCGCGCGGAAAAGCGCGAACCGCCGGGCCCGGAACCTGTTACCCGCCGAATGCGGAGCGATATCCAGCATCGAGTCTCTCCGCCCGCCGCGGCCAGGCAACCCGCCCGCGGCAGCTTCGGCAACAAGGTCGGCGCCACCGCGCGATCTGGAGCCACTTCTTATCGATCAGCTGAGTCCACCTGATCGGAAATGCTCTAGAGCGACCGCGCGATCTCCTCGACCCGGTAACACTCGATGATGTCGCCGACGCGCATGTCCTCGTACTTCTCGAAGGCCATGCCGCACTCCTGGCCGCCCTGCACTTCCTTCACTTCGTCCTTGAAGCGCTTCAGCGTCGAGAGCTTGCCTTCGTGAATCACCACGTTGTCGCGGATCAGGCGAACGTAGGCACCGCGCTCCACCATCCCCTCGGTGACGCGGCAACCGGCGACCTTGCCGACCTTGGTGATGTTGAACACCTCCAGGATCTCGGCATTGCCGAGGAACGTCTCGCGGCGCTCCGGCGACAGCATGCCGGACATCGCTGCCTTCACGTCGTCGATCAGGTTGTAGATGATGTTGTAGTAGCGCACCTCGATGCCGGCACGATCCGCGGCGTCGCGTGCCTGCCGGTTGGCACGCACGTTGAAGCCGATGATCGCCGCACCCGACGCTTCGGCGAGCGTCACGTCGGATTCGGTGATGGCACCCACGCCGGAATGCAGCACGCGGGCGATCACCTCGTCGGTGTTGAGCTTCTCCAGCGCACCGATGATCGCCTCGACCGAGCCCTGCACGTCGCCCTTGATGAGCAGCGGGAACTCGGAGCGGCCGGCCGACGTCTTCAGGTCGCTCATCATCTGCTCGAGCGAGCCACGGGCGACCGGCTTCGCCGACGCCTTCTCACGCCGCAGACGCTGGCGATACTCGGCGATCTCGCGGCCACGCGCCTCGCTCTCGACCACTGCGAAGCGGTCGCCGGCGTGCGGGGTCGACTGCAGGCCGAGCACCTCGACGGGCATCGACGGACCGGCCGACGTGACCTGTTCGCCGCGATCGTTGACCAGGGCGCGGACACGCCCCCACTCGGTGCCGGCAATCAGGATGTCGCCCACCTTGATGGTGCCGCGATGCACCAGGACGGTGGCGACCGGACCACGACCGCGGTCGAGCTTCGCTTCGATGACGATGCCTTCCGCCGCGCGGTCGGGGTTCGCCTTCAGCTCGAGCACTTCGGTCTGCAGCAGGATCGCTTCCAGCAGCTTGTCGAGATTGGTCTGCTTGAGCGCGGAGACCTCGACCTCCAGGGTGTCGCCACCCATCGATTCCACGACGATCTCGTGCTGCAGCAGCTCGGTGCGCACCCGGTTCGGATCCGCGCCCGGCTTGTCGATCTTGTTGATCGCAACGATCAGCGGCACGCTGGCGGCGCGGGCGTGATGGATCGCCTCGATCGTCTGCGGCATGACGCCGTCGTCGGCCGCCACCACGAGGATGACGATATCGGTCGCCGTGGCGCCGCGGGCGCGCATGGCGGTGAACGCCGCGTGGCCGGGCGTGTCGAGGAAGGTGATCTTCTGACCATCCTGCTCGACCTGGTAGGCGCCGATGTGCTGGGTGATGCCACCCGCTTCGCCGGACACGACGTTCGCCTTGCGGATCGCGTCGAGCAGCGACGTCTTGCCGTGGTCGACGTGGCCCATGATGGTCACGACCGGCGGACGCGTGATCAGCACGCCATCGTCGTCCGGCTGGTCGAAGATGCCCTCTTCGACGTCGGATTCCGACACGCGCTTGACCGTGTGGCCCATTTCCTCGGCGATCATTTCCGCCAGGTCGGCGTCGATCACGTCGGTGATCTTGTGGAGCTCGCCCTGCTTCATCAGCAGCTTGATCACGTCCACGCCCCGCTCGGCCATGCGGCTGGCGAGTTCCTGGATGGTGATCGTCTCCGGCAGGACGACCTCGCGGATGATCTTCTCGCGCGGTCCGGTCTGGGCGGCGCGCTTTTCCTTCTCCCGGCGCCGGCGCATGGCCGCGAGGCTGCGGCCGCGCTCGTTCTCGTCCTCGAGAGCGGTCGTGATCGTCAGCTTGGTGCGGCGACGCTCGTCGGTCTTGGGCGTCGGCTTGGCCGGCACGGCAACGCCACCGCGGCCGCGCTTCGCCTTTGCCTTCTCGGCCTCCTCGTCATCGAGTTCGGCCTGGGTCTTGCGACGGGCGGGCGATCCCTCGGCGTCCTTCGCCTTGGGCGCGGTGCGGCGATCGGTGCGGCCTTCGCCGTCGGGCGCCGGCATCGCGGCTTCCGCATCGGCCGGTGAGGGCGTGCCTTCACGCTGCACGCGCAGCGCCTCGATCGCCTCGGCCTTGCGGCGGGCCTCGTCGGCGACGCGCTTGGCCTCGGCTTCCTCGGCCTGCTCGCGCCGGATCCGGTCGAGCTCTTCGCGTTCCTTGCGGGCCTCTTCCTCGGCCCGGCGGCGGTCGTCCACCTCGTTGACGCGGGCGGACGCCAGCGCCGCGGCGCGGGCCTTGGCTTCCTGCTCGGTCAGGGTGCGATGAATCTGCTGTCCGCCACGACCCGGGCCGCGGGAATTCCCATCCCGGCGGGCATCGTCGCGGCCGCGCGGACGCTGCTGCTCCGGCCGGCCCGGACGGGCCTGCGGGGGGGCGGAAGGCGTGGACGGCGTGCGTGCCACCGGGGCCGGGGCGGCCGGAGCAGGCTTCGCCACCGGAGCGGCCTCGGCCTTCGGGGCGGCCGGCTCCGCGGGGGCAGCCGGCGCCTTGGCCTCGACCGGGGCCGGGGTCTCTTCCACGTCGGGAGCGGCCGTCGGCTCGGCGGCGGGCGCTTCGACGGCCGGCGACGTCGGCTCGGCCTCGTCAGCGCGCTTCGCCGTCACCGCGGCCTTCTCGGCGGCGGCCTTGTCGAGTTCAGCGGCGGCGGCAGCTGCCTTCGCGATCTTCGCGGCAGCGGCTTCCTGCGCGGCGGCAGCCTCCTGAGCGGCCGCCTCCTGGGCAGCAGCTTCCTGGGCCTTGGCTTCCGGCGAACCCGGAACCACGACCCGCCGCTTCTTCTTCTCAACCACGACCGCCTTCGACCGCCCATGGCTGAAGCTCTGGCGCACGGTCCCCTGCTCCACTCCGCGGCGGAGGGAGAGAGTGTTCTTGCGCTCAACGCTCAGGGTCTTGTCGCCGGTGTTATTCGTGTCGCTCATACTTGCCTTCGATCCTACGGTCGGGCCAAGCGCCCACCGCCCTGCGTCCGCTATAACTCAATACCTGTGCGCTCGAACAGGGGCGCTGTCGCGCCACGGCCCGTCCGGAAGCGTTCAAGTCGGTCTGCGCGCTCAAGGAATCCGGTGCTTGCCCGGCCCATTTTAAGGCACGCGTGTATCACATGACCGCGCCCCAATGCCAAACTCAATTGGGACGCGTCGAAACTCGCCACAAGCGGGATCGCGTCGGAAACTCCGAAGCGCCGCTTGACGGCCTGTCCAAGTTTGCGCCGTCCGTCCGCCGCCCCGTCACTCGCCTCGACCAGGCAGGCGAGCGCGTCGCGGGCAATGGAGGCCTCGACGGAGCCGAATCCGTCGATCGCCAGGCCCGCCTTGCGGGCCAGACTCAGAAACGACAGCGCACGCTCGCACAGGAGCGTCTCGATGCGGTCCGCCAACCCGGGCACGACCGTCACCTGCTCCTTGAACCCGCGCGAGAATAGACGCTTTCGCTCGGCTTCTTCAACCGCCGCGCGGGTGGCGGTGACCCACACCCCGCGCCCCGGCAGTTCGCGCTTGAGATCCGGGACCACCTTCCCGTCCGGATCGCAGACGAACCGAATCAGCTCGGCGGCAGGCGCCGTCGTCCGCGTGACCAGGCATTGCCGCACGGCGGGCTTGTCGTTGCGCGGCATGTCCGCCCCGTTCTCCGTTCCGCCTGATCGCGCCCGGCCGTCACCGGCCTCACGCCTCGAACTGATCCGAGGACGCGTCGGAGTCCGCGCCATCCTCTTCCGTCTCGGGCTGGGCGAGGTCCGCCTCGGTGATCCAGCCGATCTTCAGGCGCGCGGCGATGATCATCTGCTCGGCGTCGGCCCGGCTGACGTCGAACTCAGACAGCGCACCGGTATGGCGTTCGACTTCGCCCTGCTTGCGCTCGACCCAGCCGACCAGGTCGTCGGTTGCGCAGCCCGCCAGATCCTCGACCGTCTTCACGCCGTCCTTGCCGAGCGCGACCAGCATCGCCGTCGTCAGCCCGTCGATCTCGCGCAGGTCGTCCTCGACGCCCAGCGTCCGGCGCTCCTCGTCGAGCTGGCGCTCGCGCTCTTCCAGATGCTCGCGGGCACGGGCCTGGATTTCCTCGGCCGTCTCCTCGTCGAAGCCCTCGATGGAGGCGATCTCGTCGGACTCCACGTAGGCAACTTCCTCGATGGAGGTGAAGCCTTCGGAGGCAAGCAGCTGGCCCACGACCTCGTCGACGTTGAGGCCGTCGACGAACAGCACCGTGCGCTCCTGGAATTCCTTCTGCCGGCGCTCGGATTCCTCCTGCTCGGTCAGGATGTCGATGTCCCAGCCGGTCAGCTGCGAGGCCAGGCGGACGTTCTGTCCGCGCCGGCCGATCGCCAGCGACAGCTGCTCGTCGGGCACCACGACCTCGATCCGCTCCGCGTCCTCGTCGAGGACCACCTTGCTGACCTCGGCCGGCTGCAGCGCGTTGACGATGAACGTCGCCGCGTCGGGGTTCCACGGAATGATGTCGATCTTCTCGCCCTGCAGTTCCTGCACGACGGCCTGGACGCGGCTGCCGCGCATGCCGACGCAGGCGCCGACCGGATCGATCGACGAGTCGTTCGACACCACAGCGATCTTGGCGCGGCTGCCCGGATCGCGGGCGACCGACTTCACCTCGATGACGCCGTCGTAGATCTCGGGGACCTCCTGGCGGAACAGCTTCGACATGAACTGCGGGTGCGTGCGCGACAGGAAGATCTGCGGACCGCGCTGCTCGCGGCGCACGTCCATGATGTAGGCGCGGACGCGATCGCCGTTGCGGAACAGTTCGCGCGGGATCAGCTGGTCGCGCTTCACGATCGCCTCGCCGCGGCCGAGATCGACGATGACGTTGCCGTACTCGACGCGCTTCACGACGCCGTTCACGACTTCGCCGATGCGATCCTTGAACTCGTCGTACTGGTGGTCGCGCTCGGCCTCGCGGACCTTCTGCACGATCACCTGCTTGGCCGACTGGGCGGCGATCCGGCCGAAGTCGATCGGCGGCAGCGGCTCGGAGATGTAGTCGCCGAGCTGCGCCGCCGGATTGCGGTGCAGGGCCTCGTCCAGATCGATCTGGGTGGCGGTGTTCTCGACCTCCTCGACGACCTCGAGCAGCCGCTGCAGGCGGATGTCGCCGGTCTTCGGGTTGATCTCGGCCCGCACTTCGGTTTCCGAGCCGTAGCGCGAGCGCGCCGCCTTCTGGATCGCGTCTTCCATCGCCGCGATCACGATGGTGCGGTCGATCGACTTTTCGCGGGCGACCGCATCGGCGATCTGCAGAAGTTCCAGGCGGTTTGCACTAACGGCCATTGTCTTTTCTTCCTCCGGTCAGCCCTGTGTCGGGACCGAGCCATTCCATTCCTGTCCGGACCTGAGACGCCTCAGGCGTCGTCGTCTTCGGCAGCCTTGCGCGCCCGGCTGTCGGCCTTGAGGGCTTCTTCGATCAGCGCGTCGGTCAGCACCAGCCGCGCATCCGCGATGTCTTCCATCGGCAGCGCGACCTCCGCCTGTTCGGCCTTGGCCCCGTCGAGGCGCATCAGCATCGCGTCGTCCCGGGTTCCGAGCAGAATGCCGCGGAACCGCTTGCGGCCATCGACAAGGCGGGCCAGCTCGACCTTGGTGTCGTGCCCCATCCAGCGGTCGAAGTCCGACCTGCGGACCAGCGGCCGGTCGATCCCGGGCGAGGAGATTTCGAGGTGGTAGGCCTTTTCGATGGGATCATCGACGTCGAGCACCGGCGAGACCGCGCGGCTCACCGTCTCGCAGTCCTCGACCGTCATGGTACCGTCCGGCCGCTCCGCCATGATCTGCAGCGTGCAGCCGTTTTGGGCGGTAACCTTGACCCGCACCAGCCGGTAGCCGAGGTCCTCGATGACCGGCTCGACGATGGCCGCCACGCGGGCGTCGAGCCCCTGCTCGCGAACGACGCGCGGCTCCGGGGCTGCCGGTTCGATGTCCTTGTCGTGCTTTTCGACAGCGTTCACACGCAATCCATTCTGTTGTCGTCCGGGGTGTTCGCCTCGATCGGCGCCACGGATGCAGCGACCCACCGGCGCGGCCTGCGCAACTCACCAGCGCCGACGCGGCCTCTGCCGCTGCGATGGTCGACCGAACCGCCCTGGCACCTTCCGCAGCAACGGCCTCCAAGGCTTCGGACCGTGTAAGCAAAAAAGAGCGGGTGCCCGGGGGCCCCACTCTCAGTCCGCATCCGCGAGGATGCCGATAGAGATGTTCGGATCAGCCCCAAATATAGCGGATGCGACCTGAAACGCAAGGCAATCGACTCGGCCTCAGGGCCGCAGCCGCCAGCCCGTCTTGAAGATCAGCCAAATGACCGTGAGGCACGCGAACAGGAAGACCAGCGTCATCGCCAGCGAGATCGCGACGGGAACGTCCGAGGTGCCGTAGAACGACCACCGGAATCCGGACACCAGATACACGACCGGGTTGATGAGGGTGATCTTCTGCCAGATCGGCGGCAGCATCGAGATGGAATAGAACGTCCCGCCGAGGAAGGTGAGCGGCATGATGAACAGCAGCGGAATCAGCTGCAGCTTCTCGAAGCCGTCCGCCCAGATCCCGATGATGAAACCGAACAGGCTGAACGTGAGCGCCGTCAGGACCAGGAACGCCAGCATGATGAACGGATGCTCGATCCGGATCGGCACGAACAGCGCCGCCGTGCCCAGGATGATCAGCCCGAGGATTATCGACTTCGTCGCCGCCGCCCCGACGTAGCCGAGGAGGATCTCGACGTACGACACCGGCGCGGAGAGGATCTCGTAGATGGTCCCGGTGAACTTCGGGAAATAGATGCCGAAGGCGGCGTTGGAGACCGACTGGATCAGAAGGGTGAGCATGATCAGCCCGGGCACGATGAACGCGCCGTAGCTGATCCCGTCGACCTCCTGGATGCGCGAGCCGATCGCGCCGCCGAAGACGACGAAATAGAGCGATGTGGAGACCACCGGCGAAATGACGCTCTGAAGCACCGTTCGCGCCGTGCGGTTCATCTCGAAACGATAGATCGAGGCAGCCGCGCGCAGGTTCATCGCCGTTCCCTCACAAGATTGACGAAGATTTCTTCAAGCGAACTCTGCACCGTGTAGAGATCGCGGAATCGGATGTCGGTGTCCCTGAGGCCGTTCATCAGCGAGGTGATGCCCGTGCGCTCGCCCCGAGTGTCATAGGTGTAGACGAGCTCGCTGCCGTCGTCGGACAGCGCGAGATCGTACTCCGACAGCGCCGCAGGGATCTCTTTCAGCGGCTCCTGGAGAAGCAGCGTCAGCTGCTTGCTGCCGAGCTGCCGCATCAGGTTGGTCTTCTCCTCGACGAGGATCAGTTCGCCCTTGGAAATGACGCCGATCCGATCGGCCATTTCCTCCGCCTCTTCGAGATAGTGGGTGGTGAGGATGATGGTCACTCCGGCATCCCGGAGCCCCAGCACCACGTCCCACATGTCACGGCGCAGCTCGACGTCGACACCGGCGGTCGGTTCGTCGAGGAACAGGATCGCCGGCTCGTGCGCCAGCGCCTTGGCGATCATGACGCGGCGCTTCATCCCGCCCGACAGGGTGCGGATCTGGTTGTCGCGCTTGTCCCACAGCGACAGGTCTTTCAGCACGCGGTCGATGCGCGCGTCGTCGCGGGGCTTGCCGAACAGGCCGCGGGTGAACTTCACGGTGTCGCGGACGGATTCGAACGCGTCGGTGGTCAGTTCCTGCGGCACGAGGCCGATCATCGCGCGCGCGGCGCGAAAGTCGGTGACGATGTCGTGGCCGTCGACGGTGACGGAGCCGCCGCTCGCGTTGACGAGACCGCAGACGATCGAGATGAGCGTCGTCTTGCCGGCGCCGTTGGGACCGAGCAGCGCGAAGATCTCGCCCTTCTCGATCTCCAGATCGACCGACTTCAGTGCCTCGAAGCCGCTCTCGTAGACCTTCGAAAGCCCATTGATGGAAATCACGGGAGGCATGGCTGTCACTTCTGCCTTGGCGGGGGATGGAGGCGGACGGGGCGCGGCAAACCGGACGCTCGCCGGACGGCCCGGGATATTCAGGACTGCTCAGTACAGAATTACGATGGCGGTGGCCAGACCGTCGTCAGAGCGACGACACGAGATGCCCACCGTCGACCGGAATGATGGCGCCGGTCATGAAGCTGGAGGCATCGGTGGCGAGCAGCAGCAGGATGCCGTCGAGTTCCTCCAGATTGCCGATGCGGCGCATGGGAATGCGTTTCATCATCCCCTGCCCCGCGTCGCTCTCGAAGAACGCCGCATTGATATCGGTGGCGAAGTAGCCGGGCGCAATGGCGTTGACGCGGATCCCGTGGCGCGCCCACTCCAGCGCAAGCGCCTTTGTCATCTGGATGACGCTTGCCTTCGAGACGGCATAGGGCCCGACCCCGGTCGCCACCCGCTCCCCCAGCACCGACGCGATGTTGACCACGATTCCCGCCGACTTGGCATCGCGCCACCGCCGCGCGACGGCGACGGCCATCAGCCAGACGCCGCGCACGTTGACCGCCATGACGTTGTCGAAATCGGAAGCCGACTGATCGAGGGCCCAGCCCTCGGTGGCGATGCCGGCATTGTTGATCAGGACGTCGATGCCGCCGAACGCGCCGGTCACGGCGTCGCAGCAGGCCTCGATCGACCCCTCGATGGTCACGTCGAGCTCGACCGCGATCGCCTCGGCCGCTCCCGCTGCCACCAGCTCGGCGACAAGCCCGTCGAGGCGTTCCTTGCGCCGCGCGGCAACGGCGACCTTCGCGCCGGCGCGCGCCGCGACGACGGCAAAGTGGGCGCCCAGTCCGCTCGAGGCGCCCGTCACCAGCACACGGCGACCGGTAAGGCGGCTTGCGAGATCCATTCCCGTCTCCTTTGTCTGCTTCGGCGGGCCCCGCCAGGTCGGCGCGCGCGATGGCGCACCGGCGGGGGCGCACATGCCAGCCCCGCCCAACCGGGCCCACGCGCCTCCGACGGTTCGTCCCGGACCCCGAACTGATCGACCAGGACTGGCAACCTGAAGGAGGTCCGGAAGCGCACCCGGCGCAGCATCGCAGGCGCGCCATCATCCCTGCAGGGCAGGGCCGCTGCATGTCCCGCGGACCGTACATCCGACGGCCAGCACCCCGGAAGGATGTCCGACGCAGGCTCCCGCTTCGGGCAAACGGACCCACGATGTCATGCCGTGGCGAATCGTCCGCCCGGCCCCGGAGTTTAAGGCTCCAGCTCGGTATCCCAATAGAGAAAGTCGAGCCAGCTATCGTGGAGATAGTTCGGCGGGAAGAGCCGTCCGTTGTTGTGGAGGTCCTGAACGGTCGGCCGGTATGGCATCTGCCGGGGCCACATGTCGATGTCGCGGCACGACTTGTTGCCCTTGCGCAGATTGCAGCTGGAGCAGGCGGCGATGACGTTGTCCCACAGGGTCAGGCCGCCCCGGGACCGCGGGATCAGGTGATCGAAGGTGAGGTCTTCCCGGGTGCCGCAGTACTGGCACTCGAAGCGATCGCGCAGGAAGACGTTGAAGCGGGTGAAGGCGGGGTAGCGGGCGGGCTTGATGTAGGTCTTGAGCGACACGACGCTCGGGAGCTTCATTTCGAAGGACGGACTTCGCACCGTCGCTTCGTACTCCGAGACGATGTTCACCCTGTCGAGGAACACCGCCTTTATGGCATCCTGCCACGACCACAGCGACAGCGGATAGTAGCTCAGCGGCCGATAATCCGCATTGAGCACCAACGTAGGATGCGCATCGGGAGATACCGCAATGCTCACTCGATGTCCCTCGTCCCTCAGTTGATTCGCCAACTTCGGATGCGTGACTGAACTATGTATAGGCTCTATGTCACTGTTGTGAAATATGGTGCGTTGCTTCCCGTGCCCATAGGCCGCATCAGCGGGACAACACCTCACTCAGAAAATCGGCACCCAGCCGCAGCCCCGTCTCGTTGATTCCGTGGCCGAGACCCGGCTCGATGTGGGACCGTACGGGCACCTGCAGCCCCTCCAGGACGCGGGCAGCGTGCCGCGTCAGGTCCGCCGGCAGCACCTCGTCGGCCGCCCCGTGCACCAGCAGGACCGGACAGCGCTGGCGCAGATCCTGCTCGAGACGCTCGGGGCCGGCAAGGCTGCCCGAATAGCCGACGAGGCCGGCGAGCGGGCGGGCGCGCCGGAAGCCGACGTGCAGCGCCATCATGGTTCCCTGGCTGAAGCCCACCAGGACGAGGTCCTCCTCCGTCAGGCCGGTGCGCGAGAGCTCGGCGTCGATGAAGGCGTCCAGGACCGGGGCCGCGGCCGTCACCCCGCGCCAGTATTCGGACGGATCGCGCAGCGTCAGCGGAAACCACTGCCTGCCCATCGGCGCCATCTCGCACGGCTCGGGAGCGTTGGGCGCGACGAAGGCGACGGTCGGCAGGCGCGGCGCCCAGAGCTCGGCGAGACCGATCAGGTCGGCGCCATCGGCGCCGTAGCCGTGCAGAAGCACGACGAGACCCGAGGGGGCGTTGCCCGAGGCGGGGTCCAGTCGTGGGCCATCCAGGTCGAGCATGCGGGCGCGTCTCCGGTTTCTGCCTCGGCGGTTCCGGTCGATACCCTTTCACGGGTGCCCGTCGCGGGTCCAGTGAAGGCTTCAAACCTCACGGTCGGCGCCCTGCGTTGTTGTCATCGTGACGTGGACACGCTCTGATATGGCGTGGAACCAATTTCCAGCGTGTGTGTTTGCCGACCGTCCATAAAATCGGGGGTTCTCGACAATGCTCACCATCCTTTCCTGGATCATCCTTGGCCTCATCGCCGGTGCGCTCGCCAAGCTGATCATGCCGGGCAACGACCCGGGCGGTATCTTCGTCACCATCTTGATCGGGATCGCCGGCGCGTTCGTCGGCGGCTATGTCGGCAGCGCGCTCGGGGTCGGAACGGTGACCGGCGGCCTGTCGCTCGGCTCGATCCTCACCGCCATCGTCGGCGCAATCATCCTGCTGTTCGTGTACCGGCTGCTGCGCCGCGCGATGTAGGCGGGCACGCCACCGGACATCAGAATGCGAAGGGCACCGGGCACCGCCGGTGCCCTTTTTTCGTGCCGGCCGCACCGACAAAAGGATCAGACGGGCAGTACCTCTCGGCCGGCCTTGCGCGCGCCATAGTAGGCCCAGAACAGCCGTGCGGCGACGCCGCGCCACGGCGACCACACGGCGGCGATGTCGTGCAACTCCGGGATGGACGGCCGCGCCTCCAGCCCGAACGCATCCGCGACCGCGTTCTGCAGGGCGATGTCGCCGGCCGGGAAGATGTCGGGATGGCCCGCGCAGAACAGCAGGTAGACGTCAGCCGTCCACGGGCCGATGCCCTTCACCGTGCAGAGCATCGTGTGGGCCTCGTCCGCCGGCAGCGCCGCAATCCCGCCGAGATCGAGCCCTCCGCCGACCGCTTCGCAGATCGCCCGCAGCGCGCGCACCTTCGGGCGCGACAGGCCCATGGCTCGGAGCGCCTCGTCGTCGCGCGCCGACATCTGCTCGACAGTGATCTCGCCGAGGCCATCGGCCAGCCGGGCCCAGATGGCCGTGGCGCTGGCCACCGACAGCTGCTGCGACACGATGATCCGGACGAGGCCCTCGAAGCCCGGCTGGCGCAGCCGCAAGGGCAGGTCGCCGGCGAGGTCGCGCACCGGCACGAGCCTGGGGTCCAGGTCGACCAGCGCCTGCAGCCCCGCCGCGACGTCGGCGTCGGTCTCGATCGGCCGCAACCCTGCCGCCGGCAGGGGCGGTGCAGCCGCAGCGGTCCGCTTCACCGGACGCTTCGCCGGCGTCTTGCGTGATCGCGCGCTTGTCATGATCGCCCCATACCCGCTACCGCTCACGACACCCGCAAGCACCATGTGACCCGCGCGATGATCGCCTCGAGCCCCACGACCGCCCGCTTCGCGCCGAGCCCCAACGGCTATCTTCATCTGGGCCACGCGCTCAGCGCAATCCTCAATGCGGAGACGGCCGAGGCCTGCGGCGGCCGCTTCCTCATCCGCATCGACGATCTCGACACCAACCGCGCGCGGCCGGAATTCGAAGCCGCGATCTTCGAGGACATCGGCTGGCTGGGGCTCACGTTCGACCCGCCGGTCCGCCGCCAGTCCGACCATGTGGATGCCTACCTCGACGCCCTCGCCCGGCTCGACGGCATGGGCCTCGTCCGCCGTTCCTATGCCACCCGGAGGGAGATCGCCGACGCCGCCGCGACCGCAGAGACGGCGGGTGCGCCCTGGAGCCGCGACCCGGACGGCGGCTGGCACGTGCCGCCGGACGACGCGTTCCTGCCCGCCGCCGTCGTGCGCGAACGGATCGCCGCGGGCCGGCCGCCCATGCTCCGGCTGCGGATGGCCGACGCCCTTGGGCGGATCGATGGCCCGCTCAGCTTCGAGGAACGCGATGCCGGCCCCGCCGGGGAAACCGGCCGCGTCGTCGTGGACCCGTCCGGATGGGGCGACGTGGTGATCGGCCGCAGCGACGTGCCCGGCAGCTACCATCTGTCCGTCGTCGTCGACGATGCGGTGCAGGCCATCACCCACGTCATCCGGGGCCAGGATCTCTTCCACGCCACGTCGATCCACCGGTTGCTGCAGACGCTTCTCGGCCTGCCGGTTCCGGTCTACCGGCATCACCGGCTGGTCCTTGGCACGGACGGGCGGAAGCTCTCCAAGTCCGCCGGCGCGACCAGCCTGCGCGACCTCCGAGCCGAGGGACTTTCGCCGGCCGACGTGCGCCGCCGCATCGGCCTAGCCGCGACGCCGGCCGGCTGAGGACCGTGAGAGCGAAGCGGCTTCAGCCCGTGATGGTGACCAGCACCGGCACGTGGTCGGACGGCTTTTCCCAGCTGCGCGCCTCGGCGATCACCCGCACGTCGCTCACCCGGTCGGCGAGCGAGGGCGAGGCCCACATGTGGTCGAGCCGGCGCCCGCGGTTGGCGACCGTGTGATCGCGGTTGCGGTAGCTCCACCAAGTGAAGACCTTCTCGGGCGGCGGCATGTCGCGCCGGACCACGTCGATCCAGCGGCCGGCCATCAGCGCCGCATCCAGGCGCTCGGTCTCCTGGGGCGTATGGCTCACCACCTTCAGGAGCTGCTTATGGGACCACACGTCGTCGGGGTGCGGGGCCACGTTGAAGTCGCCGCCGACGAGGCTGGGCTCGGCCGACGACAGGATGCTCCACGGCGCGAACGCATCGAGATAGGCGAGCTTGGCGCGGAACTTCGGATTGATCTCCGGGTCCGGCTCGTCGCCGCCCGAGGGGATGTAGACGGAGTGGAGTGCCGCCGGCCTGCCGCCCACCTCGACGAGACCGGAGATGTGACGGCCTTCGTCGATGTCGGCGAGGTTTTCCCGCCCGACGCGCTCGATCGGACGGTTCGAGGCAATTGCCACGCCGTGATGCCCCTTGCGACCGTTCACCACGACATGGGGGAACCCGAGTTTTTCCAGCGCCGACCGGGGAAACTGGTCGTCCGGGCACCGCGTCTCCTGCAGCAGCAGCACGTCGGGCCGGTAGGCGGTGACGAACCTGTCGACCAGCCCGATGCGCGAGCGGATCGAGTTGATGTTCCAGGTGGCGACGACGAGCCTGTCGGTGGCTTCGCTGCCCACCATCAGGCGGCCCCGCGCAGCGCAATCGCATCGGCGAGCGCGACGGTCTTTTCGGCAATCTCGGCGTGCAGGCGCTCGACCATCCTGCCGTCCAGCGCGATGGCGCCGCGTCCGGCGTTTTCAGGCTTCTCGAAGGCCTCGATGATCTTGCGCGCCCAGGCAACCTCGGCAGCGCTCGGCGCGAACAGCCGGTTCGCCACCTCGATCTGCTTGGGGTGGATCAGCGTCTTGCCGTCCATCCCGAGGTCGCGGCCCTGCCGGCATTCCTCCGTCAGCCCGGACAGGTCGTCGATGTCGCCATAGACGCCGTCGAGAATCGACAGGCCGTTCGCCCGCGCGGCGGCGACGAAGGTCGCGATCCACGGCAGCATCGTCACCCGGCCAGGCACGATCTGCGCGCGGGTTTCCTTGGCGAGATCGTTGGTGCCGATCACCAGCGCGTCGAGGCGCCGGCCGGCGTCCTCCTCGACGGCCTCGGCGATCGAGCCGGCGTTGAGCACGGCCCGCGGCGTCTCCATCATCAGCCAGATCTTCAAATGTGCCGGGGCTCCAAGCCGCGACAGCACCCGCCCGATCGACATGACGTCGTCGACGGTCTCGGCCTTGGGAACCAGGATCGCATCCGCCCTGCTCGCCGCGATCGCCTCGAGATCCGTCATTCCCCAGGGAGAGGAGAGCGGGTTCATCCTGAGGACGATCTCGCGGTGGCCGTAGCCGCCCGCTTCGACCGCCGCCAGCACCTGGGCGCGTGCCGTGTCCTTCTGGTCCGGCGCCACCGCGTCCTCGAGATCGAAGATCAGGCAGTCGGCATCGAGCGTGCGCGCCTTCTCCAAAGCGCGGGCATTGGAGCCGGGCATGTAGAGAACGCTGCGGCGCGGGCGGATATCGGTCATGGGGACTCCCGGTCGGACGGCGGTGCCAGCGTGCGCGGAGGCCCCTGTCGGTGCCTTTGCGCCCTCTGGAACACCTGCGGGATCCCTCGATAGCAAACCGGGGCGCGGTTGCAACCCGTGTGAGCGGCGCGGCGTGCGCTTTGCGCGCGATCGCGCAAGAATGCGCGCTATCGCGCGCGCCGCACCATCGCCCAGTCGCCGACGACGCGCACCGCGTAGTCGGCCGCAACGTCGATCAGCCGGTGGATCGCGTCCTTCTGCAGCCGCTCGACCATGTGGCACTCGAAGCGCCGGGACCGCTTGTCCGACCGGCCGTGGGCGAGCGCCAGCGCCCGTCCGGATGCCTCCGCGTGGTCGACGAGATTGTCCTTCAGATCGCCGTCGGCGAGATCTTCCGCGTCGACGCCCACCTTCGAATGGTGCCGCGTACGGACCAGCCAGTTGCTGTCGTTCCAGTGGACGTGATCGAGAACCCGATCCGGGCGGCGCTGCATGAGGCGCTGGCAGTCGATGACGAGGCGCGCCGACGACATCCGGTTCGCCGGATCGATGTCGGAGAAATGCGGGAGAAAGGCCGGCGGCCGCTGCTCCTTCACCTCGACCAGATGGTAGAGTTCCAGGATCCGCCGCCAGTCCTGGCCGTCGCGGGAGACCGCATCGGGACCGACAAGAAGATAGTATCGGTCGGCGTGGCGGGCGCCGAGACCCGCTCCGAACCGCATCGCCGCGTCGCAGATCGCATCGTCCACATAGGGCCGGAACGCCTCCACCACCGAGCCCGCCCGCTGCCCCAGCAGCCGCTCGAGGCGGCCTGGCTGATGCGCGAGGCGCGGCACCGCCGCTTCGAGGTCGACGGCCTTGGCAAGCTTCGACTTGGTGGTGAAGTCGTCGCCGCGCACCGCCCGGGATTTCGCCTTCTTCTCGAAGGCATGCAGGAAATGCCCGGACGGGAAATTGCAGACCGCCTCGTCCCAGCAGTCGTCCGGCCTTTCGGCGATCGCCTTGCAGGTCTTGCGGTAGGCCTTGAAAAAGCGCTTCACGGCCTTGCGGGCCAGGGCAAAGCCCGGTGACTGCGCGACGCGGTCGTGCGGCCAGTCCACGTAGGCCCCGCCATCGTCGCAGCTGGCCCGGTCGGCGGCGAGAAACAGGCTCACCGCATAGCGCATCAGGTCCCATTCGGCATAGCCGACACCGGCATCGTCGAAATCGTTGGGACAGTAGACGACGTGATGCGGCGCGGCCCAGGCGCCGCCTTCGGTCAGGAAGCCGAAATTCTCAAGATGGCTGTCGCCCTGGATGCGGGTGATCGAGCGCGGCGACACGTCCAGATCGATGCGCCCCGAGGCGAGGTCGCGATAGAACAGGCTCGCGGTTCCACGGTAGAAGGCAAACGGCGAGACGCTCATGTCGGCGTGCTTGGGCAAGCCCTCGTCCGCCAACAGGTCGACCGCGTCGATCCGGTAGATCTCCTCGAGGATCTCCTCGAGCCGGGCGTTGCGTCCGGCATCCATCGTCGCCCCCTTTTCTCTCTCGCCGGGGCGAACCCCCGAACGTCCCCAGGGTTCCGGGTCAGTCGGCCAGCTGCGGCAGATCGCGATAGAAATCGAGCGCTTCCGGATTGGCCAGCGCTTCCTTGTTCTTCACGTCCCGGCCGTGGA
Source organism: Amorphus sp. MBR-141 (assembly GCF_053628695.1). Classification (NCBI taxonomy): domain Bacteria; kingdom Pseudomonadati; phylum Pseudomonadota; class Alphaproteobacteria; order Hyphomicrobiales; family Amorphaceae; genus Amorphus; species Amorphus sp. MBR-141. The sequence goes on from NZ_JBRJGW010000002.1 coordinate 491,722, forward strand.
CGACGTCACGCACGGCAAGCTCGGTGATCTTGCCCGACTTGGTGCGCGGGATGTCGGCGACCGCCACGATCTTCGCAGGCACGTGGCGCGGGCTGGCGCCGCTGCGGATCTGGGTCTTGATCCGCTTCTCCAACGCCTCGTCCAGCGTTGCGCCCTCGGCCAGCCGGACGAACAGCACCACCCGCACGTCGTTGTCCCAGGTCTGGCCGATCGCCAGCGCCTCCAGCACGTCGGGGATCTGCTCGACCTGGGCGTAGATCTCCGCCGTGCCGATGCGCACGCCGCCGGGATTGAGCGTCGCGTCCGACCGGCCATGGATGATCAGCCCGCCGTGCGCCGTCCACTCGGCAAAGTCGCCATGGCACCAGACGTTGTCGAAGCGCTCGAAGTAGGCAGCGCGGTACTTGGCGCCGTCGGGATCGTTCCAGAACATCACCGGCATGGTGGGGAACGGCCTGGCGCAGACGAGTTCGCCCTTGCCTTCGCGGATCGGATGGCCGTCTTCCGACCACACCTGAACGTCGAGGCCGAGGCCCGGCCCCTGGATCTCACCCTTGTAGACCGGCTTGATCGGGATCCCGAGAACGAAGCAGGCGACGATGTCGGTGCCGCCGGAGATCGAGGCCAGGTGGATGTCGTGCTTGATCTTCTCGTAGACGAACGAGAAGCTCTCCGGCGCCAGCGGCGAGCCGGTCGAGGTCATCAGCCGGACGGTCGACAGGTCGTGGGACTCCATCGGCACCAGCCCCGACTTGGCGACCGCGTCGATGAACTTCGCGGACGTGCCGAACAGCGTCATCTTCTCCTGGTCGGCGTAGTCGAACAGGATCTCGCCGCTCGGATAGAACGGCGAGCCGTCGTAGAGCAGCAGCGTCGCCTCGGACGCCAGCGCCGACATCAGCCAGTTCCACATCATCCAGCCGCAGGTGCTGAAATAGAAGACGCGGTCGCCCGGCTTCACGTCCGAATGCAGCCGCTGCTCCTTCAGGTGCATCAGCAGGGTGCCACCGGCCGAATGCACGATGCACTTCGGCACGCCGGTCGTCCCCGACGAGAACAGGATGTAGAGCGGATGGTTGAACGGCAGCCGCTCGTAGGCCACAGGCCCGGCTTCGAAGCGCCCGACCACTTCGTCGAGCGGCGTGGCGCGTTCCAGGCTGCCGGCCACGTCCCCGGCCTGATCGAGGTAGGACACGATCCACAGCTGCTCGGCGCTCTGCATCTGGGCTTCGATGGCAGCGAGCTTGTCGGCAACGGCGATCTGCTTGCCGTTGTACCAGTAGCCGTCGCAGCTGACGAAGACCTTGGGTTCGATCTGGCCGAACCGATCGAGCACGCCGCGCTCGCCGAAATCCGGCGAACAGGACGAGAAGGTCGCACCCAGCGAGGCGGTGGCGAGCATCAGCGCCGTCGCTTCCGGCATGTTCGGCATCATCGCCGCCACCCGGTCGCCGACCCCGACGCCGGCAGCCGCAAGCGCCTGCTGCATCTTCGAGACGAGATCGTTGAGCTCGCGCCAGCTCATCCGGCGGCGCACCTTGTCCTCGCCCCAGAAGACGATCGCGTCGCCGTCGTCGTTCCGGCGGAGCAGGTTCTCGGCGTAGTTCAGGCGGGCGTCCGGAAAGAAGGAGGCGCCGGGCATCTTGTCGGCGTCGGCCAGAACGCGCTCGCCCTTGTCGCCGATGACGCCGCAGAAATCCCAGACCGCCGACCAGAATCCGCCGAGATCGTCCACCGACCAGGCGTGGAGGTCGTCGAACCCCTCGAAGCGCCGGCCTGCCCGCTCGCCGGCAAAGCCCATGAACGCCGTCATGGCGGCATCCGCCATCCGCTCCTTCGAAGGTGTCCACAGCGGTTGGTCTGCCGTCATGTGCGAGGATCCTCTCCAGGAGTTCAGGTCGATGCCGACATCGGCGGGGGCTGGGATACCACCCCGCCCCGGAGGCTCACAAGGTACGCCCTCCACCGAATTTCGAGAAGCGGCGTAGGACGCAGCGCCCGCGGACGTTCAGGTCGTCAGGTAGGACAGACACCGACGTCGAGCGAGACGATGCGGAACCATCGCGCGGATCGGCGACAGGTTCCCGGCGGGAGGCGAAATGCGCTATATCGCGACAGCCAGGACCGGTCGCCATGCCGCGGAGACGACCCGTTGAGAGGATCCCATGGCCGCTTCCATTGATGCGGTCGCCGGACCGCGGACACGAAAGATCGATCCGACGACCATCGTGGACACGAGCGCAACCGACGACGGGGACACCAGGCTTCTCGCGCTGATCGCGCGCGGGGACGAGCGGGCGTTTGCCGAGCTCGTGCAGCGCCATACGGGACGCATCCATGCGCTCGCCCGGCGGTTCACCGGCTCTTCCGCCGACGCCGACGATGTGGTGCAGGACACCTTCTGGTCGGTCTGGCGCAAGGCGGGAGGCTGGGACCCGCGCGGCGTGAAGGTGTCGACGTGGATCTACCGCATCGCCCTGAACCGCTGCATCGATCTCGACCGGCGCAAGAAGGTGCGGCGGCTGGTCGGCCTCGACACCGTCGACGATCCGGTCGAACCTGATCCCGGCGCCGAGCACGGAGCCGTGGTGCGTGGCGAACTCCAGGCGGTGGCGAAGGACATTCAGGCATTGCCTGCGCGCCAGCGCGCGGCAATCCTGCTCGCCGCGTCCGGCGAGATCTCCACCTCGGAGATTGCCGCGCGGCTCGGGATCAGCGACGGCGCCGCCGAACAGCTTCTGGTGCGGGCGCGTCGGACGCTGAGACAGAACAAGCTCGACCGCGAGGCCACGGGTGTGGCGGAAAGCGGCGCATGAGATACGATCGAACGGGTTGCGGGTCCGCGGACGGACAGCGGCGCTCGCGGAGGCGAAACGGATGAACAGGACCTTCACTCTGGCGGATCTGGAAGCGTTGCTCGACCGGTACGGGTCGGATGCGCATGCCTGGCCGCGCGGGACGGCCGAGAGCGTCGGCGCGCTGGTTGCGCGCGACGACAAGGCCCGCCGCCTGCTCGCCGCCAGCCGCAGCCTCGACGCCGACCTCCGGATCCTCACCACGCCGTCGCCGGTCCACTCCGCCACCGTCGGGCGGATCCTCGAGGGTGTGCGCGAGCGGCGCGCTCCCCAGGCCGCCATCCGCCTCTTCACGCCGGTGCGGATGGCGGCATTCGCCTTCGCCGCCGTCGGCTGCATCGCCCTCGGCGCCACGCTCGGCCTGGTGATCGACCAGCAGCCGGGGCAGTCCTATTCCCAGGGCGAGGACGTGGCCGTGCTGGTGCTCGGCGTCGACCAGGATGACGGCTTCTCGACGGGAGACAGCCTATGACGCTGCGCGGTGGCTGGGCGATCGGCGTGCTCGTTGCGCTGGCGGTGTCGCTCGCGGTCAACTTTACCCTCGGCGGGTTCGTGTCGGCACGGATGTTCCTGCCGCATCCGCCCCCGCGCGGCGGGTTCTCCACCTTCATGACGGCGGCGGACCGCGCGTTCCCCGGCGAGATGCGCGAGGCGCTGCGCGACGATCTCTTCAACAATCCGTCCGTGAAGTCCCACTTCGAGGCGCTTCGCGCGGCCCGCAAGAAGATGTTCGAGGTGATGCGGGCGGAGCCGTTCGATCCCGAGGCCCTGAAGAGCGTGCTCGACGAGATCCAGGCGAACACCACCGCCCTCCAGCAGGCCGGACACGCGGCGCTCGAGAGGATCGTCGCCGAGACCCCGCCGGACGTGCGCGCGCGCATCGGCCTGCGCCGGCATGACCGCGATGACGGCCCTCCCGACGATGGTCCGCCCCCGCCGCCGGAATGATCGCAGCCCGGCCGGCGGCTTCACACCTTGAAGACGCGGACCGCCTCACCTTGATATAGAGGCGGACACGGCGCACCCGGCGCTGCCTGCCCAGACCGAGGAACCTGCCTGCGATGACCGACCAACGCTCTCCCATGCGCCGCTTTCTCGGCGGCTCGCCGGGCCAGGTGCTGATCAAGCTCGTGGTAATCTCGTTCGTCGTCGGCCTGGCGTTCGCCGCCGTCGGCTTCACGCCCGGCGACATCGTCTTCTATCTGACCGACTGGATCCGGCACCTGCCGACGATCGGCTGGGACGTGGTCGTCGAGATCGGCCAGTATCTGCTGCTCGGCGGGATGATCGTGGTGCCGATCTGGCTCATCGTCCGCGTGCTGGAAACGGTCCGCTCGCGGGGGTAGCCGAGACTCGGTTCCGGCCGCGCGGCCTCACCGGAGGCGGATCCGCGGGGGCGCCTGGACCCTCGAGTTTCGGCGTCGGGCGCTGCTGTGGCGCACCTCTCCCACAGCGAGGCCGAACGACCGGACCGTCCCTCCGTCGCGAAATTCCGACGCGTGAATTCGAATGGATTGAAAAGGCGGCGCGACCTAGATCGGTGATCGACGATCGGGGGCAAGCCGGCACGCGGCACAGCCAGTGCCCGGCCCCAGGCGGCCGTTGGCGCGGGGAAGCGCAGGGCGCGGGCCACGATGCCGCCCCTTGGGGCTCAAGGGGCGGAGGATGGCGGGGCGCGTCCACGCCCCTTCCCCCGTCCCTCGCATGCGCTGGAGAACGGTGCGGCGATCAGCGGCCGGCCGGAGCCAGCACCATCACCATCTGCCGGCCCTCGAGGCGCGGCTCGGATTCCACCTTGGCGAAGTCCTCGGTCTCCGACTTGACCTTGCGAAGCAGGTCCATGCCGATTTCCTGATGCGCCATCTCGCGCCCCCGGAACCGCAGCGTCACCTTGACCTTGTCGCCTTCGTCGAAGAAACGCTTCATCGCCCGCATTTTCACGTCATAGTCGTGCGTGTCGATGTTCGGACGCATCTTGATCTCTTTGACCTCGACCGTCTTCTGCTTCTTGCGCGCTTCGGCGGCCTTTTTCTGGCTCTGGTACTTGAACTTGCCGAAATCGAGAATCTTGCAGACGGGCGGATCGGCGTTCGGAGAGACCTCTACGAGATCAAGCCCGGATTCCTCGGCGATGGCCAAGGCTTCGTCTGTCTCGACGACGCCCCGGTTGTTGCCTTCGGCGTCGACAAGCTGAACCCGCGGAACACGGATCTCGGAATTGATGCGCGGCCCTTCTTTGGTGGGCGGCGGAGCACGGTGCGGACGGCGAATGGTACGTTTCTCCTAGTCTGTTCAGGGACAGGTCGCGGTTCGCGGCAAAGCAATGAATCGGGTCGAGGCAAATAACGCCGGTAGCCCCGCACGCAAAGCGCCGGGGCCCCTGGACTCGATCCGTCAGGACGCCACGAAAGCGGCCAGCCCAGAAGATCGGGGCTTTGGCCCGGGAAGTCAACGCCGGATTGCGCGGCCATCCGCGCGAAACCCCGCAGGAGCCGTCCGGAACACGTCGATCGGCGGACACATCCGATCGCTGAGACATGGCCGCAGACGGCTTGCCTCGAACAGTTCCGTCTCGTCCGGTTTCGATCCGGCCCGAACGGCACATGCTCAGGCACGGCGCTCCAGCAGGCCGCGATAGACGGCCATCGTCCGATCCGTCATCGCCTCCAGCGAGAACGCCGACCGGACATGCGCCCGCGCGCGATCGGCAAGCGCGGCCCGCGCATCGCCGTCCAGAACGAGGGCATCGGCAAGGGCGCGGGCCAGCGCGGCGGCATCGCCCGGCGGCACCTTCCAGCCGGTCCGGTCCGCCTCGGCCACCTCCGGCGGCGTCGCCACGGTTTCGCCGACCGCCCCGAGGTCGGACACGATCACCGGCCGTCCGGCGGCCTGGGCTTCCACGGCTGCGCGCCCGAAGGCCTCCGGTTCGATCGAGGCCACCACCACGACGTCCGCCGCCGCCATGGCCGCCGGCACGTCGCCGCAGTGACCGGGCAGGATCACCCGCCCCTCCAGCCCCAGCTCGCGGATGCGCGCGCGGAGCGATGCCACATAGGCCTCGCGACCCTGGGCGTCGCCGGCCAGCACGGCCACGCAGTCCGGCCGGCCGGTCAGCTGCGCCAGCGCCTCGATCACCACTCCCTGCCCCTTCCAGCCGGTCAGGCGGGCAAGCTGCAGGATCACCGGCGCCCCCTCGCCCACCCCCCACTGGCGGCGCAGCGCCACTGCCCGGTCCGGGATGTGCGGGTCCTCGAAGGCCGCAAGGTCGGTACCGCGGTGAATGGTGACGATGCGGCCTTCCGCGAAGGGGTGCCGGGCCCGGATCAGGTCGGCGGTGAAGCCGGAGTTGGCGATGACGACGTCGCCGCGCGCCATGACGGAATTGTAGGCGCCCTTCAGCCAGGATTTCTGGTTGTAGGCGCCGTGATAGGTGGTGACGAACGGTCGCCCCGTCCGCCGCGCCGCCCACAGCGCCGACCAGGCCGGCGCGCGCGAGCGGGCATGAATGATATCGACCCCCTGCTCGCGCACCATCGCCGCAATCGCCGAGGCGTTGCGGCGGAGCCGGATCGGGTTCTTGCTCCGGGCGGGAAAATCGACATGCTCCGCGCCGGTCGCCTTCAGCTCGTCGACAAGCTGGCCGCCCTCCGACAGGACGATCGCCCGCCAGCCCTCGTCGACGAGGCGGGCCGCCACGTCCACGGCCGTGCGCTCGGCACCGCCCGTGTGGAGTTCGGGAACGATCTGCAGGACGGTCGGTCTGGGCACGGATGTTGGCTCGGAGATGAGGGATGGCGTCCGGCTCGACGGCGGGCCCGGGGAAGTTGGCATCGCGGGCCGGAGATCGCTATGCCAGGAGACAGCGACGATAGCACCGGAGCGAAGACAGGCAAATGAGCGACACCGCACCGCACTTTCTTACCGTCGGGACCGATGCCGACGCCCGCCGCATCGCGGTGCGCGACCGGCCCGGCGACAGCCCCGGACTGCTGTGGCTCGGCGGCTTCATGTCGGACATGCAGGGCACCAAGGCGGTGGCGCTGGACGACTGGGGCGCCGGCAGCGGCCGGCGGGTGACGCGCTTCGACTATTCCGGCCACGGCGAATCGGAAGGCCGGTTCATCGACGGCACCATCTCGCGCTGGCTCGACGAGACCGAAGCCGTGTTCGACGCCTTCTGTCCCGGACCGACGATCCTCGTCGGCTCGTCGATGGGCGGCTGGATCGCGCTGCTGCTGGCGCGCCGGCTTCAGGCAGCCGGCAAGGCGGAGCGGCTCGCCGGGATGGTGCTGATCGCCCCGGCGGCCGACTTCACCGAGCGGCTGATGTGGGCCGCCTTCGCCCAGGACGTGAAGGACACGATCGAGCGCGACGGCGTCTGGATGCGCCCATCGCCCTACGGCGAGGACCCGTTTCCCATCACCCGCTCGCTGATCGAGGATGGGCGGAGCAACCTGCTCTACGACACCGGGCCCATCGAGACGGCCTGCCCCGTGCACATCCTGCAGGGCGTCCAGGACACCGACGTGCCGTGGACCCACGTCACCGACCTCGTCTCCCGGCTCGCCCGCGACGACGTGGTGCTGACCCTGGTCAAGGACGGCGACCACCGCCTGTCCCGTCCCCAGGACATCGACCGTCTGCTGGCGACGGTGGAAGGGCTCTCGGCGGAGGATTAGAGCGGGCTGAGGAAAGCCGAGACCCGGTTTTCCGCCCGCATCCCGCTCCGGACCAAAGAGCTAGAACGCCACCGACACCGCGATGACGGCCAGCGAGATGGCGCCCAGCCAGAGGGCGGCCTGGCGCGAGCGGGTGCGGCGCGCCTGCGCCTCGGCGATGGCATCGACGGTCTCGGCGGCGAGGATCAGCCCGGTTTCCGCCATGCCGGTCAGGCCGTGGCTGGTGCGGCTCATCTTCTCGACGAAATCCGGAAACTCGGTCATGAAGCGCGACAGCGCGCTGAGCCCCTGGCCGGCCTCCTGGATGAAGTGCGCCGGGCCGATGTGCTCCTCCATCCAGCGGCGCATGACCGGTTCGGCCACGTGCCAGATGTCGAGCCGCGGATCGAGGGTGCGGGCGACCCCCTCCACCACCACCATCGTCTTCTGCAGCATGATCAGCCGCGGCTGGGTGGTCATCGCGAACAGCTCGGTGACCTCGAACAGCTGGGTCAAGAGCCGCGCCATGGAGATGTCCTGGGCGGTCTGGTCGCGGATCGGTTCGCCGATCGCCCGGAGCGCCTGGGCGAACACGTCCGGGTCCTGGTCGGCCGGCACATAGCCCGCCTCGAAGTGCACGTCGGCGACCATCTTGTAGTCGCGCCGGATGAACCCGTAGAGAATCCGTGCCAGGAACGAGCGCTCGTCCTTGTTCAGGCGGCCGGTGATGCCGAAGTCGACGGCCACCAGCGTCCCGTCCTCTTCGACGAACAGATTGCCCGGGTGCATGTCGGCGTGGAAGAAGCCGTCGCGCACCGCGTGCCGCAGGAACGACTGCAGCACGGTCTCGGCAAGCAGCACCATGTCGAGCCCCGCCTCGCGCACGAGCTCCATCTTCGACAGCTTGATGCCGTCGATCCACTCCATGGTGAGGATGCTCTTGGTGGTGCGCGACCAGTCGACCGAGGGCACCCGGAAGCCCGGGTCCTCGGCGCAGTTCTCCGCCATTTCCGACAGCGCCGCCGCCTCCAGGCGCAGGTCCATCTCCAGGTGCACCGAGCGGGCAAGCGTGTCGACGATGGCGATCGGCCGCAACCGGCGGGCCTGGGGGGCGAAGCGCTCCACCACCCGGGCGGCGAGGTAGAAGCTCTCGAGATCCCGGGCGAACCGGCCGGCAACGCCGGGGCGCAGCACCTTGACCGCCACGTCGCGCACGCCGCCATCGACATCGCGCACCGTGGCGCGATGGACCTGCGCGATCGAGGCGGCGGCGACCGACGGGCCGAACTCGATGAAGGCCTCGTCGAGCGACCGGCCCAGCCCTTCCGCGACGGCCGCGCGCGCGGCCTCGTCGGAGATCGCCGGAACCTCGTCCTGCAGCTTGGCGAGTTCCGCGGCCGCGTCGGCACCCACCACATCGGCCCGGGTGGCGAGGAACTGGCCGAGCTTGACGTAGGACGGGCCGAGCCGGTTGAGCGCCTGGGTCAGCCGCGCTGCCGCATCGGTGCGCTTGACGCCGCGGCGCTCGGCAAGCCGCGCCACGCTGATCGCGAAACGCGCCGACGGCGGCAGGTCCGGCAGCGCGACCAGGCCGAACACGCCTTCGCGCGCGAGGACGAAGCCGGCATGAACGAGGCGCAGGAAGGGCGCGACCTGAAGCGGCATCCCCTCAGACCTTGAAGGCGGAGTGGATGGTGGCGATGCCGCCCGAGAACGGCCGGAACGACACGCGCTCGAAGCCGGCGTCCTCGATCTCCACGGCGAACCGCTCGGCGATCGGGAAGGTGCGGATCGATTCCACCAGATACTGGTACGGCTGGTCGTCGCCGGTCACGGCGCGTCCCATCCGGGGAATCACCTGGAACGAATAGGTGTCGTAGACGCGCTTGAGAATCGGCAGGTCCACCGGCGCGAACTCCAGGCACATGAAGCGGCCGCCGCGCTTCAGCACGCGGTAGGCCTCGGCCAGCGCCGCGGCGCGGTCCGGCACGTTCCGGATCCCGAAAGCGATGGTGTAGGCGTCGTGGGTGCGGTCGGCGAACGGGATCGCCTCGGCATTGGCCTGCACGAAGCGGGTGCGCGTGTCGGCGCCGCGCTTGCGGGCGCGCTCTGCGCCGACGCCCAGCATGGCGGCGTTGATGTCGGCCACCGTCACGCTCACGGCAGGACCGCCCCGGTCGAGGATGCGGAACGCCACGTCGCCGGTCCCGCCGGCCACGTCGAGCACCTTGTAGGCGGCCCGGGCGCCCTTCGGCGGGGCGAGCCAGCTGACCATCGCGTCCTTCCACAGCCGGTGCAGGCCACCGGACATGAGGTCGTTCATGATGTCGTAGCGCTGGGCGACCCTGTGGAACACGTCGTCCACCAGCCCCTGCTTCTCGCGGGCCTGCACCTGGCGGAAGCCGAACGGGAGGTCTCCGTCCTTCCGTGCGCGCATGTCGGTATCGCTCATCGATGTCAGACCTTTCCTGCGGGACGATAGCCGTCTGCATGCGTGGCGGCTATGGTGACGTCCATGGACGGCTCGACCGCGCGACAGCACGGCCGATCCGGCACCCTCCGCCAGCGACAGTCTTTGTGATGCCCGAGCTTCCAGAAGTCGAGACCGTCAAGCGCGGCCTTGAGCCCCACCTCGTCGATCGCACCATCCTGTCGGTCGAGCAGCGCCGTCCCAACCTGCGCTTTCCGTTCCCCGAGAATTTCGCGGATCGGCTGGCCAGCCGGCGCGTGACACATCTTGGCAGGCGCGCCAAGTATCTGCTCACCCACCTCGACGACGGCACGGTCCTGCTGATGCACCTCGGCATGTCCGGCTCGTTCCGCATGGAGCACGGCGCGGCTGCCGACACCCCCGGCGCGTTCCACCATCCCCGCAGCAAGAATCCCGTCCACGACCACGTCGTCTTCCATCTCGATAGCGGCACCCGCGTCGTCTACAACGACCCCCGTCGCTTCGGCTACATGTCGCTGATCGCCGGCGACGCCTTCGACGCCCACCCGCTCATCTGCGGCCTCGGCATCGAGCCGGTCGGCAACGCGCTCAACGGCCCCTTCCTGGCGGAGCGATTCGCCGGACGGGCCGCGCCGCTGAAGGCGGCCCTCCTCGACCAGGGCGTCATCGCCGGCCTCGGCAACATCTATGTCTGCGAGGCGCTGTGGCGCGCCCGCCTGTCGCCGCGCCGGGCCGCCGGCTCCATCGTCCGCCGCGACGGCCGGCCGACCGAGCGCACCGAACGCCTCGCCCATGCCATCACGGCGGTGATTGCCGACGCCATCGCCGCGGGCGGCTCGTCGCTGCGCGACTATGTGCAGGCCGACGGCTCGCTGGGCTATTTCCAGCACACCTTCGCCGTCTACGATCGCGAGCACGCGCCCTGTCCGCGCGCGGACTGCCGGGGCACCATCGCGCGCATCGTCCAGAGCGGCCGCTCGACCTTCTACTGCCCGGAGTGCCAGCGATAGACGTCCGGCTGGCCGACCGACTTCCGAAACACGAGGAGATATCATGGACACCGCCAGTCGAACCGATGCCCGACCGAGCGCTTTTCGGGCGCTGCCGATCCTCGCCATGACGGCGCTCCTGGGTGCCGGAGGAATTGCCCACGCCCAGTCCTCGATCACCGCGAAACCGCTCCCGGAGGACACGTGCACCGACCTCGCCAAGACGGCGAGCGACAAAACGGGCGTCCACGTCGATACCGTCGTCGGCGATGCCGGGCCGTACATGTATTCCAACATTGACGGAACGGCCTGCCTGTTCTCCGGAACCGCCACGGGGGTCGCGGAGAACCTGGAGACTATTGCCGACATCGGCGACGGGTTGGAGGGATGGAGACGCGACTCCGCCTACGATGCGGACGGCCCCGGCTCCACGAGCGTAACCTACCGCCGGGGCGACACAGACTGGTTCAGCCTGGAGGTCAGCGCCGAACCGCCGGCCGGAGAGTGCGACAACGTCATGATCTCCGAATGCAAGGTGCCCATGAAGGAATGGGAGTGGACCATCTCCGGGATGGCGTTCTCGTTGCCGGCCTCGGCCCGGCCGCAGTTCTAGAGCGTTTCATGTTTTGACGGAAGCGTATCCAGCGTTGGTGAGATAGTTCTGGCATTCGTCGGGTTCGATGGTCTGGACGAGCTGCCCGAGGT